>VXRL01000067.1 GCA_009838515.1 Terriglobia bacterium | reverse complement strand
GCAGCAACAACTAGGTCATAGCCTGCCACTGCACCACTGTATTCCTGAGGGACAATGGCCGAATCAGCCGTGTAAGCCCCGCTCCTCACGACAAGAATCTCCTCCTGCGCAAGAAGCGCGTTACGACCGATCGGTACCTCCTTAGGGTCAACGTACACCATGTCCTTTTCGACGATCTCTCCTCGACAAATGTTGGTCGCGCGCAACATGGGTAAGCCATCTGGAACCTCTCGGGGTGGTTGGCCTAATCCATAGCGTATCCTGGCGATGGTCTTAAGCCGCCGCACTTTCCAACACTTTGGCACATCTTCGATCAGGCTGATTCTAGATCGCTTGTACTTGAGGTAAGGCTTGCCGGTGCGTACGTCGATCTGACCTGTGACTGCTGCATGGATGACCGCTTGCTTCTGCTCCTCCAGCAGCGTGATCAGCTTCTCTTTGGCATGGATACACCGGTCGATTCGGCTCGTCGCGTAGTCGAGAAAGCGCGCGATCGCCCTCTGTTCACATTGCGGAGGAACTGGTACCCAAAGGTTCAACACACGGTCAACCGACAGCCCTGGTTGTGCCGCCGCAACCGAGTACTGATTCAGATTCATGACCGTCAGAACAGAGACAAACCACTCAGGGACATGGTCACCGGGCAACCTTGTCACGACTGCATGCTCAGACGCCCAGAAGCGACCTTGCGCCAAGCGCACGTTTCCACACAACGCCCCTTGTCGGCCTATCAGAGCATACGTACCATCGTGTGTGTACTTGGACGAAAATCCGCGCACTCCATTGCCACCGTAGACGGGGTACTCACCCGTCGCCTCAATGGTCTCTGCCGTAATGGCCTCTCCGCTTTGCATTGTGCAAAGAGTCTTTAGCCTCTGACACCCCCAATGCACAGGCACGTCACCCAGCCACTCCACACCGGAATCCTTCATGGTGGGATAACGACCGGGGGCGCCCATCAAGACTCTGCCGCTCTCGCCAGTCGCTCGGGGTTCCACACCGTCTCCGCGAGTTGTCGATAGAGCTCCTGTCGAGCGTCTAGGTCAGCCTTCAAGAACTCAGCGTGCGGTTTGAACGGTAGCCCGCTTGAGTGCGCAAAACCGGCGAACCCTGGGTCTCGATCGTATGCCTTTTCGTGGAGGCTTTGTGCCAAAAGGTTGTGCTTGAGGTAGTGCCCGCGCTTTTCCGCATAGGGGAGATCGCCATAACTGGCGTTGAAGCTCTTCGGCAGCAGCAGGAGGCCGCCGATCCGATTGCGGTATTCCGAGAAGTCAGACGGATGACTGAACTCGTCGGTGTGTCTTTCTGGATGGTCGGCCCAGATGTGCTCGACCTCGTATCGTTGGTTCCCGTGGCGGTGGACGTACTCCTGATACCTTGATGCGCGCCCGGCCTGGGTCTCCACATAGTCGGTCATCCGGGCAAGCAGGCGGTGGATCTGACGCCCGTTCGTGCCGTGCAAACGGAAACGATCATTCGTCACGAAAGTCTCGGTTTCCCCAGCCAAACGTCCCTCGAGTGTTCTCGCCAAGTCAGATGCGTCCCTGCCGCGGATGTCGCGCATGACCAGAAACATGGCGTACTGCATCGTCGAGTATCCGATCGCCCGCCAGTTCCAGATGCGCCGACTAATGAGGATGTCGAGGAACGCCGACACGACGCGCAGTTTCCGCAGGATGTCCTCCTCGCGATCCTCGCGCTTCAAAGGCGCTAGCAGAACGGGGTACTGGAGAGTGAAGTTGTGCTCCGCGCAGTAGCGAACGGACTCCAGCCCATCCGTCAGGGTCTCCGCCGCTTCGCGCAGACGGGCGTACCAGCGACCGTAGAAGCTGAAGTCCTCTTCGATGAAGCGTGCAAATTCAGCGCCCGAGGTCAGGCCCAGGCTCTCCTCCTGTTCCCGAATCCAGCGATGGAACTCCGTCCCGATGCGATCGAAGTCGCGCGGTGCCGCACCTCGTTTCCGTTCCCGGATGCTAGTCGCGTGCTGGCTTCGGAGCCATGCCTTGATCGCGTCCGCGTCCTCCTCTTTCCCGAGGTCCTGCAATCGCGTGATCTGAGTGCGCCACAACTGATTGGCAGCATTCCGCCGTCGGGGATCTTCGATGTTCGCGAGCAGGTATCCCTTCAGCATGTCCGTTGGCGTGAGCGAGAGCCCGCGGTCGTTCATGGTCTCGAAGATGGTGTATGCGTCCGCGTCGGAATACGCGGTGATTTCGACGAGATGAACGTTCTCGATCAGCCAATCTGCGAAGTATGGCAGCGCGGCGTCCGCAAGGTCACTTGGGAACAGCTCGGTCACGTCGCGGAAACGGAGAAGGATGTTCGCCACGGACTCCGGTTGACCCGCCTCCTCGAACGGACTCCCGGTGAACAGCGCCTCCATGCAGGCTGCACGCTCGTCGACATCGAGGTTGAACGAACGCCTCCCGAACTTCATCGAGAAGATCAGATCGGCAACCTGCGCCTTCTGCTCGTCGTCCTCCAGTTGGAGGTAGATGTGGATCAGGAGCAGCGTGAGCGTCGTCAGCCGCTGTTGGCCGTCGATGATGAACTTACGCCCGTCGCGGTCGCTAATGATGATCGAGCCCAAGAAGTAGTGCCCGTAGTCTTCGACGGCGCTGCGGGGATCGCCGACCTCGTAGTCGTCCCTGAACTTTTCGGCCAGATCCTCGATCAACTCCGCAACCTGTTTGGTCGCCCAACGGTACTCGCGCTGGTAGTAGTCGATCGCGAACTTGGCACCAGCGAGCAGCGCTCGTAGGTTTTTCGCATTGCCGCGGATTTCCCTCACAGTTCGTACTCCCCCAAAATCTCGCCTAGAAGGCCTTGTGTCTCGTTCTCAAGTGACACGATGTCAGCCCGAATCTCCGCCAGCGTCCGCATCGGCTCCGGCTTGTAGAAGTAGCGATTGAAGCTGATCTCGTAACCCACCTTCACGCTTCCCGGCCGATACCAAGCATCGGCGGCATAGGGAAGTACCTCGCGCTGCAGGAAGGCGTCTACGCCTCCCTCTTCCTGTAACGGAATCTGTTCCGTGTCGCGGAGATCGGAGTCCGGCTCGTACTCCACCACCATCGGCTTGCCATTGACTTCGACGGAGCAAAGTCCGTGCAATGGGCTGGCCTCGGTGCCCTGCTTGTGGATTCGCCGAATGATCGGAGGTGCGCCCTCGCTGCGCTTGCCGGTCTCCTTGAGCGCCGCAATCTCCGCTGGCCGGTACACACGATTGGGATCGGCGCCCTCGAATCGCAGGGGCCGCTCCACGGTCACCTTCCAGTAGCCCAAGGCGTCGTTATCGAAGATCTTGCTTTCCTCAGTCTCCTTAAACTGGAGGAATAAGTCGCAGACATGTGCGATGTCGTCTTCCCCCAGTTCGCAGTTTTTCTTGCCAAGGCTCTTCCGCAGCGGTTGGAACCGCTGCGTTGCGTCGATCAACTGCACCTTGCCGCGCCTATGCTCCGGCTTGCGGTTGGTCAGCACCCACACATAGGTGGCGATGCCGGTGTTGTAGAACAGGTTGAGCGGCAGTGCGACGATGGCTTCCAACCAGTCGTTCTCGATAATCCAGCGGCGGATGTTGCTCTCGCCTTGGCCCGCGTCGCCCGTGAAGAGGGAACTGCCGTTGTGGACCTCCGCGATGCGGCTGCCAAGCCGCGTGTCTTGCTTCATCTTGGAGAGCTTGTTGGCGAGGAACAGCAGTTGGCCGTCGCTTGAGCGGGTCACAAGCGAGTATTCGGGGTCGCTGGCGTGGTCGATCACGAACCTTGGGTCGCGCATGTCCTTCTTGCCGCCCATTCGCTCCAAGTCGGTCTTCCAACTCTTGCCGTAGGGCGGATTGGAGAGCATGAAGTCGAACTCCCGCGACGGGAATGCATCGTTCGAAAGGGTGGAGTGCTCAGGCCCGCCGACGATGTTGTCCGCAGCGTCACCCTCGCCCTTGAGCAACAGGTCGGCCTTGCAAATCGCGTAGGTTTCGGAGTTGATCTCCTGCCCGTAGAGATGGGTGGAGACCTCCTTGCCGTGGTCCTGGGCCAGTTCCCGCAACGTCTCTTCGGCCACAGTCAGCATTCCGCCAGTGCCGCAAGCGCCGTCGTAAAGCAGGTAGGTGCCCGACCGAATCTCATCGGCAATGGGCATGAAGACGAGCTTGGCCATCAGCTTCACCGCGTCCCGCGGCGTCCAGTGCTCGCCGGCCTCTTCGTTGTTCTCCTCGTTGAACCGGCGCACCAGCTCCTCGAAGATCGACCCCATGCCGTGGTTGTCCAGGCCTAGGAGCTTGCGCTGTAGAACGCTTTGCACGGTGACGAACATGTCGGGACGT
>VXRL01000035.1 GCA_009838515.1 Terriglobia bacterium | reverse complement strand
GGCGGCCGCACCATCGGCGCCGGCACGGTCTCCGCCGTCGTCGAGTAGGATTCGCGCCGCGGTCGAGAGGGTTGGAAGGACAGCGAAAGCGATGCCGAAGGAAAGAATCCGGATCCGCCTCAAGGCGTACGACTCCCGCGTCCTCGACCAGTCGACTGGCGAGATCGTCAACACGGCGCGGCGCACCGGGGCCCAGATCGTCGGGCCGATCCCGCTGCCGACCGTGAAGAACAAGTACACCGTGCTGCGCTCTGTGCACACGGACAAGCGGTCCCGCGAGCAGTTCGAGATCCGCACCCACAAGCGGCTGCTCGACATTCTCGAGCCGACCCAGGACACGGTCGACGCGCTGATGCGTCTCGACCTGCCGGCCGGCGTTGACGTGGAGATCAAGGCCTTCGGCGGCTGAGAGCGGCCCGACGAGCGAGCCTGACGCAGGAGAGGATGAAGCGATGGCACCGGGGATCCTAGGAAAGAAGATCGGGATGACGCAGTTCTTCGACGACGAAGGGCGCGTCGTGCCGGTCACGGTGCTCCAGGCCGGCCCTTGCGTGGTCGTGCAGCGCAAGAATGCCGACCGCGACGGATACGAGGCGATCCAGGTCGGCTTGGTCGACTTCATGCGCGAGAAGCTGGTCAAGAAGCCGCAGCGGGGGCATTTCGCCAAGGCCGGCGTGGCGCCGATGCGCTTCCTGCGCGAGTTCCGCCTGGAAGACGGGGACGAGGCCTTCAAGCCGGGCGACCGCATCTTGGCCGAACACTTCAAGCCGAGCGAGAAGGTCAGCATCACCGGAACGAGCAAGGGCAAGGGCTTTCAGGGCGTCGTCAAGCGGCACGGCTTTCGCGGCGGGCGCAAGACGCACGGCTCGATGTTCCATCGGGCGCCGGGATCGATCGGCCAGAGCGCCTGGCCGTCGCGTGTCTTCAAGGGCGTGCGCCTGCCCGGCCGAATGGGCGGCGATCGCGTCACGGTCAGCGGCCTCGAGATTGTCGAGGTCCACCCTGACGACAACGTCATCTTGGTGCGCGGCGCCGTGCCGGGCCCGAATGGCGGATACGTGTCGATCCGGAGAGCGAGGTAGACGGCGATGCCAACGGTAGACGTAGTCGATCTGAACAACGAGAAGGTAGACACGCTCGAACTGTCCGACGCCGTGTTCGCGGCGGAGGCCAACGAGGGCTTGGTGCACCAGGTGATCGTTGCTCACCAGGCGAACCAGCGCGCCGGCACGCACAAGGCCAAGACGCGCGGCGAGGTGGCCGGCTCGGGGCGCAAGCTGTGGCGCCAGAAGGGCACCGGGCGCGCCCGCAGCGGCTCGCGCCGCTCGCCGATCTGGCGCGGCGGCGGCACCGTGCACGGGCCGCGCCCGCGCAGCTACCAGCAGAAGGTGCCGCGCAAGATGCAGGTTGCGGCGCTGCGCTCGACGCTGTCGGCGCGCCTGCGGGAAAACTGCATCACGGTCGTCCGCGACTTCGAGCTGCCGAGCCACCGGACCAAGGAGTTCCGGCTCGTGCTGGAAGCGCTCGGCCTCGGGGGCAACGTGCTGGTGGTGGAAAACCAGCCCAGCCAGAACCTGGAACTGTCGAGCCGCAACTTGCCCGAGGTGAAGCTGCTGCCGAGCTCGCGGCTCAATCCCTACGTCGTGCTCAAGTACAGGCGCATCCTGATGTCCGCCAGCGCCGCCCGCACGTGCAGCGAGGTGCTCGCATGAGCCCGTTCGAAGTCATTATCAGCCCGCACATCACGGAAAAGGCCGAGATGGCCCGCGTCCAGGGGGACACGCTCTGCTTCCGCGTCAATCCCAAGGCCACCAAGACAGACGTCAAGCACGCCGTGCGCTCGATCTTCAAGGTCGAGGTCGATTCCGTCCGCACCGCGAGATACACGGGCAAGATACGCCGGCAGGGGCGCTTCCAGGGGCGTCGGCCAGCCTGGAAGAAGGCCTATGTCAAGCTCAAGCCCGGCCAGAAGCCGGTGGAATACACGCAGGTGTAGGGGGCTGGAATCGATGCCGATCAAGACGTACAGGCCGCGGACGCCCACCCGGCGTTTCCAGACTACCACGACGCGGGAAGAGCTGACCCGCGACCGGCCGGAGAAGTCCCTGACCAAGGGCAAGGTCAAGCACGGCGGTCGCAACAACCGCGGCCGCATCTGCGTCCGCTTCCGGGGCGGCGGCAACAAGCGCCGCTACCGCGAGATCGACTTCAAGCGGCAGAAGCACGGAATTCCGGCCAAGGTTGCCGAGGTCGAGTACGATCCGAACCGGTCGGCGAACATCGCCCTGCTGCACTACGTGGATGGCGAGAAGCGCTACATCCTGCAGCCGGTCGGGCTCAAGCCGGGCATGCAGGTCGAATCCGGCGAGAACGCCGACATCTTGGTCGGCAACGCCCTGCCGTTGCGGCGCATCCCGCCCGGGACGCTGGTGCACAACGTCGAGTTGAAGCCGGGCAAGGGCGGGCAGATGGCCCGCGCCGCCGGATCCGAGATCCGCCTGATCTCGCGCGAGTCGGGCCATGCCCTGCTGCGCCTGCCGTCCGGAGAGGTGCGCCGGGTGCTGGAGGACTGCATGGCGACAATCGGCCGGGTCGGCAACGTCGACCACGGCAATGTCTCGCTGGGCAAGGCGGGTCGCAAGCGCTGGCTGGGCAGGCGTCCGCACAACCGGGGCGTGACGATGAACCCGGTCGACCACCCGCACGGCGGCGGCGAGGGCCGCACCTCCGGCGGACGCCACCCGGTCACGCCGTGGGGCAAGCCGACGCGCGGCTACAAGACGCGCAGCAATCCGCGCACCGACCGCTACATCGTGTCCCGGCGCGGGAGCAAGAAGAAGGGCTAGGGGGCATCGAGATGGGTCGTTCATTGAAAAAGGGGCCGTTTTACGACGAGCACCTTCACAAGAAGGTCGAGGCCCTGAACAACTCTGGCGAGAAGCGCGTCATCAAGACCTGGTCGCGCCGTTCCACGGTGCTGCCGGAATGGGTCAGTCACACCATCGCCGTGCACAACGGGCGCAAGTTCATCCCGGTGTTCATCACCGAGAACATGGTCGGGCACAAGCTGGGCGAATTCGCCATGACGCGCACGTTCCGCGGACATGCCGGTAGCGCGAAGTCGGGGCGCGGAGGGTAGCCGGATGGATGCTGTCGCGAAATGGAACTATGTCCGGGTCTCGCCTCAGAAGGCGCGATTGGTGGCTGATCTGGTGCGCGGCTTGGATGCCGAGGAGGCGGTGGACGTGCTGCACCGCACTAACAAGCGCGCGGCCGGGCAGATTCTCAAGGTGCTGCAGTCGGCCGTGGCAAACGCCGAGGACCTGGGCGGCGAGGTCGAGGAGCTGCGGATCAAGTCGATCGTGGTCAACGAGGGGCCGCGCATGAAGCGCATGCGCGCCTCCGCCCGCGGCCGCCCGGCACCGTACGTGCATCGGCTCGCGCACATCGTGGTGACGGTCACCGATGACGGCGCCGGGGAGCAAGAGGAGTCCGAGGCAGCCTAGGCTGCCGGAGATTGCCGCGAAGGAGACGTGATGGGCCAGAAAGTTCACCCCTACGGATTTCGCCTGGGCTACACCAAGGTGTGGCGGTCGCGCTGGTTCGCCCAGAAGGGCTATGCCGACTTGGTCAACGAGGACATCGAGCTCAAGGCCATGCTGCGCAAGCGCCTCAAGGCCGCCGGCATCAGCTCGATCGAGCTGGATCGCCCGGGCAACCGGCTGCGCATCGCCATCCGGGCCGCGCGCCCGGGCATCATCATCGGCAAGAAGGGCTCCGAGATCGAGAAGCTCAAGGCGGAGCTGCAGCAGCAGACCAAGCGGGACATCTACATCGACATCCAGGAGGTCCACCGGCCCGAGCTTGACGCGCAACTGGTGGCCGAGTCGGTGGCCGTGCAGATCGAGAAGCGCGTCAGCTTCCGGCGCGCCATGCGCAAGTCGGTCGAATTCGCCCAGCGCTTCGGCTGCAAGGGCATCAAGATCTGGGTGGCGGGCAGGCTCAACGGCAAGATGATCGCGCGCAGCGAGTGGCACTTGCACGGGCGGCTGCCGCTGCAGACGCTTCGCGCCGACATCGACTACGGCTTCAGCGAGGCCAATACCACCTACGGCGTGCTGGGCGTGAAGTGTTGGATCTACAAGGGCGAGATCATCGACCCGCGCGGGGCGGCGATCCGCAAGACCGGCCGCGAGGATCCGGAGCCGGCCCGCCGGCGCGAGGCGCGCAGCCAGGCCGAGCAGGAGCGCGAGCGGCTGCGCCGCCCGACGGTCGCGGCCGCGGAGGAGCCCGTCGAGGCCGCCGCTCAGGACGAGGCGCAGCCCGCAGCGCCCGGTACGCCGCCAGCCGAGTCAGACATCCAGCACCCCCACGCAGACAAAGCC
>VXRL01000065.1 GCA_009838515.1 Terriglobia bacterium | reverse complement strand
GCCTAGCACAACGTGGCGAACCCTACGGCGGCAACTGGCATCCGGCCCCAATAGGAAGCGGGTGTGGCGATCTCGTCCAGCCCTGCCCGGACCAATGAATCCCGCCGCCGCTGCTAGACTGAGCGTGGCGAACGCGCCGCGGAAACCGGCATGGCCGACACCAAAGCACTTTCCACGGTGGCCGTGGAATACCCGTCGTCGGACGGCAGAATGATCGCCGAGCTGCCCAAGCATGGCGACGCGATCCTGTATGCGCTTGCGACGCTGCGGGTTTGGTTCGCACGACACGATCGGGTGCAGGTGGGAGCGAGCATGTTCCTCTACTACCAAGAGGGTGACAACACCAAGCGGGTCACGCTGGACCTGTTCGTGGCGCGGGGACTGGAGTCCCTTCCGCCCTCCTACAAGCCGTGGGAGGCTGGGCGGCCGCCAAGCTTCGTCTTGGAAGTGTCCTCGCCCTCGACCGAGGATTGCGACTGCGGGGACAAGCAGGCCTTGTACGCCTCCATCGGTGTGAAGGAGTACTGGCGATTCCACCCTACCGGACTACTAGAGGCGGCCAGGCGGGCAGGAACGCGTCTCGAGGGGGGAACCCTGCGGGGATTGGGATACGAGCCACTAGCAACGGGGCCGGACGGATCGGTCCGCAGCGAAGTCCTAGGGCTAGACGTCCGGGTGGATGAGCGGCCAGGGCATTCTCACCTGCTGCGATTCCGGGATCCCAAGACAGGGAAAGACCTGCTGACGTTTGAGGAGTCAGAGCGCGGTCGGCTGGAGGCGGAACGCCGGCGACACCAGGCAGAGCAGCGGCGACACGAGGCGGAACGCCGGCGGCGCGAAGCGAAACGCGCACGGCAGGACGCCGAAGTCGAAGTCGCCCGGCTGAGAGCGGAGATCGCCAGGCTGGAATGCGGCCAAGAGGGCGGGTCGGGCAGCAAGGCCTGAGACGATCCCGCGCTCGACCGGGGTCTCGTCTCGGCAGCAGGGTTGGCTGAGGCCGCTCGTCTAACGGTCAACTGTGCGGCGACTCTCGAGCCTGAAGCTCGGGTGCTAAACAGGTGCTCGGGAGGATATCCAGAGCTGGTCCTTCAGCCGTCTCAGACATCGTCCCTGAGAACGATCGCCAAGACGTCGGCCCATGCCTCTCTAGGTGTTCCGAGTCGAGCCCTGACGTTCCGAGAGCACATCGGGCATCGCCATCGGATCTTCTTCTGTCTCGGGTAGTGTAGGCGTCGCCGGCAGGAGAATGTTGCGCGCAAAAATGTACGCAAATTCCTTGACTGGCGTTTGTACAGGTTGCTAATCTGGAGGCATCAACGGTCGGCAGTTTATTGTCAGAGTCCGTACTTGGGCGAAGGACAGGGGTCTCGCGGTTCGTTTTGTGGCATCAGAAGGCTCGGGTTCGCACGGCACGCTCTACGTGGGCAAGCGCAAGACGACTGTCAAGGATCGGAAGAAGGAGATCGGCAAGGGATTGCTCGCCAAGATGCTTGGCGACCTCGGGATCGCAAGGGACGATCTTGAGGCGGCCGAGCGCCGCAAACGCCTCTGACCTGACAGATCGAGCCCATGCCTGACACCTACACCTACCCTGCCGAGGTCGAACGCGACGACGATGGTCGCTATGTCGTCGTATTCCCAGACTTCGGATGGGGTGCGACTGACGGTGCGACCCTTGATGAGGCCTTGGCCGAAGCTAGCGACCTACTTCGGGAGCTGATCGCCGCTACGATGCGGGAGGGCAAGGACTTGCCCCAGCCATCGCGTCCGAGCAAGCGTAGACCCCTGATTGTTCCTCCCGTACAGATTGCGCTGAAGGCGGCCCTGTATGAGGCCTGGCAGCAAGCTGGGATTTCACGACGTCGTCTTGCCCGGAACCTTGACGTCGCGGAGAGCGAAGTGCGGCGCATGCTGGATCCGGGCCATGCCACCAAAGCAGGCGCCATCGACCGCGCCTTACGTCGACTGGGGAAGCAGGCCGCTGTGACGGTCGGCAAGGCCGCCTAAACCTCTTCCGGACGCCTGTATCGTCGTTGCGGCTCAGTGCTGTGCCTAGCCGATCTGATTCTCTCAACCGATCCGAACTGCGGGTTCCGGCCCCTTGCATGTGAAATTCCGGAAATCTGACGCACACTGACTGTTTGAATTTCGAAAGGTTGACCTGTACCGCTCTTGGTGGGGCCCGAGCCGGTTGCGCTGCACTTGCATGAACTCGCTAGGAACCTCGACCCGCGAAGCCCGCGTCGTCACGACGCCAACGTCGTGGCGCTGATGCTGGTCTCTCGCGTTTCCATGCTTGTCACGAAGAACGGCGACGATTTCATTGGCTTCATTGGCTTCGGGGGCATCAGGACTCCTTCGATGGACGATGTCTAGTGGTCTCAGTTCCGAGTTCGCACACGACGAAACCAGCCGGCTCACCTCACTCTCTAGAGCTTCCCATCGTCTACCGCCTCAAAGTAACCAAGCCCGACGGGCAGATACCACGGCTTGAGATAGCAATACGTAGGCGGCAAGGGGTTGCGCCCGTCGTAGGCCGCCACAATCGCCTGCGCGTTGCGCAATTCCGCGAATGCCGATGGCTGGAACACCGGCTCCCGCCGCAGCGAGTACGACTTGGTTACTCCGAACGTGCCCTTGCCTCCCCCGGCCCGTCCGCTCAGCAATCCGACTCCGGACTGCGAAGACTCCGAGATCGAGTACTGCTCCTTGAGCCGCTCGACCTGCCCGCAGGCTTCCGACGCCTGCTTGCAGGAAGCCTCGTCAGCCAAGGTCAGGAAGACGCGTGTCCGGAACGTCTGCAGCAGCGTCCTCCAAGACTCCCCCGGCATCGCCGAGCGCAGCGAGCTGACCGACTGCGTCGCCACCAGCGCCACCAAGCGCGCCTGGCGCGACAGGCTGAAGAACTTCTCGTCCCCGCCCGGGTCGCTCTCCCCGACCGTGGCGAAATGCTGGTACTCGTCGCAAATGAAGGCGATGTCACGCCAAGCCCGTTGCGGATCTTCCGCCATCCGCGGGATACGGCCCAGCACCGACCTCTGGAAATCCTGCTTGAGCATCACGCCGATCGCCCGGCCCAGCGCGGGATTCGCGCCGATGGGCAGATTCAGGGCCACCACCTTGCCCTCCTCCAGCGCCTCCGCCAGCGGCGGAAGTGCCCAGCGCCCGCGGTGCGGGTCGCCCCCGCTGTAGACGTGCCGCGGCGGGCAGAACACGTCGGCTACCTCCGGCTGGTCGAACAGCGACAGAAACACGCTCACGCCCTCGGTGATCGAGCTGCGCAGGCGCGTGTCGAGCTGGCTCCAGTCGTTCTGGTACCACGTCACCACCGTCTGCAACTGCCGCTGGTCGGAATCCGCCGGTTCCGGCTCCCTCAGCTCGAACTTGACCTTGCGCTCCTCGAACACTTCCAGCAGCTTGGGATCGGCCTGTACGTACCATTCGCCAGTGCTCTCTTCGTACTCCCATTGCCGGTCCGGCAGCGTCGGCTCGTGCTTGCTGTACTGCTCGACGTCGAGCCGGGCCTCTGCAGCGAAATCGAGCCGTTCGCGGGCCTCGTCGATCTTGCGCCGCAGCGATGCGTCGTCCAAGGCTGTGCGATATACGTCTTGCAACGTCACGTAGCCATCGCAAACGCGGAACAGCAAGATCACGAACTTGACCAAGTTCGTATAAGCCTGCTGCCAGAAGGGCTCCTTGCCCTTGCCGAAGAGCTGGTTCAGCAAGGTTGCGATCTGGTAGGCCAGCGAATAGGCGTCCAGGTCGCATTGCAGCGGGTTGTAGCACCAATCCCCGTCCAGGCCCAGCTCGACATAGTCGTCGGCCCGGCCGTGGTCGCGCAGGATGCGCCGGACCTGGTGGCAGAAGTCGCCCTTCACTTCCAGCACCAGCCCGCCGGGCCGCAATTCATCCCGGTCGGCGTGCCAGCCCAGCACTTGCCTGGCGAACGGATACATGCAGCACGACGTCTTTCCCGAGCCGACAGCTCCGAAGACCGCCGTTCCGGCGTAGAGCCCGCGCCGCCCGATGGCCAGCCAGCCCGGACGCTCGCCCTGCCCCGGCTGGGTGCGGCGGTGGACTTCCCCGATGACGATCTGTGGATCGTCACCGTGCGGCCAGGGCGGAAGCGGTACCGCCGCGGGCTTGCGGCCGCGCCGCTCCAGCAGCAGGCCTCCGACCGTCGCGCCGAGCAGCACCAAGAAGTACGGAGTCAAGATCCAGCAGGCTGCGTACCCCCAGCGCAACAGCACGGCGGCAACAGCAGATCGGACCGTGACCAACGCCAGCGCCGGGTCGTGCGCCGGCCAAGGCCAGAGCCAGGCCCAGGCCGCCAGGCCCAGCATGGCGGCGATGCCGCCCAGTAGCGGAGTCAAGCTCATCGTCGTGATCGATCCCACTGACTGCCGCGCACGAGGCGCGGGAAAGCCTGCAACACCTAGCGGCTGGCGGCATCAGCTGCCGCGTAGTCGAATTCCATCAGGACTTCGCGGTATCTGCACGACGCCGCAAAGTCACCGCCCGGATTGCGCGGCTGCGCGCCGTCGCGCGCCCACGCGCGATAGCGCTGCTCGGCAGCGGCAGTGCCGTGAAGATTGCTGAGGTACGCATAGCGCTCGACATTCTCTCTGGAGAGTTGCTGCCAACGCCGCTTGTCCACCAGCCGGCGCAACTCGAAGTACTCTCCCTCGGACCAGTCCCGCTCCGCCCGCGCCCGCCAGCGACGCCAAGCGTCCCGGAGGCGCGCAAACTGCGCCTCGGTGTCTGCCAGCACCACCCACTCGCACGCGATGCCGCGCTGCGCCAGTGCCGCAGCCAGGGGCTCGTGGCTTGCCAGGTGCCGCTCCATGCCGTGGGCGCTCGATCCAGCGTGCGCATACGTGAACCGCGCGGACTCGCTGCCCGGGCCCGAGGCGCCGATCGGAAATCCTTCGGGAAAGAACCTGCGCCCGGTCTGACGATTCCCCGCCGCCGCCGGGAAGCAATCCTCGCCGATCCCGAGCGACGCGAAATAGGCCGCCTTGTGCGCAGCGGTGAGCAGAAACCGCCCTTCGCCGATATGGGCGATCCAGTAGTCCAAGACCAGCAGCCGTTGCTTCGCCACGCGCCGTGCCCGCCCGGCCCCCGAGCCGGGATCGTCGCAACCCACCGCTCCGAACAGGGACGCTCCGCACAGCCGGTACAGCGCGGGCGTGCGACCATTGACCCGGACATGCCCGTTGGTCATGGCCCGGCCTACCAGCCGGACCTCCGCGCTGCCCGCGCCCACGCCGCTGAACGCCCGATACTGCCGCCGCACGAAGAAGCCCCCCAGCAACGCGACCGCGGTCAGGAATTCCGCGTCCGCCGAGCGGTAGCCAAGCGCCTCCACGCGTTTCGCTCTCCGAAAGAAGTCCGCGGCGATCGCCGTGTCCAACTCCTTGGTATCGGTGCCCGCGGCCGACACCCGCCCTGTATCGTCCCGGGCCACTACCCAGTCTCCTGACGGCTCACCCGCCCGTCCGCCGCCATCCGGTAGACCTGGTAGCCAGCCACCGCCTTTGCCAACAGGCTGCTCTGCCTGTAATCCGCGGTAGTGACCTCGATGTCCACGAAGCCCGCCTCGCCGACCGCAGCGGGACGCTCCCATTCGATACGCACATCGGGAAATGACAGCCTGCCATCGATGACCGCGAGCTGTAGCTGGCCAGCGGCCGCCTGGCGAGCCTCCCTGTCGTCTTCCCCGCTGCGCCTGCCGGCGTCCATGCGACGCAAGGCGATGCGCTGCAGCTGGCGTTCCGTGCGGACGCGCCGCACTTCGGCGCCCTCAGCCGCGAGGCGCCGCAATTCGCACCGGGCCGCTCGGTAGACCGCTGTGTCGTGCAAGACTTGTGCGGCACGGGCGGGGCCGGACAGGTAGGCCTGAGGCCCTTCGTCGCCCCTTTCGCGGGGATCAATGGTGCGCTCCAGCAATTGCCGGCCGCGGCCGCTAAGCGACACTGCGTCGATCCGACGCCCTCCGCGCTGGAAGCGCTCGACGCGCCACAGCCCGTCTCGCTCCAACTCCTGGAACGTGCGCTTGGCGCGCTTGGCCGAGTCGAACAGCTCCGCCAGATCCGACAGTTCGACGGTTCCGAAGATCCCCGCCGTCCGCAGGGCCTCCACGCTATCGGCGGCCAGCCGATGGCGACCCCACTGCGCCAGCGCTCGCCGGCGCCTTCCGCGTCCGCCACCCAGCGTTTCGCGCAGGACCTGCCTGCCGATGTCTCTCCGAACCGGATCCGGCAGTTCTCGGACAGGCGGAATGTCGAGACGATCAAGCCGCTCACGGCCGGCTTCGGGTGCCGCTTCGTCGCGCCCGAGTTCGCGCTCGTCTATGTATCTGATCATGCTTGCCCCTCCTCTTGCTGGCGCAGGCGCTGCGCCAGCTCGGCGTCAAACGTCTTGCCGCGCCGCACCTCGCCATCCAAGCGCCGCAGCTTGCGGCCCGCATCGCCGAGCCCGAGCCGCCGACAGGTCAGATACAGCAGGGCGAACAGGTCGAAGGCCAGCGCGAGAACGTAGGCCGCGATGACCCAGCCGTAGTCACGCAACAGCTCGTTCCGGTACGGCGCCAAGTAGGCAAGCTCGTCCAGCGCCAGCCAGGCCGCCGCGCCGCCGATCGCCAGCGTCAGCCCGAAAGCGATCCGCGCCACGGCTCAGTCCTCGATGCGGTCGCTGCGGAAATAGGTAATCGAGAGGCCGAGGGGATTGACCGCCAGCAGCTCGCGCGGCGGCTTCTCCAGGAACCGGAATTCGAACTCCGATGTCCAGCGCCGCACGCCGCTCGCTCGACCGCCGAGACCGCGCGGCGTCTCGCTGAAGTCGACCCGCGCTTGGTAAGGCTCTTCGCGCGACGGCTGCACCTGCACCGCGTCGATCGCAATCTCGATCTCAGGCCCCTCGCCACCGAGAAACCGCACGAGTTCCCCGCTGTCTTCCTGCTCCTGCATCAGCCGCCGGCCCAGCGCGCCGTCCAAGAACAGCAGCGAGCGCTGCCACGAATCGAGCACCGCATCGCGACGGCGTTCGCGATGCAGCACGACGAAACGCCTCAGGAAGTACTTCACCTCGGGCTTGGCAACATCGGGAACGTATGCCGCGGCCTCGTAGCGGACCGCCTCGGCACGCCCGACCTCGTCGATGCGCACCACCAGCGGAGACAGGTGCTCGAAGCGATCGAACGTGCGCCAGCACAGCAGCAACAGTCCGACACACAGCAGCGCCAGCACTCCCAAGGCAACCTTCAGATAGCGATTGGTGGACAGTATTTCCGCCCAGATCTCTGCATATGCTTCGTGGGTCTTCACGAAATTCCCCCTTTACAGACCGACGCGGCGAGCGGCCGAAGA
The DNA here is from genome assembly GCA_009838515.1 of Terriglobia bacterium. GTDB lineage: Bacteria > Acidobacteriota > Terriglobia > Bryobacterales > UBA6623 > VXMF01. Next base: position 164,604 of record VXRL01000065.1, on the reverse strand, counting down.
GACCACCGAGGCGGCACCGCTGGTGAAGCTGCCGCCGCCGTGGAAGATGGCGTTGGTCAGGGCGTGCACCTTGAACATCGACAGCACGGCCACCAGCAACACCGCCGCCGAATAGAAGAACCAAGTGACCTTGGCGCTGAGTCCGGAGGGCACCGACTGCCACATGCCGTCGAGCATGAAGGTGCACAGAGCCAGGAACGTCCAGCCCACTGCCGTGTAGAACGAGAACTGCAGGTACGAGCGCAGCCAGCCCCAGAACAGGAAGTCCATCCGCGGCACGAACAGCCACGGGATGAACAAGGGCCCCAGCACCACGCAAGCGCCGGCGGCCACCCGGCCGGCGGCGATGGAGGCGATCAGCAGGGCCGTGCAGGCCGTGTTGAACAGCAAGATCACGAACGTCCAGATCAGCGATCCGGCTCCCATGAAGAAATCGAAGAAGCTCCACGAAGTCAGCTCCGTCCAGCCCTCGTGGAAGGATCGGGCGAAGTTCCAGCTGATGAAGCCGTCGATGCGCTGCGAGTAGAAGTCCGCCGCGCGAATGGGCAGCGTCGAGACCGGCATGCCGAGGCCGGGCGCGTCGACGATGTAGAAGCGCAGCATCGCCAGGCTGAACGACATCGCCAGCACCAGCGGCAGCAGGCGGCCCCACTGCACGCCTTGTCCGGACAGGGCGGTTTGGATCCCGAACCACGCGATCGACAGGGTCGCCAGGGCTCGGAACAGCAGCAGTCCCTCGCCGACGAACAGCGGAGCGAGATCTGTGATCGCTGCGTCGATGGCGGCAAAAGCCCACAGCAGCGGGAATTCGCTCGGGTCGGTCGGCGGGACCGGCGCAGGCGTAGGCAGCAGTTGCACTCTCAGACTCCCCTGCGCCCAACTCAGGGCATGCGCCATTGCGGCAAAGGCTGGGCGGCGACCAGTTCGCTGTAGTCGGCGGCGGAATCCATGGAGCGGGCCAGCCGGTCGCGCTCGCGTTTCGAGGTGGCGAGTTCGGTCTCCAGCAAGGCGTCGAGAAGCTGGTTGGTCTGCTCGACGCTGCTCAGCTGGCGCACTTGCCCGACCGTCAGCTTGCCCAACAGCGCCGGCATGGACTGCGAGCTGTTGCTCGCGTCGAGCACCGCCCGCTCGAGGTTGTCATGGGCAGTGCGCCGCTCCGCGGCCAAGCGCCGCGCCTCGCCCAAGACGGCCAGCGAGCGCACGGCAGCCGCATCGGCGATTTCCAATGAGGCGTGCTCCCGACGCACCCCCGCCTGCAGCTCTGTGTCCAGCGAGAGCATGGCACCGCTCCAGTCCGGAACCGGCGCCGAAGCGCGGCCGTAGGCGTCGACGACGTCGCCGGACGGGGAGTCGCCGTTGATCGCGTCAGCCCATCCGCCGGAGGTGCCGAAGCGGTCCGCCGTGGCGCTGCGCAACCAGCGCGTGGCGGGGGCCCGGAAGTCCGTCAGGTTCTGCAGGTCGCGCAGCGTCCCGACGGCGCCGGAAAAGTGCTCGAGCGTGCCCCTGGCCATGCCGCGGATATTCTGTAGTTCGCCGAGCCGCTTGTTCGCGGCATCGATCACCGGCCGGGCAGCCTTGATAGTGACGGGCATCAGGCCGGAGAGTCCGCCGCCCAGCTGCGGGATGCCGATGGCCTTGCCGACCGCCTTGCCGATTCCGGCGAAGAATCCGCCCCAGAACGGTGTGGCCGGCGCGGCCAGCACCACCAGCAGGATGCAAAGGATTGCGAGTTTGCGAGTCATTGAGATTCTCCTTCGAACGCAGGCCCGGCCCTCGGGCCGGGCGGGTCGTGATACGGCCGCACCGTCAAGTCGGCCGTGAGGTAGATGCGGATGCGGTGGCCCTCGCGGATGGTCAGCTTGGGCAGGCGGTTGAGGTACCGGTCGAGCATGCGCTCGGCCGACTGGGATAGGCCCGCGCCGACTGATTGCCGGGCCGCTCCGAACCGAGACACCAGCGCCTGCGTCGGGCTGACGGCACTGGAAAGCCCGGCCAAGGCGCCGATCGCACCGGCCGCCAGGAAGGCGGACGGGTAGCGTCGGTCGACCAAGTCCAACAGGCCGGTCTCCCCGATCTGGTTGAGAGCGGCGCTCTGATCGAGCCGGATGCCTCGCCCGTCCGGCAGGATCAGGCGGTGAAACGTCACCGCCAAGCGCGACTGTTCCCACGCTTCGACCTGCAGGGCTTCGCCAAGCGCTCGCGTTCCTCGCGGGATCAGCAGTCGCTGGCCGGAGCGGTCGTAGACGTCGGCCGACACCATGGCGTTCACAGGGCCGGAAAAGTCGCCGCTGAGCCTGTTGGTAAGGACCGCCTCGAGAAACTCGCCTTCGCGCATGATCTCGCTACGGTCCGCTTCCTCCGCAACGGCCGGCGGACCCGGCACCGTCCCAGGCGTGGTCTCTTCCACTGCCCCGCCCGAATCGCCCGCCGGGCCTGTGACACTTCCGGCCTGGGAGGCCATCGCGTCGCGATGGCTGAGCACCAGCGGTGCGGCGCTCAGGGAGTGGTAGCGCCGCAACGTCTCCTCGCGCCTGATCTGCTCTTCAGGGGTAAGACCGGCCGCGTTGCCGTGGCCGCCGGAGTGGACCGGACCGGATTGCACTAGCGGAGCTGGGGGATGAGGCAGGCCGTCCGGGCGTTTTGCGGGCACGCCGAGTTCGCTGCGCATCCGCTGCTCCGCCTCGCGAGCGGCCTCTTCGCGCATGCGGCGAGCGGCGCTCTCAGCTGATCGCACGCCCACGGGAGTGCCCGTGCGGGCAGGGCCCGGCAGGGCGACCTCGGCCACGTCCTGGGACGGCCGAACCTCGGGATCACCCGGAAACAGCAGCAGCGCAACCACCAGCACACCGGTCAATCCCAGCAGCACCCAAGTCTGGGCGCGGGCCGGCAGGGCCCCCGGCGGACGCGGGATCTTGTCCAGAATTCGCTTCATGTCCGCTCTCCCTGCTAGCGCTCGGCCCGACGGAAGCGCACCTTGCGCTTCCCGATCTGTAGCCAGCCGTCGGCCAGCGGGCGGCGCGTGACGTACAGGCCGTCGTAGAAGTCGTACGGCACCATGGATGGTTTGCCGTCGCGGGACTCGTACAGCGCCGGGGCCTCCTCGGGTTCTGCCCGGATGTAGGTGAAGCGATCATCGAGCCACATTGCGGCAACCCGAAACGGCGCCTCTTGCGCCTCCCGGTCCAGCTCGTACTCGAATCGCAGGCTGCGCGGGTAGGCCGCGCGGAACGCTTCTACCCGTTGCTCGGCATCGTGGTGGGCCCGTTCGATGGCCCGTTGAGACTCTTGGCGTGCCGATTCCGCCTCGCGCTCCAACGCAGCCGCGGCTCCGCGCGCCTCGAATCCCAGCGGCTCCAGCGGTGCTGCGACCTCCGCAGAAGGCTCTTTCGGGCGCAGGAACAGCTTCAGGTCCGGCTCCCCGCCGGAGCCGCCGAGTTCGCGGAAGCGGAGCGTGTAGACGTTGCCCTTGTCGGTGACCAGGGTGACGTTGGTTTCGATCCCCTCGGCGCTGGGCTTGACGAACGCGAGGTTGGCCGCGCCCTGCACGCTCCAATACTCGGAATCGCCGCAGACCCAGTCGAGAATCCGCTCGGCTGGGTCGAGCACGATGGCCGTGGCGAATCGGACCCGCGCCCGGGCCTCGATCACCTCGTCAGGCCCGGCCGTGATCTCGCGTGCGAGGCCGGGCTCCGGCACAGCTGTGACAGCCGCTAGGGCCGCGTAGATCAGGAATTGCGTCGGTCGATAATGCATGGTTTTGTGTCCTCCGTGAGAGAGTCGAGGCCGCGCTCGAAGCCTAGATCTCGGATGGCATCGCGGCGGCGGGCGGCCTCGACCGGGTTGGTCGTGTACAGCCAGTAGCTGCGCGGGTCGACGCTGAGCTCGAGCACTTGCGCGAAACCCGGCCGGTGCAGCAGCAGCTGCCGCTTGGGCACCAGCGCCCGGATGGCTTCCGCCTCCGCCGGCCGCAGTCCGAACGCTTCGGCGTAGCCGGCGGGATCAAGCTCCGGATTCGCCAGGAAAATCTTGGTCAGGCAGCTCTCGGCTACCGTGCGGCAGAGGCTGGCATTGCCGGTAGCGTCACTGGGCGACTGGGTGGCCAATACCACGCCGGCGTTGCACTTGCGCCATGTCTTGAGACCCTCGCCCAAGTAGGCCCCGATGTGAGGGTCGGCGAGGAACCGCCATGCCTCGTCCACCACCAAGAGCTTCCAGCGGCCGAGTTCCTCCGGGGCCGTGATCATCGTCCCCAGCCGGTGCAGCAGGTAGTACAGCAGGGCGCGCGCCAGCTCGGGCTTGCCCGCCGCCCCGGCCAGGTCGATAGCCTGCCAGTCGGCCAGGGTCAGGGAGTCCTCGGTGTTGTCGAAGACCGAGCCCCACGCTCCGCCCCGGACCCAAGCGCCCAGCGGACCGCGCAAGTTGGCGGGCAGCAGGCCGTGCAGAGACGACAGCGTGCGCGCCTGCGGCTCCAGTTCGTACAGCGCCTGGATCTGCGCGCGCAGCTCGGCCCGCTCGGCGGCGTCGCACTGCACACCCTCGATTTCCAGCAGCATCCTCACGAACGAGACCAAGAACTGCAGGTTCTCGGCCGTCGGCTCGAGCGCGCGGAACGGATTGAGCTCGCAGGGCAACCCGCCGGAGTCGAGCTGGAGGTGCAGGTAGGCTCCGCCAACCAGTTCCGTCAGCTGGCGATAGGACCCGCCCAGGTCCAGGATGCAGACCCGCGGGTCGTACTTGCGGCCCTGGGCTAGCAGGAAGTTGAGCAGGAAGCTCTTGCCCGAGCCGGTCGCGCCGATCACCAAGGTGTGGGCAATGTCGCCGGCATGAGCCGCGTAGTAGAACGGCGTGCGGCGGCTGGTCTCGAAGATCGCCAGGTGCTCGTCGCCGAGATGCCGGTCACGTTGATCTCCCTCTGACACCGCCCACAGCGGTGCCAAGTCGGCCGCAACCGCCGCGCTGAGGTAGTTGTGCCGCAGCTGTCGGCCGTGGTTGCCCGGGGCCATGGCAAACCAGGCGTTGAGGCCGTTGTAGGTCTCGCGGTGGAAGCGAGCATCAGCGGCCGCTGCGATTCGCAGCAGTTCCGGTCTCACGGCTTCGATCCGAGCCGGTTCGCCGCTGCGCAGCACCACGCTCAGGCTGTGCTCGCCAAACGGCATGCCGTCGACCTCGAGCTCGCGCAACGCCTCTCCGAGCTGGACGGCCTCGGCTTGCGCCGCCCGGTCCTCCAGTGCGCCCTGCGCCTGCGGCGCCGCATCGCCCGCCGAGGCGTGCGCCAGCATGCTGTAGCGCTTCTGGTGGTAGTGCCGACGGGCGGAACTCATGCGCCGGCGGGACTTGGCGGTGTCTTCCCGGCTCCACTCGCAGGCGAGGTCGAGTTCGGCATCCAAGTCGAGGATCTCGCCGAAGAGGTGGGCTCGCGACGCGGCCGGAGGATCCAGCAGCGCATAAGTCTCGACGCGCTCGGCATCCAGTTGCAGGTGGTCGCGGTACCCCTCGACATCGCTGAGCGCCAGTTGCCGGTCCAAGCCGTGCGGGGACACGGACCGGGCCTCCAAGGCGGCAGAGCGGGAGTTGGCGGACAGCGCCAGGGCCCGGAACAGATCCTCGCCACGCAGCTCGTCTAGGACGGTGACGTCACTGACCAAGCCGCGAAACGACGCCACCGCACTCTCGAATCGGACACGGGCGCTGTTGACGTGCGAGGCCAGCACCTGCTTGGTGCGCTCCGGAGACAGCCAGAGCGCCGCCCGCGAGAGCAGCGTGGCAGCCGACGCCCTGCCGGCTCCCGCCGCCGCTGCCGGAGCGGGAGCCAGCTTGGGATCCCACGTCCAGAACACGTAGGCCTCGATCGAATACAGGCCTTTGTCCAACAGGTGGGCGCGGCGCACGCGCCGCGCCCTTTCTGCCACCGGATCGGACGGAACCCTCTGGGGGAGCGAGTGAAGCCTCCGCTTGCAAACCTGCCAGCGAATGCGCCAGCCCGGAGCCAGGCTCTTCAGCGCCCGCATCCAGCGCAGGCTCACATAGTCGAGATCAACAGCCGATCGGCACTCGAACGATGCCCCGGTGAGTCTCGCTCCAGAGAGCAACTCGCCGCGCTTGGTCATCACAACACCGTCGTCCACGAAGCCGAGCCACGGAAGCTCGCGGTGCAGTGGGGCGCCAGCTCGCTTCATGACTTGTGCTGGTCCGCAACGACCCGCAGCGGCGCGGGGCCGGGGTCCCTCAGGGCGGGGTCGTAGCGCTGGCTGCACTTCGCCGACCGCAATAGCACGGTCGGCAGGCAGGGGTCGAGCTTGGTGACGGCAAGCCCGGCGCCGTAGCCAGCGCTGAACAGGAGCAATCCGGCGATCGGGGCGTTGAACGAGCTGAACGCAGCCGCGCCTACGCAGATCGTCCCCATGAAGATGCGCCGCTCGCAGCCAAGCACCGTCAACGGGCGGCTGAGCGCAAGGTAGGTCCCGTGCAGGGCGGGTGCTCCGGCCGCTTGGCTCACGGGAACAGCCACTGCATGAAGTTGACAGCGCCGATCGCCATGCCGACGCCGAATATCAGGCCGGCCAGGGCGCGCTTGCTGCCGCCCTCGCCGAAGGCGAACATCAGGCCGCCGATGACGATCGCGATCAGGCTCAAGCCGCGAGCGATCGGGCCGGTGAAGGCAGCCTGCAGTACGGTGACGGCCTGCAGCCAGGGGCTGACCGTCTGCGCAAGCATGACTTGCGGCAGGGCAAGCGCCAGCAGAGCCAGGGGGCCGAGCCTGCGCCCGGCCAGGGAATGGAATCGTTGGAGCATTGAAATGCCTCCTTTGGATGGGTCGGAAGGGAGAGTTCCACGGCGGCCGCGGCCGGGGTCTGTCAGGCCCGATCTCACAGTGTTTGGTGCCTCGCACCCGGGCAACGGCGGCCGCAGAACTCACTTGAAGCGATAATACTCTATATATAGATAAAATGTCAAGTGTTTCGGAAAATTTTCTTGCCTTGCGGGGGATTATCTTCTACATACTGGAGAAAACGTTAGGAATCAGTGAGATATATGCGGCTAACCTACGGCTTGGCAGTCAGGCTGATCTCCATTCGTATCCGAGAATATATAGAACTAGCTTTGTGTCGTAACTCATCCGCAGTGGTTGGCGGCATCATATCCCTGAGAGACAAGTGACTGCAGCATTCGAATCAACGACCAGTACCGAGCTTGCTTCGAATGGTCAGCCGCCGGCCCGTTTCGTGTGGAGATTGCAGACTACCACTGACCGGAGGATCTTGTGATGCTTGTCCCAACTCAACGAGTGCCGACCCATCCCGGGGAGATGCTCCTAGAGGACTTCCTTCAGCCGCTTGGCCTCACTCAACGCGAGCTGGCCGACGCGATTGGCGTGCCGTACCAGCGCGTCAACGAGATCGTACGTCGCAGGAGGGGCGTAACCCCCAGCACTGCCTTGCGGCTCGCAAGATTCCTCGATACGTCACCGGGGTTTTGGATGAACCTGCAGTTGACTTGGGATCTATTCCACGCACAGCAGGTCGAAGAGCAGGATCTCAAGGGGATATCCCCCTTTTCGAAGTCATCCGCTGTCGTCGTGCGCTAGGCGGATCTGATTGGGAGACTCGTTCGTCGCTACGAGTTGGGCTCCATCGGCGAAACGCTGCGGCAGCGCACGCTTCAACGGTGCCGCAAGAGCCGCGTGTAAGTTCCGCTCGTTCTGGCCGGTGTTCTTTGGGAATTCTCGCGGGTCGCAGACCATAGGAACGGAGTAGGGTTCTGTCGCCCCACGGGCATTGGTTGCCTCCCAGTCTTGAGGGTCCACGACCAGCTTGCATCACCGACCGTTGGCGCTATCATTCTGACATTCCTCAGTGGCCGTCACAGGCCGTGAGGCCCGATGAGGTTGTCGCGAAGGAGACATCGCCTCTTCGCCGCAAGACGTCGAACTCCATCAACAATCAGCGATGCACGAGACGGACGCTAGGCCTGAATCGACGGAGTCTCCGATGGACGAAACGGCCCGCCTGCGAGCGGAGAACGCTCACCTAAGGCGTCTATTGGCTCAGCACGGCATCCCAGCCCCCGTCCTGGAGCGGAGCGACCAATCCCAGCTGCCAACCGCCAAGCCTGCGGCAATTGTCGCCGCCGAGGACAGAGCCGCGCAACGAATAGCCCTCTACCGAAGTCTGTTCCGAGGCCGCGACGATGTTTATGCGGTCCGCTGGGCGAAGCCTGATGGGCGCTCTGGCTATTCTCCCAGGGCCGATCGCGACTGGCAGGCATATCTGGCAGCCAAGGAATCGGATCGCGGAAAAGTAGACAGGCAAACCCGAAAGTTCCGACCGTTGACTGACGATGTGGTGCGGGCTCACCTGATGGGCGAGCAAACGATCGGAATCTACCCCCTGCTCCTAGATGAGACCTGCTGGTTTCTTGCCGTCGACTTCGACAAGAAGACCTGGCAGCACGATGCCGGGGCGTTTCTGGAAACATGTCAACACTTCCGAGTGCCAGCGGCATTGGAGCGGTCGCGCTCCGGCGAGGGTGGTCACGTCTGGATATTCTTCGATCACCCGATCCCGGCCGCAACGGCCAGGAAACTCGGTTGCGCGATCCTAACCCGAACGATGGAGCGACGCCATCAGTTAGGGCTGGATTCTTACGACAGGCTATTCCCGAGCCAGGACACGTTGCCGGCGGGCGGTTTCGGGAACCTCATCGCATTGCCCCTACAGCGGACTCCTAGGAGGGCGGGAAATAGCGTCTTCGTCGATGCGGACTTCAGGCCTTACGCCGACCAGTGGGAGTTCTTGTCGACATTGCAGAGGCAGACAGCCGAGGATGCCGCCGAATTGGTTTCTGCGGCCATGCGCTCCGGCAATCTGATCGGGGTCCGGGCAAGCGGCGACCAAGATGGCGGTGAGCGTAATCCCTGGACGTTGCCTCCGTCTGGGAAAGGCAGAGAACCGCCAATCCAAGGCCCCCTCCCTGAAGAGATCAAGGTCGTCAGGAGCAATCTTCTCTACATCGAGAAGACCGGCCTTCCCTCTGGCATGCTCAATCGCTTGCTACGACTGGCGGCGTTTCAGAATCCCGAATTCTACAGGGCTCAGGCGATGCGCCTCAGCACGTTCGACAAACCAAGGGTCATTGCGTGTGGCGAAGAGCTAACGCAGCATATTGCTATCCCTCGCGGGTGCCTGGCCGAGGTCGTTTCCCTGCTTGAAGTGCACAAGGTCAAGGCCAACGTTAGGGACGAGCGATTCACCGGCATTCCGATCGAGGCGGACTTTCGTGGTCAGCTGCGTCCACTGCAACGAAACGCCGTCTCAGCATTCACGGGCTTGGATGAGGGGACTCTCTGTGCGCCGACTGCATTCGGGAAGACTGTTGTCGCAGCACAGCTGGTCGCAGAGCGAAAGGTGAACACGCTCGTCTTGGTCCACCGTCAGCAGTTGCTGGATCAATGGCGTGAGCGATTAGCGATGTTCTTGGGCCTGCCGTCAAGGTCGGTGGGGCAGATAGGAGGCGGGAAGAACGATCAGACCCGTTCTGTGGACGTCGCACTGATCCAGAGCCTGCACCGACGGGGTGTGGTCAAAGATCTCGTTGCCGACTACGGCCACATCATTGTTGACGAGTGCCACCACATTTCTGCCTTCACGTTCGAACGCGTGCTGAGGCAGGTCAAGGCCAAGTACGTGGTTGGTCTGACAGCAACCCCCACGAGAAAGGACGGCCACCATCCGATCATCTTCATGCAGTGTGGTCCGATCCGCTTTAGCCACAGTGCGCGCGCAATGACGAAATCGCTACCGTTCGAACATTTCGTCGTTCCACGGCAGACAGGATTCGCAATGGAGCAGGACCTCGCGGATGTGTCAATCCACGACATCTATGCAGCGCTTGTGAAGGACTCCGCTCGGAATGAAATGATCGTGGACGACCTCGTACGGGCGGTGCGTTCCGGGCACTCGCCCCTGCTGCTGACCGGCCGGACCGAGCATCTGCAGAATCTCGCAGAGATGCTACGTGGCGTCATCGAGAATGTCTTCGTCCTTCGGGGTGGCATGGGAAGGCACCAACGACGCGCCGCAGCAGAAGCCATGGCCAGCCTCGGGCCATCCGACCAACAAGTCATCCTCGCGACTGGCAGTTACATTGGCGAGGGATTCGACGATGCACGGCTGGACACCCTCTTTCTCGCGATGCCGATTTCTTGGAAGGGAACGCTCCAGCAGTATGTTGGTCGCCTCCACCGGCTTTGTGACGGCAAGCAAGCTGTGCTGGTCTACGACTATGTGGACTCCAACATTCCGATGTTGTCCCGAATGTACCAGCGGCGACTCAAGGGATACAGCGCGATCGGCTACAAGATCAAGGAACATTCTGATCGCCCAGAATTCCCGGCCAGCTCCTAAACCGAAGTTCGCGCCCGCATTCCCACTACAGTGTTCTGTACCGTACTGATTCCATCGCGTTCAATGGGTCCGGCACCACGGCGCAACTGTCGTAAGTGATGTCGGTGTCTTCCGAGAATTGACGAAGCGCGTGCCACTCCTTCGACAGCGGCGTTCCGCCCTTGAACGTCGGGTGTGTGGCATACGTGGCGTCGAAGACGGGATCTCAAGAGGATTTCCCCCATTTTGAAGTCATCCGCTTTCGTCGTGCGCTGAGCCGATCTGATTGGGGAGCTCATCCGTTGATACGAGTCGCACCCCATCGGCCGAGGGCTACGGGAGCACAGGCTCGGCCGTCCTCCGGGCATCGGGGTCGTCAAGATTCTTCTGCTTGGGATCGACCGCGAATTGATGCAGCCACGCGATCAGCTCCGGTGAGCGGGCCTCTGAATGGATGATGACACGGGCTACCTCGTAGACGGAGAAGTGCCCCTTGCTGAGCATGCGCGCGCATTGGCCCGGAGAGATGTTCTCGAAGATGTTGTACAGGGCACCCGCCCCGCGAGGCAACGACACCGGACACTCGATCCATGACGCGAGTTCGGACGCCGTCGGCGGGTTCGGGAATCCCGCAAGATGAGAGCGAATCACTTGCTCGAGGAATTCGATCCGCTCGCGGAGGGCGGCACTGTCGTCGACTCCACCATTCCAGGTGCGTCGCGCGCGCGGATGATCAAACCACTCCAGCGGCATGGGTCCGAGTCGCAGCAACTTCCCGATAGGCCTAGCGATGACTGTGAGCGGCCGGCCGATGCCCCCGATCAGCGAGCCGTGCTCACCGATGGCGGCCGGGGAAGGATCAACTCCCAGCTCGCGTGTGACTTGCAGGCAGATTCGCTGATGTTCGGCAAGTATTTCCTCGCGCGTTGGAAGCTGCTGGAGCGGGCTCGGCAGGGGCGGGCCGTAGAACGCCTTGCGAACCGCGTCGAAGTCGATGGGCACAGCACCTACCTCCTCGTAGGAACGATCGGTCGCCGGACCCGCGAGCGAACGTCTTCGAGCATGTCTTGCACCGCGTTGTCCCGCAGCTCGGGGTAGCGGGCGTTGACCACGGGCTCTTCGTGCCGTTCCATCCAGCCCGGGCTAAAGCTGCTCAGCGCGGCGAAGAGCACAGCAGGATCCCTTACCTGCCCGGCGGACCAGGCTTCTTCCATGGTTTCGGGTTCAAGACGTCTCGCGACGGCCATGTCGTATAGGTCGCGAGGAATGATCTTGCCATGAGCGAGGATCCTCCGGTGCAGCTTCTTGGCGAGGATTTCTAGATTGGTCTCTAGCGCGATCACAGGGTCGCTTGTGCGGTCCCGCGAACGGCTTCGCTTTGTTTGAGGGGGGCAAGCGACGACCTCCACCCTGCCGTGCTCGCAATAGACCGTGCAACCCTCCGTGCCTACTGTGGCAATTCGGCTTAGAGGCAGCTCTTCGACGCGGGCCTCGAATCGGGCGCATTGATCATAGATGGCTGCGGTAAACGTCGCCTGAGACGTGAACAAGTCGATGTCGAAGCTGTCCCGATGCTGCCAGCGGGTCGCCAGAGCTGTCCCGCCGCCGAGCAGAAGTTCTTCGGGCGGAACGAATTCCAAGACAAGTGGAACGACTTCTTCGAAAATCTTCTGCGATCCCTCCGGTAGGACTAGTTTGTTGCGATCCGTTGCCATGCGACACCGCCCGGCCGTGCTGGCTCTTGGCTCTTCGAATCAGCCCTCGCCGAATCCAGGCAAGAAAACAGTGACCGTCCAGACGCTCCACTCAGGATAGGCCAAGGCGAAGATGATTGGAGAGCCCTCCACGGAGCTCGCCGAGCGCCTCCAAGCGGTCTCCAGCGGCAGTGGGCGGAACTGGCCCGACGGGAGGCCAAGCCGAAACGGCTGAACACTGTGGGCACCAGCCTCGGCAAGACAGGCCCGGCGATGGAGCCCGCGGCTCGCAGTCAGGCAACCCGCCTGAGCGATCCGCTCGCGTGCAGTGCCACCAGCGCTTCCGGCTCTCGGCTGCCCGTTTGCCGGGCCGGTATCGGACCTGCTAGCGAGCTATGCGAGGATTCGGCTCATCGATTCCTCCTTGCCCTCGCCAACGCCGCGGGCTAGGCGATCCGGGCTCCAGTCTGGCCAAGACGAGTCAGAGCGCCTGTTCTCAGATTTGCCGCTCGCCTGTAAGGCGCTTGTCACGAGTGCGATTTTCGGCTATTTTGAAATCTCACTGCAAAACTGCCGACGAAATAGGTACCCAAATGTACGTTCCGCGGACTATTGAGCCAATCGTTGCCTCGTCCCGATTTCCTGTGCTCATGCTAACCGGGGCGAGGCAGGTCGGCAAGACGACCTGCCTCCAGCGCTTGAGCGCTCCAGACCGAACCTATGTCTCGCTTGACGACCCGCTGGTCCGGAGCCTTGCGCGAGAAGACCCTGCTTTGTTCATGCAGCGGTTTCAGCCTCCCGTGCTCATCGATGAAATCCAATACGCGCCGGAGCTGCTCCCGTTCATCAAGATGGCCGTCGACAGAGCCCGCACTCCCGGGCAGTTCTGGCTCACGGGTTCGCAGCAATTCCACCTAATGCAGGGGATGTCCGAAACCTTGGCAGGTAGGGTTGGCATTGTGCAGCTCTATGGACTTTCGAGGCGCGAACGTATGGGCGTCGACGCCTCGTCCCCATTCCTTCCGGTGCCCTCCACCGTTCGCGCGAGGCTCGAGACAGGAGGCTCCCTGAGCCTAGAAGAGCTCTATCGACTCATTTGGCGCGGCGACTTTCCCGCAATCGCCCTAGACGACCAGATGGACTGGGAACTGTTCTATGACTCCTACTTGCAGACTTACCTCCAACGAGACATCCGCGATCTGGCTCGCGTCGGGGACGAGATGTCGTTTCTCCGGTTCGTCAGATCGGCCGCGTCCCGAACGGCGCAGCTATTGAATCTGTCGGACCTAGCTCGAGATGCTGATGTGTCTCCGAATACCGCGAAGAGTTGGCTTTCGATCCTGCAGACTTCCGGGATGGTCTGCCTGCTTGAACCATTCCACTCAAATCTCACGAAGCGGCTTGTAAAGCGACCGAAGCTGTATTTCGTGGATACAGGCCTGTGCTCATACCTCTGCGGATGGTCCAGCCCCGAGACGCTAGAGGCAGGAGCCATGTCAGGTCCGATCTTGGAATCATGGATTCTCAACGAAGTGCTGAAGAGCTACCGTCACAATGGGCGATCGGCGCCGTGCTACTACTACCGGGATCGGGATGGGAGAGAGATCGATCTGCTGATCGTGAGAGACGGTACGATCTATCCGCTGGAGTTCAAGAAGACCGCGTCTCCCAACAGGAAGCATGCCCGGAATCTCGCGGCTCTGAGGAGATCTGATCGCCGCGTGGGACAAGGAGGCGTCATCTGCCTCTCGAACGAATGGCTACCTCTGACGGAATCGGACACTGCGATTCCAGTTGCCGCGCTTTGACTGTCGCCTGAGGTTTGAGAGATGCGGCGGCGCATGCTGGAGGGTTGAGCCGAATCGGCTGGAGGTTGGAGCGCCATGGAGGCAATCACGACATTTGGACCGACGGTCACAGAGCGCTGCCAGTCCCTCGCCACCGAGCGATCGATGAGAGGGTGGCGAAGGCGATACTGAGAGGCGCGGAACCGGCCGCTGCCAACCGACGGGACGGGGAATGAGAGTCAATCGCGCTGCCTGCGAGGCATTATGCTGAGCACGCGAAGCGATATCGGCGCCAGCATGAGCCGCAGCGAAGAACAATGGCGATCAGGAATCTTGGCCCTAACCTCTAACGGAAACCGTCTCCGTGGTCGAGTGTTTAAGGGCGAGAAGCGCTGGCTAGCTGACTTGCCCGCACTCGACGTCATGACTCAGGGTCGGACCAAGGCGGAGGCGTGCACGATGGTCAAGGACATGCTAGAGGCATTGGTCAACCTGCCGGGATTCTCGGTTCAGGTGGACCCAGATGGACGATATGCGTTCCAAGTCACGTCGACCTGCCACGGCCAACGTGCCTCCGAATGGTCTGGGAACTTACCGGGTTCCGAGCATACTGCTACTCCAACTAGTTCCGCATAGCTCGTAGCCAACACGTTGACGGTGTCTACTCAAGCGTTCGGAAGGCGATTCCGCTCCACGGATGACGAATGTCGAATCGGGCCCGCGTGAAACGGTCCGTGATAGATCAGAGGCGCAACCTGATTCTCCGGGCAGCGCGCTAGATCCAGCGCGCATCCAGACCGGGATCGACGGGATCGAACTCCGGAACTCCCTTCGCTCCCTCAGGGTCGGCGTGTCCTTGCCACCTGCGTCATTCGGTCAACCGCTGCGACCAGTTTTGGCAGGTCCTTGTCAACTACACTCCAGACAACCTCGAGGTCGATATCGAAGTAGTCATGGACCAGCACGTTGCGAAAACCGGCGATAGCACGCCAAGGTGTGTCGGGTTCGGTTTCCCTGAGGCCGTCACTGCGTCGCTGCGCAGACTCTGCAATCGTCTGCAAATTCCGTACCACCGCGTCCTGAACGAGGTGTGAACCGTAGAACTTCGACCGCTCCCGATTGGTGTAGTCGTCGATACGCGCGATGCGAGCACGGATGTGGTCCAAGAGCGCCAAGTCGCTTTGAGGACCCATCTTCACAAGAGCTGCGCCTCTTTCAGCACCCGGCTCAGGACGGACGGATGCAAGCAGCGTTCGGTCACCACATTGACCCGTCGTCCCAGCAGATCCTGGACGTCCATCAACAATGCACCCAGTGCCAGGCCCGTCTTGCCGGTCGGAAGGGTCACCAAGAGATCTATATCGCTATGTTCATCCACGTCGCCCCGCGCCATGGAGCCAAACACCCTCACGTCGTGGAAGCCATGGCGTTCAGCCAAGGCACGGATCTCGGAACGGCGCGACTCGATCAGGACGTGCATGAATCACTTAGCTGCTTCTGCGGCACTCACAGCCGCCCGACCGCAGTGCCGTTTCGGCAGCGTGCTCATCCGTGATCATAGCGGCCGATCCCGCCGGGTCGGCCCCGAGTCCTGCCAATGAGAAACGAGCATGCACGGGCGTTCGGTTTTCAAGCAAAACGAGCATGAACCGCTGGTTCGAGGAGGTGTGCGAACCATCGGAGGACGATCCTGCGTCTCGATCTGGAGACTGGGTCGATCTCGGGTACTGTGTGCAGGATTCTCGCGGAGAATGCGGAGAATCACAACTATATGAGGACCTCCATAGTGATATTCGCCAACCAGAATCGGACGGATCACGTCTCACGGCAGACCAGCGCGTTCGCACGTCTGGACAAAGGGCCAACGCTATAATCCTGCCGGAGACGGCAGGAAGACACAATGGCTGCACTCGCAAGCGCCCGCAGGCTCCTCGCCGCGATCGCGGTCGTTGCGCCGCTGCTGCAGGCGAGCGCCCAAGCCCAAGACACTGCGTCAGGCCATCAAGCTGCCTACACGGCTGAGCAGGCCCAAGTCGGCCTGGCGGTCTATCGGGCGGCGTGCTCGGAGTGCCACCTTGAGAGCCTCCGGGGGCGTTTCGAGGCTCCCGAGCTAGCCGGTCCGAACTTCCTGGCCCAATGGGGGGACGTTCCGGTCACCGAACTGCTGGATTACACCCGAGCGACGATGCCCGTGCAAGAGCCGGCCGGGCTAAGCGACGAGGAATACAGCGCGGTCGTGGCGTACATGCTCAGGGAGAACGGAGTCCCTCCCGGCACGACACCGCTGACCTTCTCGTCGGAAGGCCAGACCTTCGCGGGCGATCCGGCTCGAGCGGCCACCCGACCGGCGGGCATGGCGAGACAGCAACGAGCGGGAGCGCAGGGCACCGTCGCCGCGATCGAACCGACCATGCGGGGGAACGATTCGAGAGCCGACGTCATCCCGCCGGTTCCGGGTCGCCCCGGCACCGGGCCGTCACCGCACGGGGTTGACAGGCCACCACTGGAGGTCGGCGAGGTTCTCGAGGGCCCAACAGGCGTCACGCGAAGGTATCGTTCGCTCGACAGTTTCAATCCGCCCACGGACGCCGAGCTCGCTGATCCTCCCGCTGGCGACTGGCTGCACTGGCGCGGGACCCCAGGCTCGTGGGGTTACAGCCCTCTCTCCCAGGTCAACACCGCCAACGTCCACCGGCTGCAGCTGGCCTGGAGCTGGGGCATGGAGGACGGACGGAGTCAGCAGGCGCCCTTGGTGCGCGACGGCGTCCTTTTCCTCAGCAATCCGGGGAACGTCGTGCAAGCGTTGGACGCCAAGGACGGCACCCCGCTCTGGGAGTACCGCCGGCGGCTGCCGGATGGCGGACGCCAGAGCCCGCTCAGGACTCTGGCCATCTGGGAAGACCTGATCTTCGTCGCCACGGCGGACGCGTACATGGTCGCCCTCGACGCGCCCACCGGCACGGTCCGCTGGGAGACCCGGATCGCAGACCACGAGAAGGGCTATACGAACTCCACCGGCCCCATCGTCGCAAACGGCAGGGTGATCAACGGAATCAACGGGTGCGGTCGTTTCTACAAGGACAGCTGCTTCATCACCGCCCACGACGCGCGCACTGGGCGCGAGCTGTGGCGGACCTTCACGATCGCCCGGCCGGGGGAGCCGGGCGGCGATACCTGGGGGGACCTCCCGCTCGAGCTCCGCGGCGGCGGGGATGTTTGGATGACGGGCAGCTGGGATCCGGGACTGGGGCTCGTCTACTTCGGCACGGCGCAGGCCAAGCCATGGGTTGCCGCCAGCCGGGGCCTGAGCACGGACGAAGCGACCTTGTACGCGAACTCGACCCTTGCACTCGACCTCGAGACCGGGCACATCGACTGGCACTTCGCACACGTGCCCGGCGAATCGCTGGACATGGACGAGGCCTTCGAGCGGGTGCTGGTCGACATCGAGGGCCGGCCTACCGTGCTCTCGATCGGCAAGCACGGAATCCTCTGGAAGCTCGACCGGCGCGACGGCGCCTTTCTGGGACACACAGAGACGGTGTTCCAGAACATCCTGGACGTGGACGCCAAGACGGGCGCGGTGCGCTACCGCGCCGACATCGCAAACGCCAGGGTGGAAGAGTGGGTCTCTGTCTGCCCGTCGACCGCCGGAGGACACAACTGGCCCGCAGCCGGCTACCATCCCCAGACGCGCCTGCTGGTCACCCCGCTGAGTCAAAGTTGCATGGAAATCGCCGGGCGAAAGACCGTGCTCGAAGTGGGCTCCGGCGGCAACCAGGGTGACCGGGTCTGGATGGAGATGCCGGGAACAGACGGGCGCTTCGGCAAGCTTGCAGCGTACGACGTCCTGACCCTGGAGGAGGTGTGGAGCGTGGAGCAACGCGCCCCCTTCCTTACCGGAGCCCTCACCACGGCGGGCGGACTCGTCTTCGCCGGTGACTTCGACCGCTGGGTTCGCGCCTATGACGTCGAGACGGGAACGGTCCTCTGGAAGAGCCGGCTCGGCACCTCGGTCATGGGCTACCCGATCTCCTACGAGGTGGACGGCGTTCAGTACTTAGCGTTGGCAACGGCCAGAGGCGGCGGGAGCCCATGGCGAATCCCCACCTTCCTCACGCCCGAGCTTGTGAGTCCTCAGGGGCACAACGCCTTGTACGTCTTCCGTTTGAGCGAGCCCTGATCGGCAATTCGGGCTGTTGGAACGATCGGCTGAAGTGGACTTCGCCGGGGTCCAAGGTAGGCAAGGTGGCGAATCGTGTGGAGTGTTGCTTCCCGCGCTTTGAAATCAGAGGCACGCCCGTCTTGAACACTTGCTGGATGCGCGCAAGCATTACGGTGACCAAGGTCAAGCGGACCGCCCCAAGCTCGGACATGCGGAAGCTCGGCTGCTTCCAATCAGATCGAGCACCCATGGACGCATCCGATGCGAAACGTGCATGCGAGCATGCGTCAAAGCCGAATAGACTGCGTCGCTCGCGAATCGCTTTGACACTAGTCCGGCTTCCACGAGAGCTTGAAAGATGTCCGCCGTCTCAAGCAATTGCCGGTTCGGCCAGCGTTGCTGGAAGATCTTCGTCGCCTTCTTCTCGTCGATGACTGGTACCGTCCGTTCAGAGTCTCCCAAAGCGTAGGCAATCGTCGCGGCTTCGCCGTCATCCAACGTCCTGATAAGGCTCCCAGATGTAAGTTCATTGAAAGTTTGCCGCATGTCTGCCCGAAGCGAGACCGTCCCGGCCCAACCGTTGAGTTCCCACGCGCGTAGCTCCGCAGCGTGGTCGCACCCGCCGATGGGATGCCGCCGAATCTCACGGTGTGCTCGCCTCTCGATCACCACGCGCCACGGCACTACGGACAGGATGTCCCGTGCGACTCCTGTGCCCAGGAGATTGATTGCCACGCTGGCGTCAAGGACCACGGTGTCGATGGGGTCACCCGAGGCGGATGTCAATGCTGTCCTCCGCCGCGTTCCCAAAGACGTCCTCGATCATCCTCCGAACGTCAATGCGGTCCAGATCGAGCATCCGCGACACTTGCCCTTCCGAGAGCAGCCCCCGGTTGAGCGCTGACGCGGCCAGTTGTGCCAAGCGCATCCCATGTGGGTTGTGCATCCCCTGGTCAGCCTCCTGTGCCGCGACACGGGACGCCTTGAAGCCCCGATCCCTCAGCCTGTCAAACGTACCGTTAGGGAGCAGTTCCAATCTCTCCAAGCGTCTGCACATCGCCTCCTCGGATACATGGAAGGAGCGCGCCAGGTAGACCAAATGGCGCGGCGTGAACACTTCGTTCGATTCAACGAGCTCATGGAATCTTCGGCGAATGCTGGTAGCAGGCATCAAGAATGCGTACGAAAACGCCCCCGCGAAGCGTTGCTCGTCGGTAGATTCGTGCTGGTCACCCCCTACTACACCGCCAGAATCCCGATTCGCAACGAAGTGTCCGAGTGCATGGACAGCTGCCAGGGACTGTCGTACACGCGGGTGGTTGGCGTTAACCAAGATGCAGGGACCAGCTGCCGAGTCGTATCCGAAAACGCCCGACAACTGGCTCGGAACCTCCCTTACGAAGATGCGAAACCCTAGTTCTCTTTCGAGCAGCGAGAAAGCGTCCGTAACAGGCGTGACTCCGATCCCCAAGATCTGACGCGCGATCAGCGCTGCATCCTCCGCTTGCTGTCGGATCGGCCCGACGACGACAACTGGGTCTGGAAGTGGCGTCGGGCGTAGCGCGACGCCGAGCAAGCGCTCTAGAGCAACAATTGCCGAAGCAAGCTTGTGCAGCAGGGCGATGGCTCGAGCAGCGCCGACGGGCTGTTCACCTCTGCCGCGAAACCTTACGTTGAGGTCAAGTTGAGGCACCTCGTGCGCTAGGAGCAGATTCACGGATGTCCCGTAGCAATTCACTAAGGATTCGATCTCGTCGGGCTTCGCCCGGCGCGTGCCTTTTTCGATCGCGATCAATGTCGGCCGCGAGACCGACAACGCGCTAGCCGCTTGCGCCTGGGTGACTCCGGCCGCTTGACGCGCCTTCCGGAGGCGATCTCCAATCGCGATTCCAGTCACCTGCCCTAGCTGGTACATTCCTCCCGCCCTGTCCGTCAGCGTAGACGAGTTTCTGACATATGTCAAGATTATCGCTCAAGAACTCTTTACAGAGAAAAATCGTTTCGGTGCATCAATGCCAGCGTTACGGCAACAGACGAGGCAATGGCCACGCCGCAAGCTTCGCCCCCGCATACCGGCACCTCCGGATCGAACCCTCGTCAGGGCGGCATGGATTCGCAAGAGAGCCCCGAACTTCGGCCGGCTCAGCTTTCGATCCCCCTGCGTTCTGCCGGTCTGCGCTGCTACGATGAGCTTGCAGCGCGATGATCAGCCTCCCGGCCGCATTCCTGTTGCTCGCCCTAACCTCGATGCAGCTGCCTGCGTCAATACTGCTAGATGTCGATGGCAATGAGCACGTTCTGCCCGATCCCGGTGCCAAGGCCACGATCGTGTACTTCGTCACCCAAGATTGCCCGATCTCGAACCGCTTCATGCCCGAGATCCGCCGCATCTGCGGCGAGTACTCGAGCCGGGACACCCGCTGCCTGATGGCCTACGTCGATGCGACCGCCACCGCTGACGAGATTCGCGAGCACCGGCAGACCTACGAAAACACCGTGCCCGCCGTGCATGACTTGAACCACGCCCTGGTGGGCCTGGCCGACGCCAGCGTCACTCCCGAAGCGGCTCTCTTCGACCGCGAAGGCAATCTCGCCTACCGCGGCCGCATCAACAATTTCTACGCAGACCTCGGAACGCCTCGCCGCCAAGCCACGGAGCACGATCTGAGGGATGCGCTCGAAGACGTGCTGGCTGGCAGGGCCGTCTCCCAGCCACGCACGCAAGCAGTGGGATGTTTCATCTCCAAGTTCGGGACGGCCCAGCGGCAGGAATCGCCATGAAGACCCCACATGCCCCAATCGCTCTAGCCTGCGTATTCGCGCTGCTGAGTTTCAGCACAGCCCTTGCGGTCGACTCGACGCGAAGCGACGCAGTCACCTTCAACGAGCACGTCGCCAAGATCATGCACGAGCGCTGCTCCTCGTGCCACCGCCCCGGCCAGGCCGCTCCGTTTTCGCTCCTGACCTACGAGGATGCCGCCAAGCGCGCGCAGCTGATCGGCGCCGTCACTGGCACCCGCTACATGCCGCCGTGGCACGCCGAGACAGGCTACGGCAAGTTCAAGGGCGAGCGGCGGATGACCGACCGAGAGATCGCGACGCTGGCTGCGTGGGTCGAGGCCGGAGCGCCGGAAGGGCCGGGCGAGGCGCCCGCGCCGCCGACCTTCCCCTCCGGCTGGATCCTGGGCGAGCCGGACCTGGTCCTGAGCATGGAAGAGCCCTTCACGGTCCCGGCCGACGGCCCGGACGTCTATCGCAATTTCCCGGCACGGGTGCCGACCACCGAGGACAAGTGGATCCGGGCCCTCCAGTTCCAGCCGCAGGCTAGGACCGTCATCCACCACAGCTTGTTCAACGCCGACACTTCCGGCACGGCGCGCAAACTCGACGCACGCGACGACACCCCAGGCTACTCAGGCATGGGCGCGTCGATCCCGGGCAAGGTCAGCCTCTCCGGCTGGGCTGTCGGCGGGCGGGCTCGCGTGTTCCCAGAGGGCGCGCCGCTACGTCTGCCAGCCGCCAGCGATTTCCTGTTCGAATCGCACTTCCATCCCTCGGGCAAGGAAGAGACCGAGCGCTCCTCCATCGCGCTGTACTTCACTGACGAGCCCGCTTCGCGCACGCGGCTGTCGTTCCAGCTCCCGCCGCGCTTCGGCACGGGAGCGCGCATCGACATCGCCCCGGGCGATCCAAGCTACACGATCGGCGAGTCCTTCACCCTGCCCGCTGCCATCGAACTGTATGGCCTCACACCGCACGCACACTACATCGGCAAGGAGTTCAAGTCGTGGGCCGAACTCCCAGATGGCAGCGAGGTGCCGCTGATCTGGATCAAGGACTGGGACTTCGCCTGGCAGGACATGTACGTGTACGAGGAGCCGGTCAGGCTCCCGGCGGGAGCCACGATCCGCTCGAGCATCAGATACGACAACTCGGCCGAAAATCCGCGCAACCCATCCAACCCACCAAAGCGCGTGCGCTGGGGCCGCGGCTCGGAAGATGAGATGGGCTCAATCATCTACATGGCGCTGCCCGCGGACGAGAACGACGTAAAAGCGATCCGCCAAGCGTACTCGGTCATCAGCAAGCGCCACGCGCGGCAGGCGAAAGAGTACTTCCGAGCGCGACGGGCGGAAGCGCGCGCTCAGCCCTAGGCAGACCGACGGGGTCTCGCGGATCAGCGCACTTGCGCCCCCGTCCAGTGGCGCCGCCGTTAAGGAGGCCGTTCCACGCCCGTCGCGCTTGAACCTGCTGTTCCGCCCGGGCAAGGCCAGCAGGTAGCCAGAGCGCCTCTGGGATGATCTTTGCCATGGGCCATCCGATCTCTTGCGGAGCGGACGGCGTGCGGTGCGTGGCGGTGGCGACGGCCAGAGGCGGCCGGAACCCATGGCGAGTCCCCGCCTCACGCCCGAACTCGTGGGCCCGGTGGGCCACAGGGCTCCCTGCGCCCTCTGTCTGAGCGAGGCCTGATCGACGGTCCAGCAGCATCAAACCGAGGCCGGTACCGGCCGCGGATGCGACGCAACGGGCCCCGACACGCAGGCGGCCGGTGTCCGCGCCACCGGCGCTCGCCAGCTCGGTCGCGGCACCGTGCCGCGTGTCGCCCGGGATTCACCCCTCCCGTCGAGGAAGGGCACGCTCAACGCGGGCCGCGGACAGGAATCTGCGACGGCAAGCGCAACTCACTCGTCTCCTCCCTCGGCGATCATCACCAAGCTCGGCAGGACGAAGAGAATGAACACGCCAGAGAGCACGACGCCGCCCATCATGCTGACGACGAACGGAACCAGGAACATCAGATCGTCGCTGCGTTCGTAGAGCAAGGGGGACAACCCGACCAGCGTAGTCGCGCTTGTCAGGTAAACGGCTCGGAATCGCTGGCTGGTTGCCGTTGCCGCCGCCGCAATCGCGGGCATTATCGGGAACTTGACGCGAATCGCGTTATATCGGTCCAGCAGCACTAGAGCGTCGTTGACGACCACCCCGAATACCGCGATGATCCCGAAGAGCGACATCGCGGTTAGGTCCCATCCGAGAACCCAGTGGCCCAGAACCGCGCCGGCGAAGGCCATCGGAAATCCCGCCACGGCAACGAGGGGCTTCCAATAGCTTCGCAGGAAGGCCGCCATCAGCGCGTACATGCCGATGAGCACGACGGGCACCAGCACGCCGAGCGTCTCCGTCATGGCCCGCTCGTCCCTCACCCCGGCCTCGGCCTCGACCTGCAGGTCGGGATACCTCTCAAGCAGCCCCGGAACAAACTCCTCGTCGACTCTGCGGCGCGCCTGGATGGGAGTGATGACCGCCACGTCCGCCCGCGCCGTTACCATTCCGGCGCGCCTGCCGTCGATTCGCGTCAATGTCGCCAGCTGGCGCTGCTCGGTGAGCGTCGCCACGGTGGACAACGGCACTTCGCCTCCGCCAACCCGGCGGATGCGCTCGCTAGCCAGTTCCCGGATGCCTTGGCGTCGCTCGTGCGGGTACCGCACCATGACCTTGACCTCTTCATGGCCACGCTGGATCCGTTGGGCCTCTATGCCGTGAAAATTGGCGCGCAACTGCATTCCGATTGAGGCTGGAGTGAGTCCGGCAGCGTCGCCGGCCGGCGTGAGTCCGATCTCCAGATGCCGCTTTCCCGAAGCGAGGCTGTCGGAGATCTGAAAAACACCCGGCATCGTAGCCAGAAAGGACTTCATCTCCGACGCGGCGTTCGCCAGGGTCTCGGAGTCGTCGTGCTTCAATGCGTACGCGACGGTTGGCCTGGTCCGAAGTCGTCCGCTCTGGAACTCGATCTTCTCCAAGTGTGAAACATCCCCGATTGCCTCTCGCCAGGCCCGTTCGATCTCCGCCGGAGGCACCTGACGCGCCGGCCTCGCGTTGAGATGTGCCCTCACCGCCGCCAAATGGCTGCCGCTCGGCTCTGTTCCGATCGATCGCGACGACACGAGAGTCCCGACGAGGACGCTCACACCGGTGATCGACTCCCCCGGCAACCGCTCGTTCATCGCATAGGCCGCGGCCACAACCTCGTCGGCGGCGGCCACGGTCGTCTCGAATGGCGTGCCGAACGGCAGCTGCAGGTCGACTTGAACGCTGTTGGGAACGCCCATCTGCTCGTCGAGCAGGATGACCCGAACCACTTCCGTTCGCACCAGGACCACAGAGAACAGTACTAGCGCGCCCCCGCCGAGCAGGGTTGAGCGCGCGTGTCGCACCGACCAGGACACCGCGGGCACGACGGTCCGCTCCCGGACTCCGTCGAGCCAAGCGCTCACCCGGGTGTTGACTGCGCGCAGCGGCGCGCGGCTCCAGCGCCGTTCATGGGACAGATGAGCGGGCAGAATGAGGAGGGCCTCGAGGAGCGAAACCGCCAGCACGAACAGCGCCACGTAAGGAAAGACATTCACCAGCTGATAGGTGGTCGCGGTAACGAACAAGAACGGTACGAACGCTAGGATCGTCGTGCACGCGCCGATGGTTATCGGAGCGGCTACCGCTCTGACGCCAGCCACGGCCGCATCCAACGCGCTTTTTCCTTTGTCCCGTTCCGCGACAATGCTCTCTCCGACCACGACAGCGTCATCCACCACGAGGCCGATCATCAGGAAGAACGCGATCATCGTTCCGAGGTTCAAAGTCAGGCTCGCCGGCTCGAAGAAGACCAGCGACGCGACGAAGGAAAACGGGATCCCAACCGTTATCCACGTCGCGGACCGAAGGTCGAACACCAGCAGGAGCAGCACGAAGACGAGCACGGCCCCGATAACGCCGTTCCTCAGGATTCCCGCCTGCCTGTCCAAGGCCGGCTGCGCCGTATCGTTCCAGACACCGACCGCCACATCCTGGGGCGCCTCGTAGCCGGCTAGCCAGTTCCGGATGTCGTCGGCCATGTCGACGATCGACTGGCGCCCCGTCGCTTCGATCCGAACGAAGACGGCGGGCACGCCGTCGACTTTCGAGACAACGCTCTCGTCCGCGAAGGCATCTCGGATCTCGGCCACTTCGCCGAGCGTGACGATAGTTCCGTCCAGCCGGGAAATGAGCGGAATGCCCTTGAACTCCTCGCCTATTTCGCGCTTGCTGACGGTGTGCAATACCACGCCGCCCGAATCCGTGCGCAGTTCCCCGAAAGTCAGATTCAGTGAGTCGCGCTGGATGGCGTTGGCGATCTGAGCGATCGAGAGATCGTTGCGGCGCAACTCTTCCTCGCTGAGCTCGATCGAGATCTCGCGGTCTCGCGTGCCTTCTAGCCTCACCTGCGAGATCGACGGCAGCTCCAGCAGTTCGCTGCGCACGTCTTCGGCTGCGCGTCTCAGCGCGTCCTCGCCGACCACCGCCGAGGTCACGGCCAAAGTCATTACCTCCAGATCCAACCTCTGGAGCTTCACTTCCGGGCGCTCCGCGTTCAATGGCGGGAAGTTCTCGATGCTGTCCACCGCGTTCTGGACATCTCGCAGCACTGTGTTGGATTCCGCGAAGGTGGACAGCTCGATTTCGATCCGTCCCAAGTCCTCGGTTGCGGTAGCCACGACCCGCTCGACACCCGGGAGACCGATCACACTTTCCTCTATTCGACGGTTGATATCCTGCTCCACTTCTTGCGCGGAAGAGCCTGGCGCGCGCACGGTCACGCCAATTGAGCGCAGATCGAGTTCCGGAAAGTTCTGCACGGCGAGCTGAGTGCCGGCAACCGCGCCGCCGACAACGAAGAGCAGCATGAGCAAGTTGGCGGCCACGGGATTCCCCGCAAAGTACGCGATCAGACCCTTCGTCGTGGATTTCTCCGATTGCGCGGCTCGTTCTGTTTCGTTGGTGCCCATGGAAGTGCCCATTTCAGTCAGTCACCGCGACTTGCAGACCGTCTTGAGCCCCGGGCAACGTGCCGATGACCACTCCAGAGCCTGCGTCGAACGCCCGCACGATCCAGCCCTCGGCCGTCCGTCCCAAGGTTTCCGGTTCAAACGACCGCAACGTGCTTCCCCGTACGACCCAGACGCTGTCGCGTTCCCGAACGGCAGATTCCGGAAGCACGTAAACGTCCTTGTAGGTGGGCCCCTTGATCTCGACTTGGACGAAGGCTCCTGGCACCGGCAAGGAACTCGCCCGCACATTGCCCGAGAACTTCAGGAACACCGACGCCAGCCGTGACCTGGGCGCGATCACCGACGAAACGCGTGCAACCCTGGCTCTCCATGACCCCAGCTGCCCCCTGACTTGCGCGGTGCGGCCGATCACCGGAGCGAGGTACTCCAGATCTCGTGGCTCGATGGGCGCGTCCACCTGTAGCGCCGCTGGCCTGTACACGACGCCTAGGGCCGTGCGACCGACAAGATCCCTCGGCCCGACCAGTTCGCCGATCTCGACATCGGAAGTCATGACTCGGCCGTCGAATGGAAAGGAGATGTTCGTGTCCGCCAGCCTCAGCTCCGCCAGCTTCAGCCGGGCTTGCGCCTGCTTGAGCTCCGCCTCGGCTTCCGCGATCTTCGGAAGTCGGCGCGTCCATTCGGATGCCTCGACTCCGGGACTCTTGAGCGCGAACTGCCGGGCGTTCTCCTCGCCTCGGGCCGTTTCGGCCCACACGCGTGCCTCGGCCTCTTGGACGGCCGTTGTCGCCGCCTCCACCGCCAGCTCGAACTTGGTGGGATCGATCCTCATAAACGTCTCGCCCGCAGCGAACGACCCGCCGTTGCTGAAGTCCGGCGAGACCCATACCACGCGGCCCGCGACCTCGGCCGCCACAGACGCCTTCTCCTCGAGAGTCACCGAACCGGTCAATTCGACGGTCAGCGATTGCTCGGTCGGGGCGGGGCGAATGACTGTCACCGCTGGTCGGGCGCTCTCGGAGGACTGGCTGGGCAGAGCGCCCCGGTCCAGGCGGCCGGGTGCGCGAGCGAAGTACAGAGCTGCAGCAATCACCACCAGGATGAATGCCAACTGGGCGTAGCCTCGCCAGTCAGGCCCGTCGGGCACACTCGCTGATTTAGTCGATTCTTCAAGCATTGAAAGTCCCTCGTCTAGAGTTAAGTTCCTTGGTTTAGGCACAGCGATTGTATACGAAGGAGTTCGGGCGATCCCAACACCGCTTCGGCCGACGGCCCGGACGTCTCCAGCAAGGCTCCGACCGGGTGCCGACCACAGCGGACAACTAGACCAGCGCCTTCCAATTCGGCCTCTCTGGCTGGGCCTTCTCGTGGCGGGACGACGAGCCGGTCATGCTCGCGCCACGAGCCAGCCGCGCCGCGGTTCATGGGGGCATTCCCTGCCCTGTGCCTCGATCTGGCGTTCCGCTCCGCCGAGGCCAGCGGGTCGCCGGTGCGCCTCTCGGATAATCTGAAGGTTGGACGTGCGCCTGCAGAGCACGAGAATCGGCGAGGCCCTTTGCGCTATCGCTGTCGGCGCCGCGCTCTGCGCGGCATCGGCCTTCGGTCAAGGCTCCGCTTCCAGCAACGTCGCCGCCCAACCCAAGCGGCCGCTGCCAGAAGGAGTCGAGGTGCCCGCGATCGAATACCGGGACATCGCCGCAGAGGCGGGCCTGCGCGGCGTGGCGGTGTCAGGGTCGCCCACCTTCAAGAACTACATCGTCGAGTCCACCGGCACCGGCACTGCCGTCTTCGACTACGACCGCGACGGCCTGGCTGACATCTTGCTGATCGGGGCCGACCAGTTCGAAGCCGAGGGAGCCGAACCTCGTCACTACCTGTACCGCAACCTGGGCGGGCTGCGCTTCGCCGACGTGACCGAGGAGGCGGGCATCCGCCATACCGGCTGGGCCCAAGGTGCCTGCGTCGGCGATGTGGACGACGACGGCTTCGAGGATCTGTACATCCCGCACTGGGGCCAGAATCGCCTCTACGTCAACACCGGCAAGGGCGAGTTCGTCGATCAGACGGCCGAGCGCGGCCTGACCGAACCCTCCACCCGCTGGGGGACAGGCTGCGCGTTCCTGGATTTCGACCGCGACGGGGACTTGGATCTCTTCTCGGCCAACTACCTGCGCTTCGACCCGGCCAAGACGCCCAAGCCGGGCGAGAACAGCGAGTGCCGCTGGAAGGGTCTTGCGGTGCTCTGCGGCCCGCGCGGACTCCCCGGAGAGTCTATGTCGTTGTACGAGAACGATGGCACGGGCTCGTTTCGAGACGTCTCCGCGGCAGCAGGCGTGGACACCGCCAAGCAATACTACGGCTTCACGCCGCTGACAGGAGACTTCGACAACGACGGCTGGGTCGATGTCTACGTGTCGTGCGACTCCACGGCCAGCCTGTTCTTCCACAACCAAGGCGACGGCACGTTCGAGGAGATCGGCGTCATCTCCGGCACCGCCTACAACATGGACGGCCAGGAGCAGGCCGGCATGGGCGTGACCGCGGCGGACTTCGACCTAGACGGGGACCTAGACATTTTCAAGACCAACTTCTCCAACGACACCCACACTCTCTACCTCAACGAGGGCATGCAGATGTTCATCGACGAGACCGTGCCGACAGGCTTGGCGGTCAACACGAAATACCTGGGCTGGGGCACCGCATTTCTCGACATCGACCACGACGGCCTAACGGACATCTTCGTCGCCAACGGGCACGTCTACCCGGGCGTTGACAAGGCGGGAGTGGGCGAGACATTCAAGCAGCAGCGACTGGTGTACTGGAACTATGGACAGGGACGGTTCCACGATCTGAGTGACTCGGCAGGCCCGGGCGTGAGCGAAATGCACTCCTCGCGCGGGATCGCAGTGGCCGACCTGGATAACGACGGCACGCTCGAGATCGTGACCGTCAACATGCACGAAGACCCGTCGCTGCTCAAGCAGTACGCGCCCACGGCCAACGCGATCTTGGTCGACGCGCGGTCCGGCTCGGGCCGGGCCGCGATCGGAGCGCGCATCCGCATAGCCGCGGACGGCGCTGGCCAGATCAGCGAGGTCAGGAGCGGGGGCTACCACATCTCGCAGAGCGACCTGCGCGTGCATTTCGGCATTGGCGAGGCCGGCTCGGCGGACGTGTCAATCACTTGGCCGGACGGTTCGGAGGAGGACCTTGGATCTGTCCAGGCGAACACCCTCGTTACGGTCACGCAGGGCCAAGGAATCAGCGCTGCCGCCGCCTTGGGTCAGTGACCGAGGCCGAAGTCCGCGCGACTAGCGTAGTCTAGTGGCGAAATGCGATTCTTGCTAGCTGCTGCGCTGCTGCTGGCCGGCTGTACGGCCGCGGTCGACGAGGTGCAGCCCCTGAACTTTGTCGTCATCATGGCCGATGACCTCGGCTATGGCGACCTGTCCACTTACGGCGGCTGGATCGACACGCCCAACCTCGATCGCATGGCTTCCGAGGGTCTCAAGTTCACAGACTTCCACTCCAACGGAGCCGTCTGCAGTCCGACGCGCGCCGCGCTGCTGACGGGCCGGTACCAGCAACGCGCCGGGGTGCCTGTGGTGATCTTCGCGCCCGAGCACCTGCCCACCCACGTCGACGGACTGCAGGATGTCGAATGGACGTTCGCCGAAGCCCTCCAAGAGGCGGGCTACGCCACAGCACTCTTCGGCAAATGGCACCTCGGGTACTACCCGCAATACAATCCGATGCGCCACGGATTCGCCGAATTCAAGGGCTATGTCAGCGGCAACGTCGATTTTTTCTCTCACGTCGATGGCGCTGGCCGCTTCGACTGGTGGCACGGCGCAGAGCAGTCGGATGAGCGAGGTTATGTAACGACGCTCATTAACCGGCACGCCGTGCGCTTCATCGAGGAGCGCCGAGGCGAGCCGTTCTGCCTGTATCTCGCGCACGAGGCGCCGCACTTCCCCTACCAAGGACCCGACGACGACCCGGCCGGATTCCGCACGGCGGGCGGATTCTCGGGTCGCCAAGATCTCTCTGACGAGCAGCTCAGGCAGAAGTACTACGAGATGGTCGCCGAGATGGATCGCGGCGTCGGCGCGGTTCTCGACACTCTCAGCCGCCTAGGCATCGCCGAGCGCACGCTCGTGCTGTTCTTCTCCGACAACGGCGCGACCCCCGATGGCAGCAACGGTGCGTTACGCGGTCACAAGGCCTCGGTCTGGGAGGGCGGGCACCGTGTGCCGGCCATCGCATGGCGGCCCGGCGCGATCCGAGCCGGCAGCCAAACCGACCAGCTGGCCGCCACGATGGACATCTGGCCAACCGTTGCCGAACTCGCCGGCATCGAGGCGAATCCCGATCGACCGCTTGACGGCGTCAGCATGGTCCAAGCCCTGCATGGATCGAGCGTTGAGCGCGGCCCGGTGTTCTGGAGCTTCATGGACGGTCTGGCCATGCGCGATGGCAACTGGAAGCTGGTGACCGGCGAAGACGGCGACGAACAGCCGAAGCTGTTCGATCTCGCCGCTGACTTGGCGGAACAGACCAATCTCGCCGAACGGGAGCCAGAGCGGACGGCGACGATGCTGCAACAGGCCCGCGATTGGTTGCAAGAAGTCGAAGCAAGCGCCACGGACCAGCCATCGACGAGTCGCTAGCGCCTGTTCGGCATTGCCCTCCTTGACAGAGCGGAATGCCGGAAGCCTTCTCGGCGGCGCAGATCGCGCGACACCGCACGCGGCACGCGCCTTGGATCCGCGACGTGCTTCGTGTCTCCCGCGATCAAGGACCCCTTCGCCGCAGCCCGCGGATTCTGATCGTCCGTGCTAGCCAGATGCCATTCGCACACTCAATCACTACGGCCCTCAGTAGTCATCACCAAGGTCGGGAGAATAAAGAGAATGAACGCACCGGACAGCACCACGCCGCCCATCATGCTGACTACGAACGGCACGAGGAATATCAGGTCGTCGCTGCGTTCGTAGAGCAAGGGAGACAGCCCGACCAGCGTCGTGGCGCTCGTCAGGAAGACGGCGCGGAAGCGGTCGCGGGTCGCCGCCGAGGCAGCGGCGATAGCCGGCATCATCGGGTACTTCTGGCGAATCGTGTTGTACCGGTCCAGCAGCACCAAGGCATCGTTGACCACGACCCCAAAGACCGCGATTATGCCGAACAGCGACATCGCAGTGAGGTCCCATCCAAGCAACCAGTGCCCCAGAATCGCGCCAGCGAAAGATATCGGAAAGCCCGCAACGGCAACTAGGGGCTTCCAGTAGCTCCGCAGGAAGGCCGCCATCAACGCATACATCGCGACCAGCACGACGGGCACCAGCGCGGCCATCGTCTGCACCATCTCCCGCTCGTCCCGAACACCGCCCTCGACCTTGACCTGCAGCCCGGGAAACCTATCCAGCAGTCCGGCAAGGAACTCTTGGTCGACTACCCGTCGCGCCTGAATCGGAGTGATGATCGCAGCGTCCGCGCGGGCGCTCACCAAACCAGCACGCTCGCCGTCGATGCGAGTCAAGGTCGCCTGTTCTCGCTGCTCCGTTAGCGTCGCCACCGTCGACAGTGGCACTTCACCACCACCCGCACGGCGGACGCGCTGAGTGGCCAGTTCCTGCAGGTCCCGCCGTCGCTCGCGCGGATACCGCACCATGACCTTGATTTCTTCATGGCCGCGCTGGATCCGCTGCGCTTCCACACCATGAAAATTGGCGCGTAGCTGCATGCCGATCGCGGCCGGAGTCAGGCCCGCCGCCACGCCGGCGGGTGTCAGTTCAATCTGCAGGTGCCGCTTGCCCGGGGCGAGGCTGTCGGAGATCTGAAAGACTCCGGGAATGGTCGCCAGGAATGCCGTCATCTCGGAAGCGGCCTCCGACAGGATCTCCGGGTCCTCGTGCTCCAAGGCGTACGCGACGGTTGGCCTGACCTGTACGCGCGTGGTTTGGTACTCGATCTTTTCCACGTGCGAAACATCGCCGACGTTCTCGCGCCATGCCCGTTCGACTTCGGCGGGAGACACGACGCGGACCGGCCGGTCGTTAAGGTGGACTCTAACGGTGCTCAGATGGCTGCCGCCGAGATCGTGCCCGGTAGCGCGAGAGGACACGAGGTAGCCGGCGAGGATGCTAACCCCGCGGACCGTCTCCCCGGGCAGCTGCTCGTTGATCGCGTGGGCGGCATCGGCCATATCCTCTGCAGTGGCGAGGGTGGTCGCGAACGGCGTGCCGAACGGCAACTGCAACTCCGCTTGCACGTAGTCCGGTGCATTCATCTGCTCGTCCAGCAAGATGACGCGAACCGCTTCGGTGCGCACCAGCGCGAGTGAGAACAGCACCAGCCCGGTGCCGAGGGCCAGCACCAAGCCGATGTGCCGGACGGACCACGACACCGCGGGCATCACGGTTCGCTCCCGGACTTCGTCGATCAAGGCGCCCACGCGGGCCTGCAGTGCGCTCAGCGGCCAATGGCTCCAGCGCCCCTCGTGGGACAGATGGGCCGGCAGGATGAGGAAAGCCTCGATCAGCGAAACCGACAGCACGAAGAACGCAACGTAAGGGAAGGCGTTCACCAGCTGATAGCCGGCCGGCGTCACGAAGAGGAACGGCAGGAACGCGAGGATCGTCGTGCAGGCGCCGATGGTAATTGGACTCGCTACCGCCCTGACGCCGGCCACCGCCGCCTCCAGCGCGCCCTTGCCGCTCTCGCGTTCCGCAGCGATGCTCTCCCCGACCACCAGGGCATCGTCCACAACGAGACCGATCATCAGGAAGAAAGCGATCATCGTCCCTAGGTTCAACGTCAGACTTGCCGGCTCGAAGAACATCAGGGTGGCAATGAAAGAAAACGGGATGCCCAGGGTTATCCACACTGCGGCACGAAGATCGAACACCAGCACGAGCAGCACGAGGACTAGCACCGCGCCAATCACGGCGTTCCGCAGAATCCCCGACAGCCTGGCGAGGGCCGGCTCCGCTGGGTCGTTCCAGACCCTGACCGACACATCTCCGAGCGGCTCGTAGGCCGAGAGCCAGCTTCGGATGTCGTCGGCCATGCGGACTACAGACTGCCGTTCCGTGGCTTCCACGCGAACCAGCACCGCGGGGATGCCGTTGACTCGAGAGACCACGTCCTCGTCGACGAAGGCGTCGCGGATTCTCGCCACGTCGCCGAGCGTGACGATGCTGCCGTCAAGGCGAGTCAGGAGCGGGATGCTCTTGAACTCCTCGCCGATGCCGCGCTTGCCGACCGTGTGCAGCACCACTCCGCCGGATTCCGTGCGCAGTTCCCCGAACGTGAGGTTCAGGGAGACCCGCTGGACGGCGTTGGCCACCTGGGCGATGGAAAGGCCGTTGCGGCGCAGCTCTTCCTCGCTGAGTTCGATCGAGATCTCCCGATCACGCGTGCCCAGTAGCCTCACTTGGGAGATTGAGGGCAGTTCCAGCAACTCGCTGCGTACGTGCTCGGCCGCGAGTCTCAGCTTGTCCTCGCCGACCAGCGACGAGGAGACTGCTAGGGTCATGACTTCGATATCCAGGCGATGAAGCTTTACTTCCGGCTTCTCCGCGTTCAATGGGGGGAAGTTCTCGATGCTGTCCACGGCGTTCTGGACGTCTCGCAGGACCGTCCCAGAATCCGCAAAGGTGGCCACCTCGACATCGATCCGGCCGATGTCCTCGGTTGCCGTGGCCACCACCCGCTCGACGCCAGGCAGACCGATCACGCTCTGCTCGACGCGGCGGTTGATGTCCTGCTCCACCTCCTGGGCAGAGAAGCCCGGCGCTCGCACGGCCACTCGAATCGATCGCAGATCGATGTCGGGATAGTTCTGTACAGCGAGCTGCAGGCCAGTAGCAAGCCCGCCGACGATGCCGACCAGCATCAACAGGTTGGCGGCGACGGGATTTCCTGCAAAGTAGGCAATCAGCCCGTTGTTCGTGGCCTGTTCCGATCGCTCGGCGCCTTGGGATTCGCTGGTGCCCATGGAAGCGCCCCCTTACTCCGCCACCGCGACCGGCAGCCCATCGCGAGCTCCCGGCACGGTGCCGGAAACCACGCCTCCGCCCGCATCAAATGACCGGACCACCCAGCCTTCGGGCGTCCTCCCGAGAGATTCCGGCTCGAACGATCTCAGCGCGCCTCCCTTCACAACCCAGACCCTGCCACGGTCCTGCAAGACCGATTCCGGAAGCACGTAAACGTCCCGAAATCTGGGTCCGTCGATGGCGACCTCGACGAATGCCCCCGGCACCGGCAGAGAGCTTGGCCGCGCGTTGGCGGAGAACTTCAGGAATATTGTCGCCAGCCGCGTCCCGGGCGCGACCACCGACGAGACCCGCGCAACTCTCGCTCTCCAAGATCCCATCTCTCCGGAGACCCGAGCGATTCGGCCGACCACGGGGGACAAATAGCCTAGATCCCGTGGCTCGATCGGCACGTTCACTTGCAGCGCCGCCGGCCTGTACACAACACCCAGGGCCGTTCGCCCGGCAAGATCGACCGGGCCGACCAGTTCACCCACCTCGACGTCCGAACTCATCACGCGGCCGTCGTACGGCAAGGAGATGTTCGTGTCCTGAAGGCGCAGCTCCGCTAGCTTCAGGACGGCTCGCGCCTTCTCAAGTTCCGCCTCCGCTTCGGCGATCTTGGGCAGGCGACGCACCCACTCTGACGCCTCCATCCCCGGATTCTCGAGAGTGAATTTCCTCGCGCCCTCCTCGCCGCGAGCCTTTTCAGCCCACACTCGGGCCTCCGCTTCCCGAACGGCCATGGTTGCCACCTCGACCTGCAATTCAAGCTTGGTGGGGTCGATCCGGATGAAGGTCTCGTCCGCAGCGAACGAGCCGCCGCTGCTGAACTTCGGCGAAACCCAGACCACGCGACCGACGACCTCGGACACTACCGACGCCTTCTCTTCAAGCGTCACTGAACCGGTCAGTTCCACGCTCAGCGATTGCTCGGTAGAATCCGGGCGAATCACCGTGACCGTCGGTCCGGCACTGTCCGCTGACACGTCAGCGATCGCGCCCCGATCGATGCGGCTTGGTGCGCGGGCGAGGTAAAGCGCCAAAGCGATCGCGCCAAGAACGAACGCCGCCTGGGCATAGCCGCGCCATGAACGCTGGCCGGACCCATCGCTGGAGTTAGGAGATTCTTCGAGCATTTGGAATTCCTCGGTTTGAAGTAGAATACATCAGAACGCGGTCTTGATCGTCCGCGCCTCAGGTTCGTCAGCTGCGCCAATCTGACGTGGGTTCGAAGCGCTAGTGAAGCGTCTCCGGAGCGCAGTGGCAGGGCTGGCTTCCGCATTGCCCGTCCTGAGTCCTGCGCGGCGTTCGCAAACGATCCGGTCCGCGCCGTCTCTGCACCTCTCGTTGCAGCCCTCTGACGCCTTGGTGCCTCGGTCCATGTCGCTACCTGCATAGCTCGCGCCGGCTGCTGCCAAGCGAAAGCGACAGTTACCGTCTGGGATTCGAACCCGCTGAGGAACATCAGGAAAACGCGACCTCGCGGCGCACTGAACTATTCGAGCTAGGAGCATTTGCGCTACGTTCTGAGCGTTGCCAAAGCATTTCTCGCGAACCTAGACCTATGTTAATATCGTTAAGCTCTCGACTGGATCGACAGAAAGATCTGATCGTATTCCTGACTTCGTAGTTACCGGTAACGTTGAATACGAGACTGGTGCAATAGGGTTTATATGCAGTATTGTCATTATCGCCCGCTAGCCGGCCGGTCCCGGCCGGAGCGTCAGAGCTGCCAAGAGCATGGTTCGCAAAGCACGAACTGCCTCGGATTTCACCGGCGGAGCCGCTGAGTGCGTACGGGGAACTGACGCATGGAGGTTGCAGCCCAAACCGGAAAGGACGTTGCGGCGGAGAATGGACCTGCGCCCCAAATGCCCGTGGCCATCGTGGGTTACAGCTACCGCATGCCCGGGGGGATCCGTACCGACGACGAGTTCTGGCGTCTACTGAGCGAACGCGAGATCGTCCAAGAACCGATCACCGACCGGTACGGCAGGGGTTACCGGCCCATCGGCGAGTCTTCCGGCCCGGGTCGCTTCGCCAGCCCCTATGAAGGGCTGATCCGCGACGACGCGGAAAAGCTGTTCGATCGCAGTCTCTTCGGCCTGTCCCAAAACGAGGCGGTGTTGGTGGATCCCCAGATGAGGATGCTGTTGACCTGTGCCTGGGAGACCTTCGAACGCTCGGGCTGGAATCTCCATTCATTGCGCAACAGTCGAACCGGCATATTCGTCGGCGCTCAGGTTCCACCAGTGGCCAGCTGGCGGCCGATGCGAGGGGCTTCGCAGTTCGATGTGACGAGCATCAGCCTAGCCATGCTGGCCAACCGCATCTCCTATCACTTCAATCTGATGGGACCGTCGACCACCTACTGCACGGCCTGTTCGGCAAGTCTGACAGCCATGCACGCAGCGATGAACGCGTTCCGCTGCGGCGACTGCGAGCAGGCCGTCGTTGGCTCCGTCAACTACCTCGGAACAGCGAGGCTGAGCGCTTCCTTCAATGCGTTGGGCGTGATCAGCCCGGACGCCAAGTGCCATTCCTTCGACGCGGAAGCCAACGGCTACATGCGCTCCGAAGGCGCGTTCACGTTTGCGATCAAGCCACTGGAATCGGCCGAACGAGACGGCGACCGCATTTTCGCCGTAGTGGAGGCAACGGCCGTCAATGCGGCTGGCGCCGCCGATGACACCGCCAGCCTCTCTCAGGGCCGGTACATCACCGCACCCACGCGCCACGCGCAGGTGGCACTCATGCGGCAGGCTTGCGCCCGGGCGGCCCGCGAAGCCCAAGAATTCGACTATATCGAAGCTCATGCGACCGGCACTGTCGTCGGTGACAGGGTCGAGGGCAACGCCATTGGGACGGCGTTCGGCGGCGTTGATCGTGACATTCCTTTGCGCATTTCGAGCGTCAAGAGCAACGTCGGCCATATGGAAGCCGCCGCGTTCCACTGCGCACTGCTCAAAGTTATTCTGATGATGCAGCACCGCACGTTCGCCCCCACTTCCAAGAACTTCTTGGTCCCCAATCCAGAGATTGATTTCGACCGCGGCCCGATGCAGGTGCAGACTTCCTGCGAGCCGTTTCCCGACCGGCCAGTGGTGGTCGGGATCAATTCGTTCGGCTTCGGCGGCGCAAACGGGCACTGCGTGGTGCGCGAATACCGCCCGTCCCAGCCCCTCAGCCGCTCGGTGCCACTGGCCCCGGAAGCCGGCTTCATGATTCCGCTGTCCGCTCGCACCTCAGAGGCCCTGGCCCGAAGTGCGGAGTTGCTGCGGGGCACGCTGAGCGAACAGGACGTCGACCTCTATACCCTAGCCGGCAATCTCGGCCGTCGCCGCACACATTTCGCGGCGCGCACTTCCTTTGCCGCGATGAACCGGGAGGGCTTGGCTGCGGCGCTCGATGCGTTTGTCCGAGACCCGGCGCCGGTCGCCACGGTGGAGGAAGGCCACCGTCGACTGGCCATGGTGTTCTCCGGCCAAGGCACCCAGTGGGTGGGGTGCGGACGCGAGCTCTACAAGGCCGAACCGACTTTCCGGCGCGCGATCGATGGCGTTGAGGAGCACTGGCGGAACCACTCCGACATCTCGTTGCGGGAAGCCTGCTTCTCCGCTCCGCAAGAGCAGCTCAACGAAGTCCGCTTGGCCCAGCCTGTGATCTTCATGATCCAGTGCGCGCTAGTTGAGCTGCTCAAGACTTGGGGCGTCTATCCCGATTGCGTCGTGGGGCACAGCTCCGGCGAGGTTGCCGCCGCATACGCGTCTGGGGCCCTATCGCTGGCGGAGGCGACCCGTCTGGTGTTTCACCGCGCCACCTTGCAGCAGCGCACGGCGGGGTCCGGCCGATTGCTGGCCATCGGCCTTGACCGGACGGGCGTACAGGAACTGCTCCACTCCCTGGATGTGTCCTTCCAGTTCGGAGCAGACGGTAATCGCGGGCAAACAGCGGTCGAGATCGCCTGCGAAAACGCACCCGCCAACACTGTCATCTGCGGAACGGAAGCTGCCTTGCGACCCGTGATGGAGGAACTGGACCGCCACCGCCTGCAAAACGTCTTGCTGCCCGGGAACATCGCCTTCCACTCCACTGCCATGGAATCGATCCGGGACGCTACGTTGGCGGCTCTGTCGTTCTTGGACGACTGCGGATCCGACCCCGACGTGCCCTTCGTCTCATCGGTCACAGGCGAAGTCACGACTCGGCTCGACAGCGCCTATTGGTGGTCGAATATCCGCCAGCCGGTTCGGTTTGCGGCGGCGATGGAAACCGTTCAGCGCGAATACCGCCCCGATGCGGTGCTGGAGATCGCCCCCCACTGCTCTCTGCAGCCCACTATCGCGCAGTGTCTGGAAGGCGACGTCCGGGTACCGGTCTGCCTTCAGACGCTGGTGCGGGACAGCGATGCCTGCCTGGACTTTCAGCAGACCCTTGGCTCTCTGTTCAGAGCTGGCGTCGCGCTCGACTTCGACGCCCAGTATCCGCGGCCCGAGCCGATCGCCCACCTGCTTCCCGGCCATCCGAGAGTGGAGCAAGCGACGATCGAACCCATGGTTGACAACGAGATGTTTGTCCGCCAGGGCGAGTACTCGCACGGTCCGCTGGTAGGCCACAAGGTCCCCTGCGACCACATGCTTTTCGAAGCCCGGCTCTCGGAAAAGGACTTCCCTTGGCTGGCTGACCATCGCGTGCACCATGCGGCGATCATGCCGGCAGCCGGTTACATCGAGCTGATCCTGGAGGCACTCGGAGGTGCTCCGGCGTACTTCGAAGTACTCGAGTTCCTGCAGCCCTGTCCCGTCCCGAAATTGGCGGTGCGGCTGCAAACAGCCTTGTACAGGGCCGCCTCAGTACCGGACGAATTCACCTTCACGGTTTCCTCCCGGGCCTACGATGTCGACGCAAGCAGCGAGCTGCATTGCCGCGGAAAGGTGCGCCTTGTGGGTGACGACCACGCGGTTGGCGTGGCGGGACGACTGGCGGACATCGACAAGGCCCACTTCGAATCCTCATCCCTCGCAGACGACCAGAACTTTTATGAGCGCCTTGAAGCGGTTCTGAGCGAGACCTTCCAATACGGTCCGTTTTTCCGAACCATTCGGCGCGTCCAAGTGGACACGATTTCAAGGGCCTACCTTTTCGATGTAGAGATGGACGAAGGCTTGTGGACGACGGGTCGCGACGAGGGCTACGTCTCGTGCCCCCCGTTGCTTGACGGGGGACTCCAGATATTCCTTTATCATCTGCTGACCGCCGCCGATCTGTTCGCCATTCCGCAGCGCGCCGAAGGCATGACCTTCCTTCGCCGGCCGACCGGACCGCGGATCACGTGCCATGTCACCAGGCCCCGCGACGATTGGATGAATGCGAACGAACGGGGACAATA
This sequence comes from Terriglobia bacterium, assembly GCA_009838515.1. Taxonomy (GTDB): domain Bacteria; phylum Acidobacteriota; class Terriglobia; order Bryobacterales; family UBA6623; genus VXMF01. Next base: position 125,322 of record VXRL01000065.1, on the reverse strand, counting down.
CTCCGTGCGTCGCGGCGAGAGGTCAGGCGGCAGCATCAGCTTCTACGACACCGAGACCGGTGATCTCGTTGCCCATATCGGCGAATACACCTATTTCACCTCCAATCCGCGCTGGAACGATCTGCCGAACAGCAAGCACCGGATCGTATGGCAGCCGAAGTTCATTCCCGGCGGCCCGGCACTGATCGACCGCCTGCCAGACGAGGAGATCGCGCCCGCCGCCCTGATCGCCGCTCTCCAGGGGTCGCGAGAGGGCGAGTTTCAGTCCTGTCACGTGGTCGAGCTGGCGGGCGGGCGGGAGCCAGACCGCACCGCCCTGAAGAGCTGCGTTGACGATTTATCCAAGGTCAACAGCAGCGGCGAATACTGGCTGGTTACGGACAGCGAGGACGCCGCTCGGCACTGCTACGACGCATTTCATCAACACGATGCCGCTCTGCGGTTCACGAGCGTCGATCCATCCGCGCCTCTGGACCCAGAGGACGGTTTGCTGCGTCGGGCAGCCGCCGAGATCGTCCTGCTGCACGGCGACGCGTCTCTCGGCCCGGAAAGATGGGAATTGGCCCGTCGGCTGGCGGTGGCCGGCGGCCTCGCCCTGGCCCTTCACGACGAAGAATCTGTGATTGAACCAGGTACGGGCTGGAGAACCATGCGAGCGGGGCGGCGTGCGACCTTGCTGCAAGCGCCGCACGACTTCGCCGACACGGCCGACGCCATGGAGCTTCCGGGCCCGAGATGGGTGCTGGGAGAGCGGGGGAGCTGGGCTTCCGAATGGGCGTCCTTGCTCGACCAGCCGGGCTCAGTGCACCTGATCCCCCATCAAGATTCGACAGGCGCTTCGCTGCAAGCGCTCCACGAGTGGCCGGACGCGACCGACCTGCGGGCCGTCGACTTTTTCTGCGGCACCGATCCCGGAGATCCGACGGGCAAGGATCTGGCCGCAGGTTTCATCGCTTTCGTCCAGGCGCTGACTTCGCATCGAATCGAACAGGCTAAGCGCCGCTGCCGATTGACGGTGGTGACGCGGAGAGCCGCCCACACTGTGGAAGATGCGCGCGGCAGCGTGCTTTGGGGTGCGGTCCGCAGCATGGCGCTGGAAGTCGGGGATGACGCCAAGATCGATTTCCGACTGGTCGATCTGGGAGATCCGAGCGACCTGGAAACTCTGGCGTGGCTCGCGCGGTGCGATCTGCGCGAACGCGAGTTGGCGGTGCGCAAGAAGCGTCTGTGGGCACCCCGGATGGTCAGTCTCAAAGAGCGATACTTGCCGGTTCCCACCGCGGGCGAGTGCGCATACCGGCTCGTTCCGGACAATGCAGGACAAGTCGCCGGTCTACAGATGAAGACCTACGAACCGGCCGCGCCAGGGCCAGAGGATGTGCAGGTCGACGTGACGGCGGCGGCCCTGAATTTCCGCGACGTCATGGTGACGCTTGGTCTCTTGCCGGCACTAGCCTACGAACGCTCGGCACTTGGACAGCAGATCGGCATGGAGGCCAGCGGGATCGTTCGTCGGGTCGGATCCAACGTGCGGCATTGCCGTGTCGGGGATGAGGTGGCCTTTGTCGCAGGCGGCTGCATTGCCAATCGCGTGACGGTCGACCAGTCCCTCGTCTTCGCCAAACCCGACGGCCTCAGCATGGAAGAGGCCGCCTCCACGCTGTCGGTCTACGTCACCGCATATTATTCACTCATCCATACGGCACGCCTGATGAAGGGGCAGCGAGTGCTGATCCACTCTGCGATGGGCGGTGTCGGGCAGGCCGCCATCGCCCTGGCCAAGCATGTAGGGGCCGAGATCTACGCGACCGCCGGCAGCGAGAGCAAGCGCGAGCGCCTGCTGGCGCTAGGCGTACGCGCCGCATTCGATTCCCACAGCTTCGACTGGCATGACGGCCTTATGGCGGCTACGGCGGGCGAAGGTGTTGACGTTGTCCTGAATTCTCTTGCAGGACGCCATATCGAACTCTGTCTTCAGGCCCTGCGGCCGGGCGGCTGCCATTGCGAGATCGGCAAGGTCGACATCTATGCGGACAACGAGCTCGGCCTCCGAGTGTTTCGGAAGAACCTGCGTTTCGCGGCGATCGACATCGACCGTCTGTTGCTCGACAATCCCCTCCTGGCGCGCGAACTTTCCCAAGCTTGCCTCGACCTGATCGCAAAGGGATCCCTGTCGCCGTTACCCGTCACTGCGTTTCGCTATGCGGATTACGCGAAGGCTATTCGGCAGATGGCAGCCGGCCAGCACCAGGGCAAGCTGGTTCTGATGGCCCCCCCGGATTCTGACAATCCCGGATTCCCGATCGCCGACGTGCGGCCGCTGTTCGATCCTGATGCGACTTATCTGGTCACTGGCGCTCTGGGCGGATTCGGCCTGAGATTGCTGCCCTACTTGGTGGCCTCAGGGGCGCGTCATCTCACCCTGATGGACCGCCACCCCGAGCGCAACCGGGACGCGGACTGGATTCGCCGGACGAGCGCTCTAGCCTATATGGACGAGCAGGTCGAGTTCGACATCGTGGCGGGGGACGTTGCGGTGGAAGACGACGTGCGGCGCTGCGTTGCGCAAGTCCAACGGCCGCTCAAGGGCGTTTTCCACCTCGCCGGCGTCTTGGACGATCACTTGCTCGACGATCTGTCAGCGGAATCCGTGGCACGGGTCTTCGCTCCCAAGGCCCTCGGCGCCCTTCATCTCCACCGGGCCACGCGAGACCATTCACTCGACTACTTCGTGCTATTCTCGTCAACCTCCTCTGCGCTGGGCAACCCCGGACAGATCAACTACAGCGCCGCCAACGGCTACCTCGACGGTCTTGCTGCCAGCCGCCGGAGACAAGGCCTGCCATGCCTGGCCTACAATATGGCCGCCGTGGCCGACGCAGGCATGGCCGCCCGCAGTCTTCCGGTCTTGCGCATGATGAGAGCGGCAGGCCTGCCCCCGGTGAGCAGCGATTTCGCCACCGCTAATCTGGACTACGCCTTGCGGGCGCTGTCGGACCAGGATCATCTGATCTGCGCCCTGTTCGAACGTCCGTTGTGGACGGTGGACTTTGCCGACTACATGCGCATCGGGCGCCTGATGCGCAACCGAGACGCGTTCGAGGCCGGGCCGGCCGGCGAGTGGACGGTTGAAACCGTAGTGGCGCAGATTGCGGCAAAGGTGGCCGAGCTTTGCGGTCACGACGAGAGCGGAGCCGAAGAACCGTTGTCCAGTTTCGGACTGACGTCGCTCTCAGTCGCCGAGCTTGGAACATTCATCCAGACGGAATTCAACTATCGAGTGAGCGCGCTCGAACTGATGACCACCGCTTCCGCCCTGTCGCTGGCGCAGGGCATTGTCCATGGCGAGGATGAAGTCGCCGAGGATCCCGACGACACGAGCGTGGAGCCCGTCGGGGAGGTGTCCGCTGCTGCCCCATCATGCGCACGGCGTACGCCGTCGATCTTCGCAAGCCCGCCGGAGAGCCATTTCCCGAACTTCGACGATGCCGGCACGACGGAGTCCGCGGCCCACCAACCTTGAATGAGGGAACCGAGGACGGCAACTCATGCCTAACGCGCTTCTGGTCTATCCCGAACACCCTCCGACCTATTGGGGAGGCAACTACGCCTTGGAGATGGTGGGCATCAAGGCAGCCTTCCCACCCTTGGGCTTGCTCACCATCGCTGCGATGTTTCCGCCCGAGTACGACCTGCGCGTCGTAGACATGAATGTGGCGCCCCTCGAGGACTCCGATCTGGAATGGGCAGACATGGTCTTCACTTCCACCATGATCGTGCAGCGGGTGTCCCTCAAGACCGTCATCGAGCGTTGCAACCGCGCAGGCGTGCCCGTAATCGCCGGAGGCCCTCACCCCACCACGTTCCACGACGAGATCCCGGGGGTCGACCACTTCGTGTTGGACGAGGCTGAGGAAATCTTCCCTGGGTTTCTGCGGGATCTGGAGAGCGGAATTGCGAAGACGATCTACAGGGAGCCACGGAAGCCGGACGTCACCCTGACACCCTTGCCGCGCTTCGATCTCGTCGAACTGGACAACTACTATTCGATGGGGCTTCAGTTCTCCCGGGGATGCCCGTTCGATTGTGAGTTCTGCGACATTACCAAGCTCTACGGTCGCGTCCCCCGAACCAAGTCGCCGGCCCAGATGGTGGCCGAGTTCGATTTGCTGCGCCAGTTGGGCTGGAAGGGCCCCCTGTTCTTGGTCGACGACAACTTCATCGGCAACAAGCGGGAGGCGATGAACCTTCTCCCGGTCATCGCCGAGTGGCAGAAGGCTCACGGCTACCCGTTTTCGCTCTCTACCGAAGCGAGCGTCAATCTGGCCCACATGGACGGGTTGATGGACGCGATGGTGGAGGCCGGTTTCGATACCGTGTTCCTCGGTATCGAAACTCCCAATCCCAAGGCGCTAATCAAGACCAAGAAACCGCAGAACACCAGCAGGAAAGAAGAGAACTTCCTGTTCCACGCAGTCCGCAAGATCCAGCACAAGGGCATGCAGGTCCAAGGCGGGTTCATCCTAGGACTCGATAGCGACGACGAAGGAGTGTTCGACGCGCAAATCGAGTTCATCCAACAGGCGGGAATTCCGGTCGCGCCGATCTACCTCTTGACGGCCCTACGAGGGACAGACATGTACCAGCGCCTGCATGCCGAGAACCGCCTGCTGGAGAAGGAAATCGGCACCAATGCGATGACGCTCAACTTCAGGCCGGAATTGGACCCGGAGACGTTAATCGATGGATATCAGCGGGTAACCGCCACCCTCTATGATCCAACTCTCGAGAACTACTTCCAGCGCTGCCTGGCCCTGTTCGAGCACCTCAAGGCGGTGCCCCATTTGAGGAAGCCGCTGGGCGGGAATGCCGCCGTTGTCGGGGCGATGCGCGTGCGCCGGCAACTGTCGAAGAACCAGATTCCCGCCTTTTCGAGATTCATCGCGCAAGTCTCGCGCAAGCATCCCCGAATGCTTGCCCTCGCGCTAAGGCTGGCCGCCTTGGGCTACCACCTCGAAAGGGTCACCCGTCAGCAGATCATGATCTATGACTTCAAGCTGTTCCTCGAGGCAGAGCTGGACGTGTTCCGGGAAGCGGTTTCGCAGCGTGCGAAACACCCGGATGCGATCCTTGACCGCCGTCGGGCATTGTTCGCGCGCGTCGAGACGCGGTATCGGTCGATCCCGAGCGATCTTCGCTACAGCGAGGATGGAATCGAACCGGCCCTGAAGTCGTTTCGGGCCACGGTCGACTCTCAAGCGGAGCGGTGCATTCAGGCGGGAACCGCCTAAGACATTCTCTCGACCGCCGGTACACGAAAAACCTGATCATGTCTCTACAGGCTGCCGCTAACGAAACCATAGCGCCGCTGGCGGGAAGGCTGCCCGCGCAGTGCCAGAGCGACGTCCAAACGCTGCGTCGATTCGTTCACCAGGCTGTCAGTGCGGACCCGCCGGCTGCCGCGATTTCGGCGGACAAGTTTCGAGACGTCTTGCTGACCGGAGCCACCGGGTTCATCGGCCGCTTCTTTCTGAGCGAGCTCTTGCGGCAGCGAGCCGAATTAAGGGTCCACTGCATCGTTCGGGCCAACAGTGTCGCACATGGGCACGAGCGTATCCGCGCTGCGCTGCAACAGGCGGAAGTCTGGGACGATTCCTTCGGGCCTCGTATCGAAGTGGTGATCGGGGACATCGGCCACACCCGGTTCGGCCTTACCACCGGCCACTTTGACGGCCTGTGCGGGCAGATTGACGCGGTCTATCATCTGGCGGCCGACATAAATCTCCTATCTTCGTATCTGGGGATACGTAGGATAAACACGTTCGGCGTCCGCAACGTGCTCGAGTTATGTTTGCGCAAGCGCTTCAAGCACTTGTTCTACGCGTCCACCATGGGCGTGTTCCCGCAATACTTTTGCGGCTTCGCGAACGAATTCGAGGATGCACGCATCGACCACCAGATGCAGCCGGATCTGGCACGGATGAAGGAGACGTTTCCAATCGGCCTGCTCGGCTATCCATGGAGCAAACTGACATCGGAGCAGGCGCTTCGGTTCGCGCAGCAGACCGGCATGCCACTAGCGATTTTCCGGTTGCCGCAAACCAACCTGTCCAGCACTGGTTACAGCCCGGTCAACGACCTTGCGGTCCGGATGTTTGCGGCAGCGGCCGAATGCGAAACCCTGCCAGAGGGATTTACGTTTCGATCCAGCAACGAGGCCGTCGATACGCTGAGCCGGATCTGTGCCGCCATATCCCTGAACGCTAACCGCCGTTTCACGATCTACCATTGCTGCAACCCGCAATTGGACGAGTACGATCTTGAGCCAGGCGATTTCGGGTTCTATTGGCCCCAAGTACCCTACGACTCCTTCAAGCGGGCCTGCCAGGCGCGTGGCGAGAGCTCGCCGCTCCACGGCTACTGGACTGTGCTCGACCATTTCGCAAGATATTGGTTCAGCAGGAAGAAGCCGCAGGACCGGTTGCCGATTTGCGATCGTGCCATCCGCGAGGACTGTCCCCTCCCGATTGAATGGACGGGGACGTTGACCAAGCTCAGGCGTTCCCATCGATGGGTTGAGCGCCATCGTCGCGAATGGCCGTATGCCGTTCCACAGAGCCGCCTGGACTTCGACAACCTAATGGCTCGGGCCAAGCGCTACGCCGCCGAGTTGGGCGTCTCCTTCGATGCGGCTTATCCGGAATGGAAGCGCCAAGCCCTGCGACAGCTGGTCGGGGCATTGGAGGCGCCGGAGGCTCGGCTCGAGGAGGACAAGCTCGGAAACGTCGTCTTCGAACTGAGCCGGTTCCTGCGCCACAACGCCCTGTTTGCCAAGGAAGCGCAGCGTCACCCCGAGATCGGAAAAGAGCGGATAGCCAGGCCGGTTTTCATCGTTGGGATCAACCGCAGCGGAACGACCCTGATGCACCGGTTGATGGTGCGCGACAAGCGGTTTTGGGCGCTCCGGATGTACGAGCTCGTCCAGCCGATCCTGTCGACCGGTGACTACGTCGCTGTCGCGGGCACGGCCATGGATCCCCGTCGGGTGCGAACCGAGGAAGCGTACCGCGCCTTCGATATTTTCAAGGCCCTAGAAGGCGTGCACCCCTTCGGCATCGACGAACCGGAAGAGGATTTCCCAATATTCAAGACGGCGTTTTCGTCGTGGACCTTCGCTGCCCAGTTCCATGTGCCCGCCTACAAACGTTGGCTGGCTGCGAACGGTTTGGGAGATGCCTATGCCTTTCACTATCGCGCGGCACAGCACTACACATGGCAACGTCTGCAGGCCGGTCCCGGGCACAGAGGTCAGTGGTTGTTCAAGATGCCCTTCCATCTCATGGAGCTAGAGACCCTGATCGAAACCTATCCCGACGCTCTGTTCATCCAGACCCACCGCACGCCCGCCGAGGTCATGGGGTCCTGGAACAGCTTGGTGGAACGGGCGCGCTCGGTCGCCATGGAACCGGTCTCCGGGCGCGACACCGGAGCGGAGCAGCTTGCTTTCATGAGCGAAATGCTGAACGGAGCGACGCGATTCCGATCAGCCCACCCGGAACTCGAGCACCGTTGGGTCGACGTTGCCTATGTCGATCTGATCCGTGACCCCATGAAGGTCGTGCGTGATATCTATAGCCGATTTGGCTGGCCGCTGGAGCAGACGGCCGTGGACGAAATGGAGGACTGGCTTTCGTGGCAGGAAGATCTGCGACGCCGTGAGAAACGGCACAGCTACCTGCTGAAGGACTTCGGCCTCACAGCGGGCCAGGTCAACGCTGCATTTGCACCCTACCTTGATTTTGCTGCGGCACGGGGGATTCACACAGAACCTCCCGTTCGTCGTTGATGCCCTCCCGCTCGCTCACCAGACAAGACATGCAGAAGCCGTGGAAGACGCTACCCAGCTTCGAAATCGAGGTTCTTGGTGATGCGAACACCCTGCTTAGAGAACAGGTCCAGGAAGTCTTGCGTCCGTAGCCTCGCCGCTTCCTCCTGCTCGACCGTCAGGTTGACGTTGAGCAGGTCAACCATCCACGGGGCTTTTTGGCCGCATCTCACGTACTCATCGACAATGACACGCGAGACCGGCAGAGTCGTGCCTTTCGAGTCGTCGTGAACGTCGACGTCTCTCGCTTGGCGCAGCTTCGCGAACTCCTCGGTGAGCAGCCGCGAGAACATCTCCTCGGTAAACAGATCGCCCGCCTCAGCACCGGTTTCCTCGTCCGCGGCAGTGAGGGTCGCGGTCTTGTGCAGCCATTCCCAAAGGATGCTGAGCCGGATCTCCCCTGTCGCCATGTCCTCCATCAGGTAGAGCACGTCTTCGTTGCCGAAGAAGTCTGCGGGCTTCAGGGCTGCCGCCTGGAACCCCTGTTCAAAGGCGTTGCCGTATTGGACGGCCACGCTGATTAGGTCTCGGGCTCCACGGATTGTTCGGGGCGCGGGCTCGAGAAGCACCAAACCGTCGGCGTCAGCATCGGTGTACGTCAGGGACGGGAATGAGCGGCCGGCTTGGTTCGCCTGACCGGCCCTCTCCCAGACCGGCCGAATGATATGCACCATCTTCCAGTGGGCGACCCACTTGCCACTGGCTCCCTCTCTTTGTTCGCGCTCGGCACCGAGTGTCGCCTTCTGCATGCTCGCGGACACACCCTCCGAAGAGCCAACTGGAATGTTGGGTTCCATGCCACCCTGCCAAAGTGCGCACTGGCCCTTCTCATCGGGAGTGTTGGTGGCTCGCCGCACACGGTCCTCATAGTTCCGCATGTAGCCGTAGGTCATCACCACGGCATCGATGTTCGGGTGGACGAAGTCAGGATGCCAGGCCATCGCGTCGGCCACGCTGTTGATGTAGTCCCAGCGACCGGTATTGAATCCTACGAACCGGTTCCCGAGTGCCGCCCGGATCTCCATCAACTGGAACGCGGCCTCGATCTGCTCGACCAAGACATAGGTCTTGATCGCCCCGCTCTGAAGGCCCAACGACGACTCTACGCCGCCGAGAATCTCGTGCCATAGCGCAGCTTCTTCGGCCGTCTGGATCTTCGGAAGGTATAGAGCCAAGCTCGAGCCCTCGTTCGCCAAGGTCTGATGATTCCCGGTAGCGTACAGGGCGGCATCGACGATCGACGCGGAAAAGCCGCTGCCGTCGGTGTTGCGAATGTGACGGTCCTCCAAATGAAGACCGCGCGCCCGGAAGATCTTGGTGGTGAAGTCAAGCTGTCTTTGCCAGTCTTCGATAATCTTGTGGCCGAAGAAATCTTCCGCCCATTTGTTCATCTCCCCTGCGACTGTCTCCGCGGCCTTGAGGAAGATCGGATCCCTAGCGAACGCCAAGCGCAGGTTTCGCTGGTTGTCGAGTGACATGGTCTCGATCTGCCCCAAGGCATCCTCGCCATCGAACATCCACCCGTCCGCGCCCGAAAGAAGTGCGTAAGCCACGTTCCGGATGCTCTTTTCGATCGAGGATCGAGGTTTCGCGCCAGGACCGGTACCCTGTATCCACTGGCACTGCAGGTCCTCCGGGATCGCCGACCCGGTAAAGCGCCCCGCCCTTGCGTCGCCAACCTTGATCTGAGTGCGTGGGATCGTGGATTCCGGATCCAAGAACTGAATCCTCTCCGCATTCTGAGCGCGCCGGCGCCGACGCTCCAATCTGGCCTGCATCAAGTCCTTGCGTTCGCGATCGAGCGCGGCCAATCCTGCGATCACGTCGAGAGCCTTTGGCGTGAATACGTCAGCGTATCGTTCCAGAACGCCCGCTCCGGCGTCCAACACATCAATATGTGACATCAGCACAAGACTAGGGGATTATATACGAGAGTACCGTCAGGCTGCCCTCGCATACGATTCTGGAGCGACGCACGGCCCAACGGCCCACGTTGACGCTCCGGCGGCAATAACCCCGGCCGCCAAGATGTTGATCGCGGCATTCACGTCGCGATCCTCCACCAGTCCGCAGGCGCGGCAACGGTACGTCTCCGCTGCTCGCGGTTTGTTCCGCGCGTGGCACCTGCTGCAATCCTGTGAAGTGTACCTGGGATCAACCTCCACGTACTCTCGCCCAGCCCATTCTGCCTTTTGCTCGAGTTGTCTGCGTAGAAGCGACCAGTTCTGTGACAGTATCTCCCGGTTGAGCCCGGCCTTCGCCGCGACGTTCCTGCCCGGTTGTTCCTCCGTTCCTCGCGCCGAGCGAGTCATCTTCGCGACCTGCAGCTGCTCCACCGCGACCAATCCGTAGTCGCGGATGATCTCGGTTGTAGCCCGATGGCAGGCGTTCCGCTCCCGCACGAACTCCCGCCGCTGCCAGCGCGCCAGCGCCTGCACTCGTTTCCACCGTCTCTGGCTGCCCTTCCGGCAGCGCGCGAGCGCACGCTGCAGCCTACGCTTGCGCTTCCAGTCACGGGTTGCCCGCTGGTAGCGCTTGCCGTTCGATAGCGTCATGCGCTTGCGCACGCCAAGATCGATCCCCACCGCCTGGGTACTGGCGGGCAGGGCTGCCCGTTCGACCGCATACACCAGCGAGGCTTCCCAGCGCCGCCCGCGCTTCGTCAGCCGGACCGCCTTCGCGACCCCAGCCGGCAACTCTCGGGAACCGTGTAGCCGGATGCGCGGAAAGCCCTTCACCTCCAGCTCGTAGTGGCCGCCTCGTGGCTTGACCGTGCCGTCACTAATCTTGGTCAAGTCGATCGTGACGCAACGGCTGAGCGGCCGGAAGCGCGGAAACCCCGGGGCTTGGCCGGCCTTGACGCGCCGGAAGAACGACTGGAAGGCCTCGTCCAAGCGCTTCAGCATCCCGCGCGCCGGACCTAGCGCGATCTCGCCCAGTCCCTGCTCATTGCGAGCGCGCAACCCCGTCAGCCACTTGTGCTGCTCGTACAGGTGCAGTGTTTGCTTGCGCTCGGCGTAGGCCGTCTTGCGCTCCTCCAGAGCTTGGTTGTAGAGCCAGTTCAAGCGGCCAAGGATGTTGTCCATGTGCCGGTAGCCCGCTGGCGAGAGGGAGCACCGCAGGGAGCAGGTGGTAAATTGGGTCACCTGTTTCCGTAATAACATAAATTTGAGCGTGTTATTTTCGTATATAATTCCCAAAGACTACTGCAAGGGGGAATCCGCAGAAATCCTGGAACACGCCCCCCGGGGGCCGGGATCGAAGGCTAGTGCTTCGTCACGGAACGATTCTCAGGTGGACGAACTTGAGCTTCTTCACCGTGGCGTAGCAAATCTTGCGCTCCTCGTCGTCTGTGACACGAACAACGCAGTTCTTGATCACCTCGTCCGATGCCTCGCCAAGAACTGGTGAAACATGGCTCGCCCGCAATGTCAGAAGTTACAAGACACTGAACCGACCGGCGCTTAGGCTTGATATGGTTTTCCACGTGAGGACGACGCTGAACATCGCCGACTCCGTCATGTAGCGACTCCGGGAAGAGGCTGCTAAGCGAGGGACCGAGACGTCCCGGCTCGTGGAGACCGGCTTGGAGCGTGTCCTCTCTGAGCCGGCGCCCTCCGACCCGCCGCCAACTGAGCTTCGGCCGCTACCGACCTAGAGCGGCGGCAAGGAACTGGTCGACATCTCGAACCGCGACCTGCTTTACAAGGTGATGGAAGAGGAGTAGGGTGCTGCTGGTCGACACGAACGTCCTTGTGTAGGGCGCCAACACGGATTCATCGTTTCATCTTCCGTGTAGCCAGTGGTTTGCAGATTCACGCGAGGGTCCTTCCCAGGCGCTCCTTACTTGGAGCGTGTGCTTCGAGTTCCTGAGAGTGACCACACACCCTCGTGTGCTTCAACTGCCGTGGAGCCCGAACGACGGACATCGCTATCTTGCCAGATTGCTGGAATCACCCGGGTTTGACCTGCTGGTTCCAACTCCTCGTCACACAGAAGTTCTGGCGCAAACTATGTCCGAGTTTCCCGACCTTCGCGGAAACCTGATGCACGATCTTCACACGGCTGTGCTGATGCGCGAGCACGGCGTGAGCCGAAAATGCACCTGCGACCGCGATTTCCGTCATTTCCCGTTTCTGACGATTATCGATCCCGTACAGCAGCCCAGAGGCAACCGCTAACTGTTGGCGGCAATGCTAATTTGCACGTTTGGAACTGAGCGATTTTCCGCTGAATGCCGTGACCACTCAGGGACCAGCCGCTCTGCATCACGATGAAGGTGATGGGTGTTCGCTGATTCGAGATGCACACGACCAGGCTCGGCTCAGGGTTGCGCTGGATGCACCCGCTCAACAACACCTGACGGTCGATCGCGCACCTACCCTTCCGTAGACTCTAATCGTTGAGCCAGCGCAGCAGCATTTCCTCCATTCCCACTTCGGGCTCTGCGGGGGCGGTTGGGCACGGTCTCAGCAGGATCTCGGTGGCGAGCCCGTCGCTGCACCGCAGCTGAAGCAGCGTCTCTCCGGACAGCGAAATCCATTCGGATCCAAATGGCGCCGTCGACTCGTCCGGGCACCAGTTCCCCCGCAGCACCAGCCTCAGGGTGTGCTCCCTTGCGCGCTGGAAGGCAAAATGCCGGGACGCGTAGTTGAGACCCTCTCGGAAGATTCTCGGGTCGACCTGCCATCCGATGTCCGGGACGCTGGCAGCCAGCCGGACGGGATTCGGCCCTGCCTCCGCTTCCTGCATCTGCCCGGTCTCTGCGTCCTGCGTCTGCTCTTCCTCCACTTCCTGCTCCTGGATGATCACTGCCGCGGGTTGATTGACAGCCCGCACCAGTTCCTCGTCAGGCGTCTCGACCGCCTCGTAGAATGCGTAAGCCGTGATTTCCTGTTGTGGGAAGCGAACCAAGTGCATTTGTGTCGAATCGAGCACCTGGTAGTAGGCTGAAGGATCGGCTGCCACCTGATCCAGCTTCGCGGCGTCCGCGTCGGCCGGGATGACCACGTACTCGTAGCTGCCCCCATACGTCCTGATCCCGTGATTCAGATAGGCCGTGGCGAATGCCCCTTCAGTCGCTTCGTAGGAAAGCGACATGCTCTGCTGGAGCCTTCGGGTCACCGTCAGATCGGCCGTGCTGGCCGATAGGTAGAAGCTGTTTCCGACGCTGTCGGTCAGCTTGACGGCAGTCCCCGCCGGGTGCTCCTGCATCGTCTCGAGGCCGGTCAATTGTTCCCCGTTGACTTGGGTCGCCGTGGTGGGGTCCTCCAGATACGTCTGGAAGATCGTGGTATGGGTCTCGTCGTTCTCTGTGCCGCCGCGGATGTGGCTCCCTAGGGCCAGGACTTGGTCGCCCACGAAGAAATAGCTCTTCCAGCCCCGCAGGTCTGTCGGCGCCGTGAATGGCACGGCTGCCAGATCCTGCACGAAGAAGCCGTGATCGCCCAGGCTCACGCCGCCGACGTACGTCCGACTGTTGTAGTTGCGATGGGTATCTCTCTGCGGGATTCCCAGTTCCCTGCGCAACGCCTTCAAGCCCTGGTCGGAATGTTCCTCGATGGCGTAGTGACTCGCCGTCGTTCCCGGGACGTGGTACCAGTCCCAGCCGCTGAAGAGAGCGTGGCCAGAGGCCAGATCGCTGATCGGAGTGCCCGCGCTGAAGACCATAAGGGACCCGTACGCCCAGTTCTGGCCGAAGCTGTTCTCGTGATTGTCGAACTCGTTCTCGTAGTTCCAAAAGTATTGGCTGAAGCCCTTCGCCGTGACCAGCCAGTCGCCCCGACGGAAGAAGCCAGCCGCAGCGTAGGGCTTGATCCAGACTCCGGTGGGGGCCTCGCTCGGCTCGATGCCGGAACCTTGGAGGTCCGAAATCAGGCGGTAAATGCCCATGCCCTGAATGGCAAGGCCCCGAGATCCATCGGAAAACGGTTGTCTTCGCTCCTCGGAGAAGAAGTACTCCGGGTCGAAGAATTCAAGGAACCGGGCCTTCATATCCATGTCGTCAGCTCCGTCTGGATGGGCGAGGTACGCCATGGCCTTGGCAATAGCGCGGGATCTGCCTTCGGCGTCCCCTCCGACGAAACGCCCTCGAAGCGCGAAAGAGGACGAGTACCTTTGCACCATCACGCGGTAGGTCTCAAGCGCCAGCTTCACCGCTTCAACGTTCTCCGTGCGGTAGAAGGTCGTGCCCTTCAGCAGGTAGAGCAGCTGGGCGGCCACTTCGAAGGCGTGGGGCGCGTAGGCGCTGGCATAGACCCCGTGATGGTGAAAGCCTACCCCGTCCGGCTTGATGGTGCCGTAGCTTCCAGGCTTGACCGCGATGTTCGTGTCGACGACCTGGTACAGGATCGCGGCCATCATGCTGCGTTCGGAGGGGTCGTCGACAAGCAGATAGTACGGCCAGAAATAGTCGACGAAAAGACGCAGCCCGTCGGCATTGAGATGATATTGCTGGACGATTGGCAGGGGGTCCGGGTAGGTAACCCCCGCATCTTCCCTCGCGATGCGAGAGAACGCTCCGTACAACACGCCGCAGTTCACGACCAGATTGCGGACGACCGCCCTGTACTTCGCCAGCAGGCCCGCTTCGGCGAGGGCCCCGCGCATCAAGAAGATGCTCTGGATGAATCCGCCGAAGCGCAACGACACCTGGGAAAAATCGCCGGAGGTGCGCTCCAATCCCCGTTCGATGGCCCTTGCGCTGGCGGTTCCTGCGTGATCGGGGAGCCATGCGTCTTCGGTGAGGCCGCGGCTGTAGGCATAGTCAAGTATCGAGAGGTACTGCTGCAGCACCCCCGGGTCCTGGTAGTACGGGTTCGTGCGGTCGACCGTTCCCGGCGTTTGATAGGCGTACGCCAGCGATAGCGCAGTGTCGTTGAATAGACGATGGAATTCACTATTGCTCTCCCCAGCCGGTTGCTCCTCGGCCGGCTGGTCCGTCTCGGTCGCGGGCATTCTGGCGAAATAGGCCAGCTGGCCCCGGCGGGCGAAAGCAAACGACTCGACCCGGCGCACCGCGCGTCTGAACCGGCCCAGCATATGCCCCTCGACAGCAGCCTTGGCGGCCGGTAGGTCTTCGTATTCATCCGACGTAACAAGTAGCAGGTTCTCGTATTTCTGAACCAACTCGTCCGTGTTCCCCGTACTAGCATGGAGCGGCCCGGTCAGAACCACGCACAGACAGGCGAGAGCCGCCCGGAGCCCTGGCCCGAGAGCGGCTCGTGGGGATTCAGACCCGCAGCAGGCTCCCACGCCCCACACGAGCAGCCAGCTCACCAGCGCTTGGTTCAGGCCGCACGCCTCGGGCAGGCCGAACAGGCTGCCGATGCCGACAGCGCCCGATACCAATTCAACGGGCACGATCACTAGTACCTATGAAAACACGAATACGGCTGCGTCGATCACGCCAGAGGTCTTGTCGTACCGTGCGGCAAGGTACTCCGGAGTCGTCGATAGGCTCATGCGCAAGTAGCGCGGCAGAAAAAAGCGCAGTTTCGACCACCGCGATCACCGCGGGCGTCTCCAAGGCGATGACAACAATTGTGTGGTTGCATGCGTCCCCCGCCAGACCGATCGGGTGCGCGGACGAGAGCTTGACGAGCGTCGGCGAACCTGCGATGACCCAGGCCGTCTCGCTGCGGTCTCCAAGAGAGCACGCGTCCCCGGCGTCGCTGCACAATCTCCGCAGATCGCTCGATCACATCGATGAGCATGGATTCGAGCCATGCACCTACGGGCGTTCGTTGTGATCGCGAGGCAGGATGCGCAGGCCACCGAACTCCCTATCCAGGGAGCGGCCGGGGAAAGACACCTCCGGGTTCTCTGTCACGACATGGCTGACCCACATTCGCTCGAACGAGCGTCCTTGCCGCAGCCACTGCTGGCCCGAAGAACGGTCAAAACCGTACACTAGACACAAAGGCACGCTGATGAACAGACTATTGCTCGCGACGGCTCTGGCAAGCCTGGCGTCCGCGGCGATGGCAGCTCCCGCGATCAGCCCGGCGGCGCGGGTCGACTTCGAGAGAGACATTCGCCCGATCCTCTCCGATGCCTGTTTTGCCTGCCACGGACCTGACGCCAACACCCGCCAAGCCGACCTGCGCCTCGATACCCGCGAGGGCGCTTTCGCGGATCGCGGCGGCTACCGCCTCATCGTCCCGGGCAACGCCTCCGAAAGCCGCCTCTATCAGCGCATGAGCCACTCCGATGCAGTGGCCCGCATGCCGCCGCCCGCGGCCGAGCGGCGGCCCGCTCCGGAACAAATCGAGACCGTCCGGCGCTGGATAGAACAAGGTGCCGAGTGGAGCTCGCACTGGGCGTACGAAGCGCCCGACCGGCCGGCCGCCCCGGAAATCGCGACCGGGAACCGTCGCTTCAACGAGATCGACGCTTTCGTGACCGCACGCTTGCGCCAAGAGGGCTTGGAGCTGGCAGCCGAATCCGCCAAGCGGACGCTGCTGCGTCGGCTGACCTTCGACCTGACCGGAATGCCGCCCGATCCTGCGGACGTCGAGCGCTTCCTGAGCGATACCTCGCCGCACGCGTACGAACGAGAGGTGGACCGCCTGCTCAATTCGCCGCACTACGGCGAGCGCATGGCCCTGCAATGGCTCGACCTGTCGCGCTATGCCGACACCCACGGCTTCCACATCGACGGCCGTCGCGACATGTGGCACTGGCGCGACTGGGTGATCCGGTCGTTCAACGAGAACAAGCCATTCGACGAGTTCACGATCGAGCAAATCGCCGGCGACCTGCTCCCCGAGCCGACCGTGGAGCAGAAAATCGCCACGGGCTTCAACCGCAACCACATGATCAACCACGAGGGCGGCGCCATCGCGGCCGAGTACCACACCGAGTACGTCGTGGACCGCGTTGAGACGGTCTCAACGGTGTGGATGGCCATGACCATGGGCTGCGCCCGGTGCCACGACCATAAGTACGACCCGATCAAGCAACGCGAATTCTACGAGTTCTACGCCTTCTTCAACTCCGTGGACGAGCTCGGCCTCGATGGCGTGAACGGCAACGCCGTGCCGATGCTCCAGCTGCCCGACAGCAAGCAAGAGGACCAGCTGGCGGAAATCGACCAAGCGATCCGCTCGCTGCAAGCGGACCTGCCAGATGCCCGGATCAGCCGGCAGATCGCCGACTGGGAATCGACGGCAATGGCGACCATTCCCCGGGCCGACCGATCCGGGCTGGAGGCCCACTACGAAATGGAGGGCGGGTTCTCCGACTCCTCGGGCAACTACCGCCACGGCCGCGTCATGCGCGGCGAGCCGCTGTTCCGCAGCGCCAACGCGGGACAGGGCGCCTCGTTCGACGTGGACACGCATGTCGCCTTTCCCGGAACGGCCGCACTGGACGTCTCCCGGCCTTTCACGATCGCGTTCTGGATACGTCACGCGGGTTTGGTGGAAAAGTCGCTCCTGCACAAGATGGACGGTCCCGAGTCGCGCACGGGTCTGGAACTGCGGCTGAGCCGCCCGGTCTCGATCCCGGACACCTTGCGCCGGGAGTACGAGCTCACCATTCGCCTGTCCGCCTCTGAAGACAACGGCATCGTCCTCAAGCCCGAGAACCCGTTGCGCAACCAGCGCGGCATCGACCCCAGCTACCACATCGCGATTTCCTACGACGGTTCCGGCACCGCGGCCGGCTTCCGCATCCACCTCAACGGCGAACAGGTTGCCACTACCGTCCTGCAAGACTCGCTCACAGGCAGTCCCGAAGCGGGCGCTCCGTTCGAGATCGGCGCGGGCCGCTTCGGCGGCCGCTACACCGGCACGCTGGACGACCTGCGCGTCTATTCGCGCGTCCTGGATGCGCCTGAAATCGATACGATCCGCACGCACGAGCCGGTCGCAGCCTTGCTGGCCGGTCCCTACATCGATTGCGCGAGTGTGCTGGCCGACGCGCCGGCCAAGCCAGCCGATGACATTTACGCACCCAAGCCTGACACCGCAGTATCGCGCTGCCGAAACCGTTCGAGTGCGGTGAAGGACTACTACCTCACGTACGCCGCGCCGGAGACGGACCGCCGGCTCTACGCACGGCTCAAGGACCTGCGGGCCGAGCGCGCCAGGGTTGAGAAGCAAGTGCCGAACGTGATGGTCATGCGCGAGCTGCCCGCTCCCCGCGAGACCTACATGCTTGGAAGGGGCGACTACCGCAACCGCACCGAGTCCGTCTCCCCGCGCACGCCCGACTGGCTCTCGCCGTTCCCCGCCGACGCGCCCCGCAACCGCTTGGGCCTGGCCCGCTGGATTGCCAGCCCAGACCATCCGCTGACCTCCCGCGTGGCCGTCAACCACTACTGGCAGTCGTACTTCGGCCACGGCTTGGTGCGCACCGCCGAAGACTTCGGCATGCAGGGCGAGCTGCCGACGCATCCGCAGCTGCTGGACTGGCTGGCCGTCGAGTTCACCGACAGCGGCTGGGACATCAAGGCGCTGCAGAAGAAGATCGTGATGTCGGCGACCTACCGGCAGAGTTCGCGGCTGAGCCCGGCCCTGCAGTCGAAGGATCCCGAGAATCGGCTGCTGGCTCGCGGTCCGCGCTACCGCCTGCCCGCCGAATCGGTCCGCGACAACGCCCTGCTCGCGGCCGGCCTGCTGGACCGCCGCATCGGGGGTCCGAGCGTCTTTCCCTACCAGCCAGACGGACTTTGGCGGGAGATGGCCTATGGGGATATGTTCACGGCCCAGATCTACCGCCAAGGGTCGGGAGCGGAGCTGTACCGGCGCAGCATGTACACCTTCTGGAAGAGGACCATCCCGCCGCCCTCGCTGGCCGTTTTCGACGCCCCCGACAGGGAGAAGTGCATCGCCACGCGCTCCCGCACCAACACGCCGCTGCAGGCTCTCGTCCTGCTGAACGACCCCACCTACGTGGAAGCCTCCCGCGCCCTCGCGGAAACGATGCTGCGCGAGGGCGGCAGCACGCCTCAAGACCGGCTCCGCTCCGCTTACTCGCGGACACTGGGGCGCCCGCCTAGCGAAGTCGAGACCCGGCTGCTAGGCCAGCTGGCCCAAGAGCAGGCGGACAAGTTCCGCAACGCGCCGCAGCAGGCGCGCGACCTGCTGCAGGTAGGCGAACTGCGGGCTGACCCGAGCTTCGACCCCGCCGAACTCGCAGCTTGGACAGTGGTGGCAAGCAGCATTCTCAATCTCGACGAGACCATCAGCAAGGAGTGATGCGGCGATGAACCCCCAGCTCGAGCGAGACCTGCTCGCGACGCGACGCCAGTTCTTCGGCCGCACAGCGGCCGGTATCGGCCCGATGGCGCTGTCGTTCCTGCTGCGGGGCGAGGGCTACGGCGCGACAGCCGGGGGCCGTCCCGACCTGCCCCACTTTGCGCCGCGGGCCAAGCGCGTCATCTACATGTTCCAGTCGGGGGCGCCGTCGCAGATCGACCTGTTCGACCACAAGCCCCTGCTGCGCAAGTATCACGGCCAGGACCTGCCCGACTCGGTGCGCAAGGGACAGCGCATCACGGGCATGACCTCGGGCCAAGACCGCCTGCCGGTCGCCGCGTCGCTGTTCAAGTTCCAGCCGCACGGGCTGTCGGGCACAGAGCTGAGCGAGCTGCTGCCGCACACCGCCAAGGTCGTCGACGACATCTCCCTGGTGAAGACGGTGCAGACCGATGCCATCAACCACGATCCGGCCATCACCTTCATCCAGAGCGGCTTCCAGCAACCGGGACGCCCGTCGATGGGCTCGTGGGTGAGCTACGGGCTCGGAAGCGCGAATCGTGACCTGCCCGGTTTCGTGGTGCTGATCTCGCAGGGCAGCAACCTCAACCAGTCCCAGCCCCTCTTCTCACGGCTGTGGGGCTCCGGATTCCTGCCGTCAAGGTACCAGGGCGTTAAGTTCCGCTCAAGCGACGACCCCGTGCTCTACCTGTCCAATCCGAAGGGCATTGACTCCTCGACTCGGCGCAGCATGCTGGATGCCGTCTCGGAGATCAATCGGCTGCGCTCGCAGGAGTTCGGCGACCCGGAGATCGAGACCAGGATCGCCCAGTACGAGATGGCCTACCGCATGCAGGCCTCGGTGCCGGAGTTGATGGATCTTTCCAGCGAGCCCGAGCACGTGTTCGAACGCTATGGCCCCGACTCGCGCAAGCCGGGCACTTATGCGGCCAACTGCCTGCTGGCGCGCCGCCTGGCCGAGCGCGACGTGCGTTTCGTGCAGCTGTTCCACCGGGGCTGGGACCAGCACACGGACCTGCCTCGCGACATCCGGCTTCAGGCAAGGGACACCGACCAGGCCTCGGCGGCCCTGATCATGGATCTCAAGGAACGCGGGCTGCTGCAGGACACGCTGGTCATCTGGGGCGGTGAGTTCGGGCGCACCGTGTATTGCCAGGGCAAGCTCAGCGAGACCAACTACGGGCGCGACCATCACCCCCGCTGCTTCACCATGTGGATGGCGGGCGGCGGCATCAAGCCCGGCACGACGCACGGACAGACCGACGACTACTGCTACAACGTCGTCGAAGATCCGGTGCATGTGTACGACCTGCAAGCGACGGCCCTGCACTGCCTCGGCGTGGATCACAAGCGGCTGACGTTCAAGTACCAAGGTCGGCACTTCCGCCTGACCGACGTGCACGGCGAGGTCGTAGAACCCCTGCTGGCGTAGCTCCCAGCAAGCGCCGCGTGCGCGTCACACCTCGATTCGGAGACTACAGCAATGCAATCCAGACTCTCGCGGCGCGCCTTCATGGCAGCCGCCGGTGCCGGCGCGATCTACGGATGCGGCAACGGCTCGGACCAGCGGTCCGCGACCTCCGGCCACTTCGAACCCAATTGGGAATCCATTCGGACTCACCAAGTGCCGCAATGGTACGACGACGCCAAGCTCGGCATCTTCGTGCACTGGGGGCTGTATTCGGTCCCCGCTTGGGCCACGCCGACCGGCGAACTCGGCGAGATTGACTTCACTCACTGGTTCGCCAACAACCCCTATGCGGAGTGGTACCTCAACTCGCTGCGGATCGATGGCTCGCCCACCCAGGAGCACCACCGCAAGACCTACGGCGAAGACTTCGACTACATGGACTTCGCGCCGCAGTTTAACGAGGCGCTCAGAGCATGGGATCCCGGTGCCATGGCCGGCCTCTTCGCGGACGCCGGGGCGCGATATGTCGTCTTGACGACCAAGCATCACGATGGCTTCACCCTCTGGCCCAGCGAGATCGAGAATCCGAACTTGCCCGAGGGACGCAGGTCTACCGACCGCGATGTCGTGGGCGAGCTGACCGCCGCGATCAAGGCCGCGCAGATGCGCATGGGCTTTTACTACTCCGGAGGCCTGGATTGGAGCTTCAACCCCGAACCGATTGACACGCTCGAGAAGGTCTGGGGCACGATCATCCACACGCAGCAATTCGCCGACTACGCCGACGCTCACTGGCGCGAGCTGATCGCCAAGTACGATCCGACCATCTTGTGGAACGACATCGGGTACCCGGAACAGGCTGACCTCGCCCAGATCGTGGCGGACTTCTACAACACCCACCCCGACGGCCTGATCAACAACCGCTTCGAGATCGGCAAGGAGGGAGCGCCCCAGCGGCACCACGATTTCACCACTCCCGAGTACGCCGAGATGGACGAGATCACGGACTACAAGTGGGAAACCTGCCGCGGGCTCGGCTACTCGTTCGGCTACAACCGCGTCGAGACCGCCGAGCACACCATCGGAGAGGCCGAGCTGATCCACCTGCTGGCCGACATCGTGAGCAAGAACGGCAACTTGCTGCTCAACGCCGGTCCGATGCCGGACGGCACCATCCCCGAGCTGCAAGCCAGCCGCTTGCGGACGCTCGGCAGCTGGCTGCGCAAGAACGGCGATGCCATCTACGGGACTCGACCTTGGAACAGGGCGACCGGCGAGACGGGCGACGGAATCCCCGTACGCTTCACGTCCAAGGGTGACGCTGTTTACGCCATCGTCCTCGGCCAGCCGACGTCGAACACCATCACGCTCGAGCTGGGCACAGACAGCATGGACGTGAGTGTCACGGTACTCGGAGAATCCCAAGCGCCGACGGCGGCCATCGCCGATGGCACGCTAACGGTAACGCTGGCAGAGCCACTACCGGAGGGACACGCCCACGCGCTGCGCCTCGAACGTGGGTAGGGCACGCGCCGTAGCGCGACTGCAAGCCTCCGAGGTCAAGCTAGCTCGACCGGCGTCTTTCGATCGATCGATTCCAGCACAGCCAGCGCGACCGCCAGCGAACGGGTTCCGTCTCGGCCGTCGACAAGCGGCGGTTCGTTGCGCCTGACCACCCGGCAGAAATGCTCCAGTTGCCGCACGAGCGGATCTGCTCTGGCTACCTTTCGCCGGGACTGCTCCAACGGGTGCTGCCAGCCGACTCGAGCCGGATCCGCATAGCGCCACAGTTCCATCTTGGGCAATGCCAGTGAGGCCCGCGTGCCGAGGAAGTAGTAGCTGTTCGCACTCGTATGGAAGTAGTACGAGTTCTCCCCGCTGGTCAGCTCATACGACCAAGGCGAGGGCGCAGCATCCGAGGCTACTATCGAACCCAGCGCTCCGGAGGCAAAGGACAGCGTGATGCTCAAGGAGTCCTCGACTTCAAGTCCCCGCGCCGACGAGCCTGACTGCGCGTAGACTTGGCGGATCTCGCCGCAGATGAAGCGCAGGACGTCCAGGTCGTGAATGAGGTTGATCATGACCGGCCCGCCGCTCGGACGGCGACACCGCCAATCGACTTGGTACCAGTCAGCCGGCTTTAGCAGGGCCCACATGATCGAGACCGCGATCAGACGCCCGAGGGTGTCGCCCTGAACGATGCTGCGCGCCTCTTGAATCAACGGGTTGTGGCGCCGGTGTTGGCCCACAAGCACCTGGCACCCTGCCTCCTCCGCCGACTGAACGATCCTCTGTGCCTCCGCAACGGTGTTTGCGATCGGCTTCTCAATCAGCATGTCGATGGCCGTTCGAGTGCAGGCCTCGGCAACGGCAGAGTGGGTTCCGTTGGGAGTGGCGATGATCACTCCCTCGGGGTTCCGCTCCGCCAGAAGAGCATCAAGATCCTGATAGAACGGGACATCGAAGCGCTCGGCCACCGACTTGCGCTGGGAATCGAGGTCGCAGATCGCGACGAGTGAAGAAGCCGGTAGTGCACTGACCAGTCGTGCGTGCTTGCTGCCGACCAATCCGGCACCGACGACGGCCAAACGAACCGGTTCCATTTCAACGAATGACCTGCCAAGCGAGAGTTCGTTCAAGCAAGGAACGCAACAGCGGCGTCGAACTGGCTACCGAATAATAAACGGCCAAGGGCCCGGCGGAAGAGATTCATGATGGCGGAGCGGGCTCGGTAAGTCAAGGGCTTTGAAGCGGGCGCCGACACGCAAGCGGTCGAATGCGCGCCCAGTGCGTGGCGTCGGGCACACCTGCACCGCTGGACTTGCATCCTTGAACAGATAGGCGAAACGAGCGGCCTATTCGGGCAGCAATCAGGCTATCGCGCCGAAGATCTCGGCCAGCTTGGCCCTGCGGTATGCGAATACTCGCTCCAAGTCGGGCCGCACCAAGAAGCGATCGACCAGAGAACCGCCCGGCACCGAATATTCAACACGGTCCTCCGCGATTGTGTTGGGGCCGTCGGCGGTGAAGAGATGTTCATGCCTCCAAAGGCGATAGGGGCCGCGCCGTTGCTCGTCCACAAATCGCGATGGCGGTTCCCAACAGGTGATTTCGCTCTGCCAGCGAAGCGGTACGCCGCGCAACTTGAGACGGTAGTCGATCTTGGCCCCGCGCAGCATCTGGACCGGGGACGGCGTGAGGACTTCGAACTTCAGCCAAGCAGGCGTGAGCAGTTCCAAGTTGCGAGCTTCGGCGAAGAACGGAAACACGTCCTCCAGCTCCACAGGTAGGATAACGCTGCTCTGCAACCGATACGTCCGCATGGGGCCGTGAGAACTTACGAGCCGAGGCCCGGCCTAGGCCGATGCCACCCTCTGCCATCCTACAACCACCCTGCCGGGGCCTGCGCCGCACGGCTGGCGCTTCCGCTTAGCGCACCGCGGCCACTACCTCCGGCTGCGCCGGCCGCAGCCCGGTCAGAGTACGATGCTGTGAGAAGAAGCGATCCCGCCATGTCCCGAACGAAGCGAATCCTCACCGCGGGCGCTGTCCGCTCATGCCTTCTCCCGATAGCGCTCGTCGCCGGCCAAATCATGCTCGCGCCCGTCCACGGCCAGCCGGTGGAAATCTCCCAGGCCGGTGAACACGCGGACTGGCCAGCGGCAGCGTTCGCGCCCAACGGCGACCTGTGGGTCGCGTGGACTGCCTACGACGGCAAGGGCGCAGACCAAGTCAGGGCTCGGCGACGCACCGGCAGCGACTGGCAGGACGTCGTGACGGTGAGCCCGAGAGCGGGCGACTTCCTCAAGGCTTCGATCGCGATCCAGCCAAACGGGAGGGTCTGGGTCGCTTGGTCAGCGCAGGTCGACGGCAATTTCGACATATATGCGCGAAGCTGGCACGACGGCCGGTGGGATCCGATGACACAGCTGACGTCCGATCCTCAGCCGGACTTCCATCACAGCCTGCAGGCGGCCTCGAACGGCAAGCTCCACCTGGTGTGGCAGTCGTTCCGCACAGGAGACGCCAACGTCTACGTCAAGACCCTTGACGGCAGCCGCTGGTCCGCCCCGATAGCCGTCACAACGCACGAGGCCAACGATTGGGAGCCTTCAACTGCGCTGGACGAGCAAGACCGCCTCTACGTCGTCTACGACAGCTACCGCCACGGCGACTACGACGTCATGTTGCGCGTGCTCGAAGGCTCCGAACTATCGCCGGAGTACCCCATCGCGGATTCCGCTGACTTCGAGGCGCGCGCCAGCGTGGCGATCGACGGCGACGGCCGGGCGTGGATCGCATGGGACGACCAAGGACCAAACTGGGCCTTGGACATGCCCAGTTGGAATCGCGCAAGCGAGAGAGGCGACTGGGGAGAGCCAGCTCCGTGGAGCGTGGAAGGCTCGGTGGGTCGCTTGGTGAGTCTGCGCTACACGCAGAAGATCGGAGTCGCCGTGTTCGCGGGCGGGCAGCGTTGGACACCGACTGGCTCTGTCGAAGACGCGATGAGCGACGAGTTCGCGCTCTCCTACGAGATTCCGCAGATCACGATCGACCCGTCAGGCACGCCCCGCCTGTTCCTACGCCGATGGGTGCCGTACAACAATGGGTCGAGCATGAAGGAACGGCCGGCCGCCTGGAACGTCCACGCCATGACCTACAGCGGCGATACGTGGTCCTCCCCGGTGATGCTGGAAAATAGCTCCGGCAGCAACGACCAGCGCGTGGCTGTAGTGACGAGCGCTGAGGGCAGGACTTGGGTCGCATACCCCTCCGACGACCGCTGGTCCCCTGGCGGACCCGTCACTTCACACGCGGGCAGAACCTCGGGAAAGATCCGCGTGATGCCGATCGACCGGCAGGAGCCCTCGATTCCAGCACTGGATCGAATGGCCGATTCCCCTCGCGGGCGTCCGTACGCCAGCACTGCCTGGACGGATCGACGCCATTCCATCGCAGCAGGGGAGAAACGCTACTCGCTGTATTGGGGAGACCTGCACCGTCACACGGAGATCAGCGCGG
This sequence comes from Terriglobia bacterium, assembly GCA_009838515.1. Taxonomy (GTDB): domain Bacteria; phylum Acidobacteriota; class Terriglobia; order Bryobacterales; family UBA6623; genus VXMF01. Next base: position 99,779 of record VXRL01000065.1, on the reverse strand, counting down.
ACGGCGGATTCGACGGCACGCTGTGGGACATGTACCGCTACGCCCTAGATGCGACCGAGCTCGACTTCATCGCTTCCACCGATCACTTCTATGGCGCTGGCGGCGAGCTCGGGGTAGACGATGCGCGCGGCTACGACTGGTGGCGGACCCAGAAGCTGGCGGATGCCTTCCATGTCCGCGGCAGATTCTCCCCGCTATTCGGGTACGAGCGCTCGATTCGATGGCCGTACGGCCACCGCAACATCATCAACCTTCACCGTGGGACCACGGCGATCGGACGGACTGTCCCGCGCGATCTTGAAAACCCCGACTCTCCGAGGCAGCCGGACGAGATCCGCATTTGGGAGAAGTTGCGCGGCCAGGACGCGATCACGATCCCGCACACCATCGCGGCGGGCGGCGGCACCGACTTCTCTTTCAACGACCCGGCGCTGGAACCGTTGCTCGAAATCTACCAGGGCTGCCGGATGAGCTACGAAGCCGCCGGGGCCCCGCGAGTCAACTCCAACGAGCGCTTTGCGGACGGCTTTGCCCGCAGCGCTCTGGGCAAGGGCTACAAGATCGGCTTCATCGCCTCGTCCGACCATCGCTCCACGCACATCTCCTACGCGGCCGTCTACGCAGAAGAGCGCTCCCGCGAGGGGATCTTCCGCGCTTTGCAGCAACGCCACGCCTATGCGGCGACAGACAACATCGTGCTCGATGTCAGGGTCGGAGAGGCCATCATGGGCGATGCCACCGTGACCCGAGACAAGCCCGTCGTTAGGGTGGCGGTGCGCGGAACAGGACCGATCCACAACATCCAGATCATCAAGGACAACGCCTACGTGTACTCGGCCGATCCCGGCCAGAGGATAGCGGCGTTCAGCTTTCGCGATGCGGACGCAGTTCCGGGCGAGAGCTACTACTACGTGAGGGTGCAGCAGGAGGACGGCCAGATGGCGTGGGCCTCGCCGATCTGGGTGGAATACCGACCTCAGTGACGATCAATGGTCGCGACGGGCCTCGGCGAGCGCGAACACGAGATCCCGTGGCTGGACGACTGTTGCTTGTGGCTTATCTTTCTCTGCGAGAGCACGGTCGAAGAGTCACACGAGCGAAGCTCGCTAGGAATCCAAGTCGGCATCAATCATGAAAAATACTACTCAGTGCGAGTATTTTCGTGGAAATAATACCGGTCAACCCGATCCCTCCAACAGCAAGCAATTCGGTCAAGCGTGCAAGTGTCCGCTCGACTTAACGAGGGTCCTGCAGCCGCGCACTGACTGCCTGACGGGATAGACTGGGACGGCCCGCTCTCAGCGAGCCAAGGTTGACACACCATGAGATCCAATACCCTGATCTGCACACTTGCGCTGGGCTGTGCAGCGGTTTGCGCCGCAGGCCAAGATGTCGCCGTGCTAGTGGCCTATCATTCGCAGACTGGCAACACCGAGACGATGGCCAAGGCACTGGCCGAGGGCGCCACGAGCAACGGCGCCGAGGCCGTCGTCAAGAAGATCGGGGACGTCACGCAATCGGATTTGGAGCAGGCCGACGGGGTAGCGCTGGGGTCGCCAGTGCACATGGGAGACGTCGCGGTCCCGATCCGCGAGGCCTTGGTGGACTGGGCCTACGGCTTCGGGTTCTGGCGGAGCAAGGGGCTCGCCAACAAGGCCTGCGCGGTTTTCGCCACGGGCGGTGCACCATCGAATGGCAAGGAATTCACGATGCTCAGCATGGCCCTCGGGATGCTGCAGTACGGCATGGTGCTCGTAACGCCCCACGGTGGGCTGGGCGCTTCGGCCACCACGGGCATCCCCGAGCATGAGAAGGGCGTCGGAGAGCACGAGCTTAAGGAAGCCCGCGAACTCGGCGCTCGCCTGGCGGAGGTCGCGCGCCGACTCAAGGATTGACTTGTTCAGCTGCCGGACCGCGGGCCGACGCTCTCGTACGCAAGCCTCCCCCTGGCGCGCAACTCGCCCGGCAGCAATGCTCCGTAGAGGGCATCCACGACCGGCGTCTCGACATCGAGTTCTCGCCCGTAGCGACAGACCGCGCCGAGCTGTTCGTTGAGCTCAGACGTTTCGCCACGCTCAAGGTCACGCTGCATTGACGCGGTCGTTTCTGGCCGCAGGCGCTCGTAGCGACCGATCTGAGCCGCGACGTATCCGTCCGGGATCTGGGCACCGTGCGCCCTCCCGACCGCAGCGATCTCCTCGCCCGCGGCCAACAGGAGCCCGCGCGTCTCCGGCACGCCCAGCACCACGCCCAGCGGAGCGCGCGCTGCGGCACCTACCGAGCCCATCGAGCAAACCATCAATAACTTCATCCACATCGCCGTCCAGATGTCGTCCGACGCATCGAAAGACATCCCTGGCACGCCCTCAAGCGCATTGACGACCCGGGCTACTCGCTCCGAATGCCCCCCTTCCAACTCGCCGCAGGCAATGGACGGGTGGAGTCCGAAATGCTGGATCTCGCCAGTCGCCACGCGCTCGGCAAAGATTCGACTCAGGCCGCCCAAGACCGATCGCTCCCCCAGCACGCTGCGGAGCATCGCGGGCGCGTCAACTCCGTTTTGCAGCGGTATGGCCACGCTGGAGCGACCCAGCAGCGGGCGCGCGGCCTCGGCGGCTGTGCGCACATGTTCCACCTTGCACGCGAAAAACAGCGCGTCCGGCGAGGGGGCGTCGCTTCCGGCCACAATCACATCCGGGTGTGGCAGGCGGACGTCGCCTTGAGGACTCCGTACGCGCAATCCCTTGGCGCGGACGATGCTGGCACTCTCCTCCCGCAGCAGGAATGACACGTCCACGCCAGCCGATGCCATGCGAGCCCCGAAATAGCCCCCAACGGCTCCAGCGCCAACCATTACGATCTTCACGGCTCAATGATCCCAGAATCTGGAGGCCGGACACGGCCGCCAAGGGTGGGAGGTCTCCGCGATGTGAAACGGCCTGCGGCAATCTGGGCCGGACAGTGGACGTCAGCTCTGGACCTTCGCAAGGTCGGACTTCGCCTTCGAGGTCCACCCGACCCCTACCGTGGAATCAACATCATTCAAGGCCGAGTTCCCGCATCACCTGTTCATGAGGAATGCCTTTTCCGCCGTTCTGCTTGAGCCAGTCCTCTGCCTCCGCCACAGCCAGTCTCTCCTCTTCCGCTTCCGGCTCGTCATCCCACGGGGCGTTGCGAAGAACGGCCCCTAGGCGATCGGGATACGTGGCCAGAAACTCTTTCAACCCGACAAGTTCGTCTTCGGTCATGCGGTCGATCTCCTCGTGAAGCGCCGCCCGAATCTCAGCCATCTGCCCTTGTGTCATCTGTCCCTCCTCCGACGAGCTCGCTGAGCTTGGTGCATGGCGTTCGATCGACTCTGCACGTCGTTTCGGGGTCGTCATTGGTTGATCCGTCTAATCGCATGCTATCAGCTACCAGCACGCTGCGGGCTCTGATCCCGGGCCATCGCGAGCCAAGTGAGCGAGCCGCCCGCGCCCACGCGCCGAATAGCCGGTGTTCCACGTCGATACCATCCATGGGGAAGGGACATGGGCTCCCAGTCGCGAGTACCGCAACCAATTGTGGCGGGTATACTTAAGGACAGTCACCTCCGTGCTGGGAGGTGGTGTAACGGTAACACGGCAGACTCTGGATCTGTTTATCGGGGTTCGAATCCCTGCCTCCCAGCCAACTCTTCGAAGCCACGGACAGACCCTATCCCACCTGAATAGTACGCCGAGGACAGCGAATGGCCTCAGCGCGGTTCCGTGACGGTCAGTACGGCGTCGATCTCGGGTTTTTCTAGCGTCTGGACGGTGCCGCTCGGCCAAGTGATCGCGACCGCGCTCACCCCTGTACTCGTGCCGAGTCCGAAGTGCACGCGGCTGTCCGACGAGCTCGCGTAGCCGACCGCCGTGGTCGCTTGGTTGTATTGCATTCGTCCGGACTCTTCGACCAGCCGCACCCGGGCTCCGATGCCGTCGCGGTTGCTGGCCGTTCCCACCAAGTCTAGAGCCAGCCAGTGCCCTCCCCCGGACTCGTTGAATAGGACAGGAGCATTCGTGCCGATTGCCGAGATGGCTACGTCCACGCGCCCGTCATTGTCCATGTCTCCAAACGCTGCCCCCCTGTGGGCTGCGGATTCCTGCATGGCTGGACCCGCCAGCGGCCCGACATCCCTATAGGTGCCGTCACCGAGGTTCTGAAACACTGCGTTGGGCAGCCGATACGAAACGCTGCGGTACAGTTCGACGTTCTCGCTGACGTGGGCATTGGCGCTGAAGATGTCCTTGTCGCCATCGTTGTCGAAATCGAACGCGCCGACGCTCCAGCCGGACATCGTGAAGGATTCCAGCCCGATCTTGCTCGGATATGTCGCATCCACAAAACCGCCGCCGCGGTTGAGAAACAGTGGAAACGTCTCGTTGGTCAGGGCCGTGACCGTGACGTCCGGCGAGCCGTCGCCACTCAGGTCGCGGAAGTCCAAGCCCATGCTGGAGACCGGGATGCCATCCCCGGTGAACGCCACTCCCGCTTGGACCCCGACCTCTTCGAAGCGTTCCCCGTCTACGTTGCGGAACAGGAAGTTTCGCACCGAGTCATTGGTCACGAAGACATCTTGGAAGCCATCGCCGTCGTAGTCGGCTGCAGCGGCACTCATTCCCTTGCCGATGTGCGCCGCGATCCCGGTCGCTGCGCTCACGTCCTCGAAGGTGCCGTCCCCGTTGTTCCGATACAGGACATTCGGCAGGCCTTCGTAATGCGCTGGAGAACAGGAAAGCCGGCGTCCCGGGTCGCCGCAAACGCGATTGTTGTCCCAGGTCCAGTCCAGATAGTTGACCACGAACAAGTCGAGGTGGCCGTCGTTGTCGTAGTCGAGCCAGGCGGCCGCCACGGACCATGGCTTGGCAGGCGGGCTACCGGTCCCGACTCCAGCGCTTTCCGTCACGTCCTCGAAGCGGCAGGAGCCGAGATTGCGGTACAAGACGTTTCGGTTCAAGCCTGTCACATACAAGTCGGTCTGGCCGTCGTTGTCATAGTCTGCGGTCGCGGCACCCATGCTGTACCCGCTGCCGACGACACCGGCGCCCTGCGTGACATCGTCAAACGCGCGGCCGCCCAGGTTGCGATACAGACGGTTGTGGAACGATGGGTCGGACTTGGCCAAGTCCGGGAAGCGCGCGCCGTTCGTGAAGTAGACGTCCAGGAGGCCATCGGAGTCGCAATCGAGAAGGGCGACTCCTCCCAACGTCGAATCCGGCATCGGCTTGTCGTCGGTTGTGCCGTTGTTGAGCACGAAGTCGATGCCGGAAGCAGCCGCTTCAAAACGGATCGGCACCGCTTCCTCAGATGCGGTCCTAGGCGGCCCGGGCTCACGGTCGCGCAACCAGACCCAAGCGCCAACTCCGAGCAGCAACACGGCTCCGCTCAGAAGCGCGAGCCGCCGTCTGGCGGACGTCCGTGGCTGCACTACCGGCGCTCTCGGAGCCGCCCGCCGGACCTTGCGGGCCTTTGGACTGCGCTTTTTCTTGCTCACGGGTCACGTTCGCGCCGAAGCGCGCAGTGCACTTACGGAAGGGCGTCCAATCAGCCAGGGACGCGCTGAATAGCAGGCTTGGATCGCCTGCGAGCGTTGCGCTCCAATCGCGATCAGTTTATCAGAACCCACCCTGGCCCAAGAGGGCCCCCAGACCGCCGGTCTGGTCCGGCTGGCGACGGGACGGCACTCGAGGCGAACCTCAGTCGCCGTCAGGCGCTTCGCCCGGCTCTTCCCGGACGTGCAGGACTTGATTGGCACCGACGCCTCGAATCTTCGTAGTCACTCCCGAGGGCCACTCAACCGCGACAAGCTCGACTTCAGAAGCAGATCCGAGTCCGAAGTGGACCGGTCCAGCACTAGACGAGGCGTACCCGACACTCGTGGTGACATGGTTGAACTGGGTCCCGTCCGGGGTTTCGACGCGCACCACCGCCCCGATTCCATCGCGATTAGAACTCGTGCCCTCCAGATCCACGGCGAGCCATCCGGCAGTCGGCTCGCTGTCGTTGATCCAGATCTCCGCAGGATCACCAAGGGCGGTCACGGCGAGGTCCAGCCTGCCGTCGCCATTGAGGTCGCCAACCACCGCGCCGCGATGTCGCCTCGGAGGGGCGGCGTCGAATCCGGCCTGTTCCGTGAGAGCTAGGTATCCACCCTCGCCCGCGTTGCGAAAGACGCTGTTGTGCTGACGGATCTGGACGCCTTGGTGGATCGGGTGGACTTGCACGTCGCCGCGAGAAAAGAAGATGTCCTTGCGGGAGTCGTTGTCGAAGTCGGCGATGATTGCGCTGTACCCGGCCATGTCGCGGGTTTGCCGAGCGATGCCGCTCGCCCCGGTGATGTCGACAAAGTACCCTTCAGGCGTGTTCCGCATCAGCGGGAACGTCTCGCCCGGCAGGGCTGCGTAGACTACCTCGGCCAAGCCGTCACCATCGATGTCGCGGGCATCCAGGCCCATGCCGGATATGTCTCGACCGTGCTCGGGCAGAGCGATCGTGGCCTCAAAGGCGGTCTCTTCGAATCTCCCCTGGCCTGTGTTGCTGAACAGGAAGTTGGGGAGCTTGTCGTTGGTCACGAAGACATCGAGGAATCCGTTGCCATCGAAGTCTGCTACGGCCGCACCCATGCCCTTGCCCACGTGAACGCGAACCCCAGCAGACGCCGACACGTCCGCGAAGGTGCCGTCCCCGCGGTTGCGGTAGAGGCGGTTCGGCAGCCCCGTATAGTGCTTGGGGTGGCAGTAGTCACGTGGGCCCGCCGCGTCGCAGACCGGGTCGGCCCCAACACTCCAGCTCAGGTAGTTGACCACGAACAGGTCCAACAAGCCGTCGCTGTCGTAGTCGAACCATGCGCCTGCGACGGCCCACAGCTCGCCGAAGTCAGGATCTGCCGCACTGAGGCCAGCTGGCTCTGTGATGTCAGCGAAGGCGCCAGCGCCATCGTTGCGATACAGCGTGTTGCCGTGCAGGCCGGCGACAAACAGGTCTTGGTCGCCGTCGTTGTCGTAGTCCGCCACCGCAGCACCGAAGTCGAATCGCTGCCCGGCCAGCCCGGCGGCGCTGGTGACGTCGGAGAATCCACCCTTCCCGTCGTTTTCGAACAGGCGATTGCTGAACCGCTCGGCGGTCTTGCGATTCTCCGGCAGTTCGGCACCGTTGGCGAAGTACAGGTCTAGGTCTCCGTCGCCGTCGTAATCGAACAACGCGGCACCGCCAGCCATGGTCTCCGGCGCGTAGCGGCGCTCCGACTGGCAATTCTCCAGCCTGAAGGTGCTCGCCTGATGCGAGAAATGGATTTGGGCCCCGACCGGCAGGGCCGCGAAAGCCGCCAAGAGTGGCCAAGCCCTGGTCATGCCTAGTCGGGCGCGTGGTCCAGCGCGATATACAGCGCCTTCGTGGCGTCAGGATCGCCCGGCGCCATCCGCAGCACCTCGCGCAGGCGCGCCTTGGCCTCGACCCAGCGGTCGAGCCGGCACAGTGCAAGTGCCGCATTGCGATGGAAGCCAACCTCGTCCGGCGCGATCGCCGCAGCAGCCTCGTATCGCTGCAACGCTAATTCGAATTCTCCCTCGGCTTCGGCTTGCAGTCCTTGGTTGTTGAGCTGGCCTGCTTCGTTGATTCGTGCTTCTTCCAGTGCCCGGTCGGATCCAGACGCTGCGATGCTACCAAGCACGCGGCGTGCCTCATCGGCCTGACCGGACGCGCGCAGGGCCCGGCCGAGCGCGTATTGGGCCGCGCGGTCCCCCGGATTCAGGCCCGTGGCCCGCCGGAGGACCCGAGCGGCGGCCTCCGGATCGCCGTCGCGCACGAGCTGCTGGCCATGGGCGAGCTGCGCCTCGGCGTTGTCCGGCAGCAGCTCTGCCGCCTTCTCGAGGACCGGTCCGGCACTCCTGTTATCAGGATCCTCGGCTAGGATTCGACCCCACTCTAAGTACGCCGGGCCATGGCCAGGTTGCAGCTCAGTCGCCGCCTTGAAGTCTTCCCCCGCCAGCGCAATGCGGTCAAACTGTTGACGCGCCCGGCCCCGAAAGAAGTGCAAGCGAGCCTTCGTGGGCGCGTCTTGCGCGTGCCCGAGCGCCTTCCCAAAGTGCACGATTGCCTCGGTTAGGCTGCCGTCGAGTGCGAGGGAGAGCGCCAGCCCTTCGTGAGCCGGTCCCAGCCGATCATCCAGATCTAGGGCGGCTCGAAACGATTCTTGGGCGCGGCGGTTCTCTCCGAACTGGGCCAGGGCCTGCGCCAGCGCCAAGTGATTGGCCGGATTGGCTGCCTGCAGCCGTGTAGCCGCACCAAGGGCCTGAAGCGCCGCAGAGCGCCTGCCCAACAGCGACAGCGCCACCCCCAGCAGCCGCTGCGCATCGGCATTCTCAGGGTTGGCACTTACAACGGGCGCGAGCGTCTCCACCGCGCTCTGGGGAGAGCCCTTGACCAACGCTTCTGTGGCTGCAAGCAACGGATCTGGAACATCCGCGCCTAGCACCGACCCAAGTGCGAGCAGAGCCGCCAACCCGCCCAGCCAATGCCGACGAGCGACGCACGGGATACGGCGTTGATGAATCAATCCACACCTATCTTACAAAGCTCATCGATTCCGCCGTAGGAGGCAATCCGGGTCTGCGAGTCTACCTTCGCCACATCAAGAAAGGGCCGTTGTCGAGCAGCCGTCGCTGCCCGCCAGCCCACAAGCTCTTCTGATTGCCCTAGACCTGTATCGCGGACTTCTGACGTCCACTCGGTCGAGGAAGACGGTGGTGGCCTTTTCGGCGTGGCATGCCGACAGACACAGATTTTCCAAGAATAATGTATTCTGAATGCATAATTTTAACCAATGAGACCTGACGTCCCATATATCGCCCGCTCCCTCGAACCCGTCCTCCAAAGAGCCGCCACGGAGTTCCCGGCAGTAGTCCTGACGGGACCGCGACAATCCGGCAAGACTACACTCCTTCAGAGCCTGTTTGGGGAGCGATACCGCTACGTATCCCTAGAGCCGCCCGATGTCCGACTCTCTGCCCGAGAAGACCCGCGAATGTTCTTGGATCTTAATCCTCCCCCGGTGATCTTCGATGAGGTGCAGTATGCCCCGGGCCTGTTCCCCTTCATCAAGGAGCAGATCGACGCCAATCGACACGAGGCCGGACAGTTCCTGCTGACTGGCTCCCAGAATCTGCTGCTGAGCGAAAAAGTGACCGAATCCTTGGTCGGCCGTGCCGCGACGCTTCGCCTGTTTCCGTTGTCCAGGCGGGAAGCCGAAGGGAGACCTGCGCTTCCATTGGCCTGGGAGCACGGCCCGGCCTCCTTGCCGGGAATCTCCTACTCGTTTGGAGAACTGTGGAAGCGGTTCTTGCGAGGCGGCTATCCCGAATTGGTGGCGAACCCCGGTCGGGACGAGCGGATGTGGCACGCCAGCTACGTCCAGACCTATCTCGAACGGGACCTGCGGATGCTCAGACAGATCGGAGACCTGTCCCAGTTCCAGATCTTCCTACGGGCGCTGGCAGCCAGAAGCGCCCAACTCCTGAATCTGGCAGATCTTGCCCGAGACCTCGGCGTCGCGCTCAACACGGTCAAAGCATGGCTCTCCGTGCTCGAAGCGACCTACCAGGTGATCGTGCTTCGTCCGTACTTCGCCAACGTTGGCAAACGGCTCGTCAAGACACCGAAGGTGTATTTCACTGACGTGGGCACTCTTTGCTATCTCGTGGGGCTGAGGGACCCCGAACACGCCTCGTCAGGACCCATGGCGGGCGCGATTCTGGAAACTGCCGTGCTGTCCGAAGTTGTGAAGACGCTCGCACACCGCGGGCTGGAGCCGCAAGTCTACTTCTGGCGGACCGCCGCGGGAACAGAAGTGGACCTTTTGGTCGAAGTCGAGGGGAAACAAGTGCCTATCGAGGTCAAGCTCTCGGCCACACCGCACCCGGGTATGGCCTCGGCCATCAAGCGCTGGAAGCAGGATTTTCACGAAACGGCGATGCCTGGATATGTTGTGCATCCAGGCGATGTGCGGATCCCTCTCGGTGCCGGAATCCTCGCTCTACCATTTGCGGCCTTGTGATGCGCCTGCATCCGCGACTCAACCACCGGACGCGAGGCGGAGGATCGGCGAGCGAGTGGCCCGCACCCGGCGTGGGGACTCTTCCAGGGGGCCGGTCTCGTCCCTTGCGCCGGGCGGGATGCTTCTTGGCTGGACAGGGCATTTCAGAAGCTCTTTCGACATGCTGAACTCGCCGTAGTATCAATCTGTGCAACCCTTCGGCGTGCGTTCGAAGCTGACCGCTCACTCGGCCGGCGAGCTCTCAAGCCGAATCCCATCTATCTTGGAAGGGTGCCGGAGACAGGATTCCCAGTTAGGCCTTGGGTACGTCTCTTTCGTCTGCCGCAGCCGGCACCAGCCACCGCCCTGGCATGCATCAGATCCCTCGGCTGCCCAGGGGGCCTGGCCAGGCGCTGGACTGGATCCGAGAGGCTCCGGCAGACCCCCTCGCGTCGGCTCGTCGGCACGATATTGGCACCGATGCCGATGGCTCTGGTGGCGCTTGCGGCGTTCGCTTTTTCTCTCCAGGCTCAGATCGTCGACACCGCCCTTTTCCGCGAAGACGACACGCGATTTACCGTGCTGGACCAAGCCGAAAGCGAGCCCGAGCGCCGGGCGCTCAGGGCACTGCTCGAAGAGCCCGACCTGCGCGCGAAGGACTCCGTCGCGGAAGAGTTCCTGAGCGCCTTCCCTGCCTCGCCCTTGCTCGCGGCCGTGCACGACATTGCGGCCAAGGCTGCCATCGACCTTGGCGAACTTGACCGAGGCATCGCTCATGCCGAGGCGTCGCTTCGGATCCTGCCCGAGAATCCGCTGCTGCTAGTCGCCTTGGCCGATGCGCGTGCGGCAAGACAGCAGTTCGACCAGGCCGTGGCAACAGCTCAGGATGCGCTTCGGCAGCTCGACCGCTTCGACAAGCCGTCGAATTTCAGCGCCCCTGCATGGGCAGCGCTGGAGCCCAAGCTCAGAGGCTCTTGCCATCTGATCCTTGGCCGGGCCGCTCTGACACGGTCATTTCGAGAGACAGGCTCGGCGCAAGCTCGCCAGGTCGTGAATGCCATCGAGCGACTGACCCGTTCGCGCTCCCTCGACCCCGACAATCCCCAAGCCGCGTACTTGCTAGGGATCGCCCACGGGCTGGCACTGCAGCGAGCCAAATCGCAAAGCAACTTGGCTGACGCATACCGGCTGGGAGGGCCGTTGCGAGCGCGGGCGCAGCAGGAGCTGGAGAAATCGTATCGGGCGCGACCGGCAGACACCCGCGGTTCGTTCGAGGATTTCCTGGACAGGATCCCTTCCGCACAGATCCAAGCCGAGCCCGCCGAGCGCGACGAGCCGTCCGGCCCAGCTCCGAGCTATGCCGGATCCGACTCCTGCCGCGACTGCCACACTGCAATCTTCGATTCTTGGAAGCAAACCGGCATGGCGCGAATGTTCCGCGAGTTCGAGCCGGCCAACATTCTCGGCAACTTCGAGTCGCGATCCGAGTTCAGGACCGAAGACGGTGTCACGGTCGGACGGGTGGGGACACTCGGCGACCGCCCTTACATGGAGTTCCGCGACGACCAAGGCCAGTGGCAGCGCCACTGGGTGGACTACACGATCGGCTCGAAGTGGCAGCAGGCATACGCCACGAGTCTGCCTGACGGTCGCATCCAGGTCTTTCCCGTCCAGTACAACCTGCTGCAGCGGCGCTGGCTTAACTTCTGGCGCGTGATCGATCCGCCGGGCACCGAACGCTCTCGGCTGGGCGAATTTCACCGCATGGGCCGGGCCACGAACTACCAGCTCAACTGCGCCAGCTGCCACACCAGCCAGCTCTCGACGTCCAAGTCCCGGCAGCCCACGGACTTCGTCCACCGCGAGTCAGGCGTCAACTGCGAGATGTGCCACGGCCCGTCGGCGGATCACGTTGCCGCGGCGAGGGCCGGCCAGCCTCTCAGTCCGGGGGCGAACGGTACGCCCTTGCGCTTTGCCAGCCTTGAGGCGGAAGAGCATGTCGCTCTTTGCGGACGATGCCACATGCAGTCCAACTTGTTCGACCTGGGGCCTCGGGGAGAGGTCAACTTCACGGGACTCCCCGGTGCCTTCTTCCCACCGTACAAAGGGCGGCCGATCAACGAGTTCTCACAGAAGGCGTTCCATCGCGACGGTCGGTTCCGCGAGACTACCTTCATCGGCGAGTCCTTCGTGCGCTCGGCCTGCTTCCGCATCGGCGGCGCTCACTGCGGCAGCTGCCACGATCCGCATCCGGCCAACCCGGAAGCGAATCCAACATCGCTCAAGTTCCTAGACGAACCGGACCGGATGTGCCTGCAATGCCATCGCGGGTACGCAGCGAAGGGTGCGGGGCATACCAAGCACGCGCCGGAATCGCCCGGCAGCCGCTGCGCGTCGTGCCACATGCCGAGAATCATGCACGCGCTCATGTTCGAAGCGTCGACACACCGTATCGACGACATCCCGGATGCGGACGCGACCATCCGATTCGGCCAGGACAAGAGCCCCAACGCCTGCCTGCTCTGCCACCAGGATCGCGACCCGAGTTGGGCGCAGCGCCACTTGGCAAGCTGGCCCGGCGGCGACGACTAGCCAACGCTGTAAGTCGCCGCCCATGAGGGTGCGGCCCGCCGCGAGGGCGAGCCGCAGTAGTTCGCGCAAGGCGCGGCCATTTTCCGGCGGCACCCGGCACTGCCGGGCGCCGCCCGGTTCAGAATATGAATTTCAAGCCGAACTGGAACACCCTCGGCCTGGTCCCGCCCGCCAAGCTGGCGATTCGGCCAAAGTTAGGATTGCCCAGCACGGTGTTCGGCGCACCCAAGTTCTGGATGTTGAATGCGTTGAAGGACTCGATGCGGAGTTCGACACTGTAACCGTCGCCGATCTGAACCCGCTTGAACAGTGAGATATCGATGTTCTGTACCGCCGGCGTATAGAGCACGTTCTTGCCGACATCGCCGTAAGAGAACGACGGCGTGTCAAACGCAGCGGTATTGAACCAGCGCTCCTCGGTCTGCGCGCCCGAGAACGGGTCGCCGACGAGGTTCGGGCGGGCGTAGTTCCACCACGCCACTTCGTTGCCGATGTTGGCCACGTCGCCGGTAACCGACAGGTTGGCCGGCTGGCCTGAGCGGAACTGCGCGATGGTGTTGAGCTGCCAGCCGCCCAGCACCTGCGACAACGGCCCGCTGCTGAGCAGGCCCTTGCCGGGTCCGAAGGGCAGTTCCCAAACCGCCGCGATCGACACGAAGTGCGGGATGTTGTAGCCTGACGGCCCCTTGTTGGCCATCGGGTCGTAATAGTCCTGCACTGCCGAACTCCCGCCAATGCCGTTTTCGGCACCGAACCAGCCGCTCTGTGTGTCGAGCGACTTCGACCAGGTGTAGCTGATCAGCGCCTGGAAGCCATTGGTGAAGCGCCGGTTGAGCTTCATCTGCAGCGAGTCGTACCAGCCCTGGCCAATGAAGTTGCCGTAGAACATCGTCGTCTGGTACGGGAACGGGCGACGCTGGCGAACCTCTTCTGGCGAACCCGGCCCCGCCGACAGCGCGGTGTTCGCCGCGCCGTTGTGCTCGAGCCGCTTGGTGCGGCTGCCGACATAGGCGATCGAGAATGTCAGGTTGTTCCTCAGCTGCTCTTGGATTTCCACGTTCCACTGGTGCGAATAGGCGGGCTTTGTGCGCGGATTCGCATACCAGCCGGCACTGCCAAACGGCGAGGGGTCGGGCAGCGGAGCGCCACCGAGCTGGTTGGCCCGACCGACGCTCGTGAGCGGCTCGCCGACGGCGTTGTATGCGGGCTGCGCAAACTGCTTGTCCGGCCACGTCCCGATCGACTGCTGGAACCCCTGCATCACGCCCGTGAAGCTGTCGTAGTTCACGCCGTAGCCGGCCCGCAGCACGGTGGTGTCGCGCAGGCGCCAGGCAACACCGATGCGGGGCTGGAAGCCGTCGTGCGCGGGCTCGTACAAGTTCGGATCATTGGCCAGCCTGATGTGCTGGCCATTCGGCAGGTCGGCCAAGTTGCCGCTGCCCGGTATGCAGGGCGCGATGCCGACTTGGGAGCAGGGGCCCGGCAGGACGCCGCCGCCGATCAGCCAGTCTCCGGTGTCCCAGTCGAACCCGGCCTGCAGGCCACGGTTCATCTTGCCCACCCAGTAGGTGTCATAGCGCAAGCCGATGTTGACCGTCACCGCGCTGCTGGCCTTCCACTCGTCTTGGACGTACAGGCCCAGCGTCGGCCACGTGATGTTGTAGTTCTGGTTGCGGATCGTGTACTGCGCGGGAAAGCCCAGCAGAGCGGAGGCAACCGAGTTGCCCGTTGTGCCGGGGTTGAGGGGATCGGCCGTCTGGGCGTTGTTGAACGGAACGCTGTGCTGCGTAGTGAGCGCGTCGCGCTCTTGGCCGACCCACATGCCGCCGAACTTAATGTTGTGGTTGCCCTTGATCCAGCTCACGCCCTCGCTGACCATCCACTGCCAGTCCGTCTCCGGTCGCGGCGTGCTGATTCCCGGGCTGCCGTAAGGCGCCTGCAGGCCGATGCCGGGCGGGCCGAATTCGTCCAGCCCGGCCCAGCCGTCGGCAGCCAGCGGGTCCATGCCAGCGGCGAGATCGGCCTGCGTGTTGAGCGCCTCACGCACCCACCCGAACTTGGTGTCGAGCACAACATTGGTGCCCAGCAGATGCACCCAGCCACCCGCTATGTTGCGCGGGCGGTTGCTGAAGATGCGGCCGTTCTTGACGGTCGCCGGCAGCGTCTGCGGGTTGTTCAGCTGGCTATAGCGAAACCACAGGCTGTCGGCGTTGCCGAAGCGGTGGTCGACCTTGACCTGCATCGTGTTGTTGTCGCTCTGCTGCGGCCGCGTATTGATCACATTGAATGCCGGGCTAGAGACGTTGGGATCAGGCCGGTCGAAGTAGTTCTCGAAGTAGTTCCGCATCATCGGGTCGATGCGACCGCTGGGGACCGTGTTCTGCGGGAAGGGGTCGCGCACGAACGAGCCAGCAGCCGCCGGGTTCGCACGAGTCGTGCCCGGGTCGTAGATGACCTGGTCGAGAATCGCGTTCTGGAAATTGCCGGCAAGCTCGTCGTTGGTCGGATGGAAGTACGACTGCTGCTGCGAGCGGCGATACTTCCAGCCCTCCCAGGCAAAGTGGAAGAACGTCTTGTTGCGGATCACGGGGCCGCCGACAGCGGCACCGTACTGGTTCTGGCGGAATGGCGTCGGACCGTCCCTTCCGGCATCCAGGAAGGGATTGCGCGAGTCGAACGCATCGTTGCGCAGGAACTCCCAAAGCGCGCCGTGAAAGTCGTTGGTGCCCGACTTGGAGACTAGGTTGATCACGCCCCCGAGGACGCCGCCGTATTCGGCCTTGTCGTTGTGGGACTGCACCTTGAACTCCTGCACAGCGTCGACGATCGGCAGCACGGCCCAGCTCTGGCCGAAGAACCAGTGATTAATCACACCGTCCAGCAGGTTCATGTTGCTGCGGTTCCAAGCGCCGTTGATCGAGGGCAGTGCGAAGGACGACCCGGGCAGGGCCACTGGCGCATTGAAGCTGGTGCCGCCGGCGTTGCCCTGGGCGGTGCTCACGGGCGTGGCACCAGGCGTGAGGGTCAGCAACTGCGAGTAGTTCCTGCCGTTCAGCGGCAGGTCCTTCACGGCCTCCTCTGTGATCGCGGTGCCGAGTTCCGACGTCGACTGCTGCAGCAGCGCAGCTTCGGCGATGACCTCGATCGTCTCCGTCACCGCTCCGACCTCGAGCGCGAAGTCGTGCGTGCGCGTCTGGTTGACGTTGAGAGTAAACTCGGGCTCGACGGCCCGGCTGAACCCTTCGGCAGTTACGCTCAGGGAATACGTTCCCGGCACCACGTTGATGAACACGTAGTAGCCGTTGGCATTGGTCTCCGCATCGGTCTGCCCTTGGGTTCCCACGTTTGTCAGCGTCACGGTCGCGCCCGGAATCACTGACTCGCTGGCATCGGCAACCGTGCCGTTGATCGAACCGTAGGCCGTCTGGCCGTATGCGGTGCCGCCAACGAGGCACAGTACGGTTAGAAGCGCCAAGCAGTGGCGCAAGCGAATTGTCATGTTCGCCCTCCTGAATCTCGAGCGCAGAGCCCGAAGTGAACTAACTTCTCGTCGGCGCCCACCACCGCCGATGTCACGAATTCGTTCCAGCCGCACAGATTAGGTGGCAAGAAACACTGGAACTTCATTCAAAATATCACACCGCTCGACGCTCAGGACTGGCCTACGCGAACGGGCCGTAGGCCCGGCGCTAAACTGATTGCTGTGACCGGGGAGCCGCTATGCGAGTCCGGCCTCTGATCCCGCTGGTCGCACTCGCGCTCATGCTAGGTGGCGCGGGTTCGTCTGAAGCGTCTTGCAGCGGGGCCGAACGAGGCCTGGCCGCGGCACAGCAGGACCTAGGCCAAGGCCGCGTAGACACGGCCTTGGCGCGGCTCGCGACACTGGCCAAGAGCCATCCAGAGTGCGAGGCGATCCCCTTGTTGCAAGCTCAAGTTCACGCCGCGCTGGGCAAGGCACGCGAAGCGGAGGAGTTCTTTCTAGAAGCCATCGAGCTGTCCCCGGGACAGCCCGCAGCGATCTTCCAGCTCGGCGTGTTCTATGACGGCCGACAGCAACATGGCAAGGCAGCCGAGCAGTTCCGCAAGGTCTTGGCGCTCACGCCCGCCGACCCGCAAGCCTACGACTACCTCGGCCTGAGCCTGGAAGCGCTGGGACAGTTCGCGCAGGCCGAATCGGCCTACCGCATGGGCTTGGCGCGCAACTCGGGCCCGCGGTTCGATCCGATGCTGCACTACAACTATGGGCGCTTCCTCGCCAAACACGGCAGGCTGGCCGACGCCAAGGCGCACCTCGACGAGGCAGTCAAGCTCAGCCCGGCGGTGCGAGCGGTCCACTACGAGCGTGCCAAGCTCTCCGAGAAGCTGGGAGACTTGGCTGGAGCGCGCTCGCAGGCGGAAAAGGCGCTGGCGCTCCCGGACCGAGCAGGTGTGATCCTAGACATGCAGGTGCATTACTTGCTGGCTAGAATCTACCGCGCGATCGGCGAGGCGGAACTGGCCGAGGAGTACGCCGCCTTGAGCGCCAAGGGCCAGATCCCCCTAGCAGCGCGCCAGCGCTCCGGGCGTTAGCGGTTCCTGTCCCCGGCTCGTCTAGCGGCATTCACGCAACGCCGTAGCGAAGCGACCTCGCAGGTCGTGGTGAATGCCCTCGCGGCGCCGGATCCGTGCTATCGTCGTAGAAGTTAAGAATCGCGAGTAGACTTTCTCCTACCTAGAAGTCCCGCTCATATGGCGGGTGTTGCCCGGCGCGTCTCCGGCCTCCCTTCTCTACGATTCTTCCCATGAACGCCCGCCCCACGTGCGGGTTGCAACAGCAGACGGTCCGCTCTGGAACAGTGCGGACAGGAGCGAGAGAACGCATGAACTTCGCAGAACTCGGCCTGCGCCGAGAGCTCGTTCGCGCCGTGACCGACGCGGGCTACAACACCCCTACATCAGTCCAGAAGCGTGGCATTCCAGTCGCGCTCGAAGGTCGCGACCTCATCGCCTGCGCCCAGACGGGTACGGGCAAGACCGCAGCCTTCCTGCTACCGATCCTGCAGCACCTTGCAGGAGGTCAGGCGTCGCGCCACCCGCGCGCGCTCGTCGTCGCACCGACCCGCGAGCTAGCTGCACAGATCGGGGAAATGGCGACGCAGTACGGCAGACACCTGCATCTGCGCAGCACGGTCATCTTCGGGGGCGTGCGCATGGAGCCGCAGACGCGCCGTCTGGCCCGCGGCCTCGATCTGCTGATTGCCACGCCGGGGCGGCTCCTCGATCACATCCGCCGCTCGCAAGTGAATCTTGGAGCAGTCACGATGGTCGTACTAGACGAAGCCGACCGCATGCTCGACATGGGCTTTCTGCCCGACGTCCGCAGGATCCTTGCGGCCCTGCCGGCCGAGCGCCAGAACCTGTTCCTCTCCGCAACCATGCCGGAGGAGATCGAGAGACTGATCCGACGGACGGCCCACGCGCCGGTAGTGATCGAAGTGGCCCGCCGCGCAACGCCGGTCGGCGCCATCCGGCAGGTGGTCCATCCAGTGGCGCAGACTCACAAGAAGGAGTTGCTCAAGACGCTGCTCGGGCGGGGGGACATGGGGCCGACCTTGGTCTTCACGCGTACCAAGGCGCGGGCTAACCAGTTGATCAAGCGACTCGAGCATTCCGGACGCCGAATCGGTGTGATCCACGGCAACAAGAGCCAGAACGCCCGCGCCCGGGCGATCGCCGGCTTGCGCACGGGCCAGATCGACACCCTCATCGCGACCGACATCGCCGCCCGCGGGCTCGACGTCGACAGTATCAGCCACGTCGTCAACTTCGACCTGCCCCACGTCCCGGAGGACTACGTGCACCGCATCGGGCGCACCGCCCGAGCCGGTCAGGACGGTGACGCGATCTCTCTGGTAGCGCCGGAGGAACGCAGCCAATTAGCCGCGATCGAGCGGCTTGTCGGGAATTCAATCCGACGCGAGGACGTCGCGGGCTTCATGCCGCCGGTCAGCGCCGTCACGAACCGCCCCCCGGAACGGCCAAAGGCGGGACCGGCCGGCCGCGCCAGCCGCCCTGGCAGCGGCTCAACGCGCCCCGCGGCTGCCCGGTCGGGGCGAGGGCACTCGGCACCATCACGGAGTCTCCGCCGGGCTCGATCACGAGGGCGTCGAGACGCGGCTGCGCCGGGACGCGCGAACTGAAAGCCGCTAGCAGCATGGTTGGCACTGCGTCGAAGTAGATCGCGGGAATACTCCCCGAGGAAACGAGTCGATCGGCGTCCAACGGCTGAGCCCTTACCGGCGCTCGGCAGCGTGGGTCAAACCGGATCGCGAGACGGGGTTGTCGCGGCAGCAACGCCACGATCCGACAAGCAAGCAGCCAAGCCATCAATGCCAGCTGTGCGCGATCACAGGCCCGCCTGCAGGCTTCCCGCCGGTGATATGATGAGTCAACAGTCCGCTAAGCCGGCGTAGCTCAGTTGGTAGAGCATCTGATTTGTAATCAGACGGTCGGGGGTTCGAATCCTCTCGCCGGCTCCAATCGTGCGGTCGCGGGCGTAGCGGGAGTAACTCAATGGTAGAGTCACAGCCTTCCAAGCTGTTGGTTGCGGGTTCGATCCCCGTCTCCCGCTCCAACGCTCGCGAGGCCGATAGTGCCAGCAGGCCGACGTAGCTCAGCCGGTAGAGCGCGTCCTTGGTAAGGACGAGGTCACGGGTTCAAGTCCCGTCGTCGGCTCCAGTCTCCGACTAGCCGCCGCACAGCGCGGCGAGCTCGTCCCGCGCGAATCCGGCCACCACGGTCCCGCCCAGCACGCTGAGGGGCCGCTTGATCAGGTTCGGGTTCTTCGACATCAGCTCAAGCGCTTGCTCGCGGTCGGGCGGATTGGCCTTCATGTCAAGCTCCCGGTACAGCACGTTGCGGGTGTTGAGGAAGCCAAGGTGATCGCGATCCCCGATCACGGCATCTAGATCGGCAACGCTCAGGCCCTTGCCGAGATTGACCAAGTCCAGCTCGGCGCCACGCTCGGCCAGGAAACTCCTAGCCTTGCGACAGCTGGTTCAACTTGGCTTGTGATAGAAGCGCACGCGGGCCATGTCGGCAATTGTATCGCGCTACCCTAACCTAACGTGCGCTGGTTCCTGCGCAAGAAAGTGCCGCCGATCGAGCGGATGCTCCTGATCGAGAGCGGCCCGCGCTCCGACGCGCTCGCCCTGATCCCCCAGCTGCGCGCATCGGTGTGCGGGGCGGCCCCGTTGGATCTGTTCACCTGCCTGCCCGACGACCCCGACGGGCTGGGAGCGTCCGCCCGGCGCTGGCGCTCGTTCAACGCCGCCACCCACGCCGAACGCTGGCGAATGCTGCTGGAGTTGCGGCGGCAGCGGCACGCGGCGGCGACAGTCCTGTGCAGCAACAGCCCCCTGCTCGCCGTGTGGAAGATTGCATTGGTACTGCTGCTGCCGGCCAAGATCCTGGTTGTGGACAAGGAGCAGGGCCAGTTCTGGCTGGACATCGCCCACTGGCGCCAAGCGGCGCGCCTGGCCGTTTCGCGCAGCGGCGTGCGCAATCCCGAATTCCTGCGTGAGGTCGCGAACGTAGCATTCCTGCCTATCGGGCTGTGCATACTGCTCGCGTTTGCGGCCAAAGTGCATCTCGCCAAGCTCATGCGATCCACGCGCAGCGACGAGTCGGAGGAGGGCTCTGCCTGAGCGCGCGACCGGGCTACCATGATCCTATGCGCGTTCTCTCGCCCGCGCTGCTGGCCGCGGGCCTCTTGCTCGCGTCCCCGCTCGAGGCTTACGTGGGCCCGGGTGCCGGCTTTGCGTTCGTAGGCTCGCTGTTCAGCCTGATCGCCGCCTTGGTGTCCGGGGCCCTTGCCTTCCTGATCCTGCCTTTCCGCATGGCATGGCGGGCATTGCGCGGCGGCCAGGGCTATCGCAAGGCCAAGATCCGCAAGCTCATCTTCTTGGGCCTAGACGGGCTGGAGCCCGATCTGGTCGAGCGCCTGCTGGCCGAGGGCAAGCTGCCCAACCTAGCCAAGCTGCGCCAGCAGGGCCGCTACAGCCGGCTGCGCACGACCTACCCCGCCCTCTCGCCGGTTGCGTGGTCCACGTTCGCCACCGGAGCGAATCCCGGCAAGCACAACCTGTTCGACTTCCTCAACCGCAACCTGCGCACGTACCTGCCAGAACTGTCCTCCTCACGGGTCCGCCAACCGTCCCGGGTGTGGAAGATCGGCCGCTGGCGAGTTCCGCTGAGCAAGCCCGCGGTGGACATGCGCCGCAAGAGCAGGCCGTTCTGGGCCTTGCTGGGCGAGCACCTCGTGGGCTCCACGGTGCTGCGGGTGCCGATCACATTCCCGCCGGAGCCGTTCCAAGGCCGTCTGCTCTCGGCCATGTGCGCCCCCGACTTGCTCGGCACCCAAGGAAGCTTCCAAGTCTTCACTACCGGGCCGGCGGGCGCCGAGTTCGACGAGGGCGGCGCCTGCTATCCGCTGGGAAAGGAGGGTGGTGCCTACACCGGCGAAGTGCGCGGACCGGAGAACACTGTGCGCGAAGGTGCTGGGGACCT
Organism: Terriglobia bacterium; assembly: GCA_009838515.1. Taxonomy (GTDB): domain Bacteria; phylum Acidobacteriota; class Terriglobia; order Bryobacterales; family UBA6623; genus VXMF01. Next base: position 78,586 of record VXRL01000065.1, on the reverse strand, counting down.
GCGCGTACCGTTTCGCTTGCTAATCGAGGACAAACATGGCGGCGGCCGCTTGGAGATCGGCGGCAAGCGCTACGAACTCGCCCCCGGGCGCTTCACGCCGTGGGTGCGGCTCACCTTTCGGGCGGGCCTGGGCATCAAGGTCAGCGGCATCGCCCAGTTCCGGCTGGCACAGGTCGAACCCAACGTGCGACTGTACCTTTCGCCGATAGCGATCGATCCGGAAAAGCCGGCCCTGCCGATCTCCCATCCGTCGTTCTACGCGCCCTACCTGGCCAAATTGCTCGGCGACTATTCGACGCTCGGGCTTGCCGAGGACACTTGGGCGCTCAACGAGCGCGTGGTGGACGAGGACGCATTCCTGGAGCAGGCCGAACAGATCTGCGGCGAGCGCGAGGCGATGTTCGAATCCGCCCTAGAACGCACCAGCAAGGGCGTGGTGGCCTGCGTGTTCGACACGCCCGACCGCGTCCAGCACATGTTCTATCGCTACCTCGAACCGGAGCATCCGGCCCATGCCGCTAACGGAAACTCGTTCGAGCGCTACAAGGGCACGATCGAAGATCTGTACAAGCGCATGGACGGAATCGTGGGCAAGACCATGCGGCACGTCGACGACAAGACAGTCATCTTCGTGCTCTCGGACCACGGCTTCAAGTCATTCCAGCGGGGCGTCAACCTCAATGCGTGGCTCAAGCAAGAGGGCTATCTGACCGAGCGGGAAGGCTGCCGCGACGACGGCTACCTGCGCGGCATCGACTGGGAGCGGACCAAGGCGTACAGCTTCGGCCTGGCCGGGATCTATCTCAACATCAACGGCCGCGAGAGCAGCGGCATCGTGCCGCGGGCCGAAGCGGGGGCACTGTGCCGCGAGATCGCGGACAAGCTCACGGGCCTACTTGACGAGGATCGCGACGCCGTCGCCGTGCATCGCGCCTATCCCAAGAACGCCATCTACAGCGGACCGTACGTGGAAGCGGCACCGGACGTGGTGGTGGGCTACAGCCCGGGCTACCGCAGCTCGTGGGGAGTCGCGCTGGGCAAGGTGGCCGGGCCGATCTTCGAGGACAACCTCAAGGCTTGGAGCGGCGACCACTGCGTGGATCCGCCGCTGATTCCCGGAGTGGTGTTCTGCAACCGGGACTTCGAGGCTGACGACCCCGGCATCGAAGACATGGCACCTACCGCGCTGAGACTGTTCGGCTTCGAACCTCCGACGCACATGGATGGCAGCGACCTAGCCGTCAAGGCTGGCTAGCAGGGCTTACCCGGGCTCGCAGAGCAGCATAAAGCGGCCGCTCTCGCTGGTCACCACGCGACGTGACGGACGACGAGAGACTTCCTTCGGAGGCCCGCCCGGGTGGGACTGACCTCGCCGAAGAGGAGGACCCATCCGAGCCAGCCATCAACGAACGCCTGAGACCGCTTCCCGTGGGGTTATTGCCGGAATTGGCGAAAGCCTATAGTCGCGAACGTTTCGCGTCACGATCTGGTGCGCTTTGCATGCACGGGCGGCTGCGACTTGCATCGCATCCTCGAAGTCGCTCATTGGGAGCGTTGTCGCAAAGCGCAGCACGGCAGTGTCAACTGGCGCGACTCCGACATAGCCCAACAACTCCGACAGGAATCTGCGAGTATCCGCGCTTCCGCGCTTCGAGGCTACCAAGTAGTAGAAGTTCGCAGCGGTGTGCCACGCAATGAACGCACTCCCTGGGCGCCGCTCAAGTCGATCGAGCAGCTCGCACGCTGCTTCCGAGTGTGGCTTCCGGTCCAAGGCGACGTCAATGAGAACATCCGTGTCGATAAGCATCAGAGGTACTTCCGCGCAAGCGCCTCATAGCGAGCGTCATCCCGGCGTGCTTCCTTGAAACGCCCCCGCCACCGCTCCGAGAACGGAGGTGTTTCCTCCGCTGCGACAGCCCGAAGCGATGCCTCGACCAGAGAGGACAATGACACGCCACGCAAGCGGGCATGCCGCTTGGCCCTTGGCAGCAGTTCGCTGTCTACCGTAATTGTCAATTTGCGTTTCATGCTCGTTGTCACCAACTAGTGCCATTATACGTATATATTCCGACTAGCATACGTATATTGGCACCTCGCGCTCCAGGCCTGACCAGCACTGGCCAACCTTTCGGCGCTCACGAGAGTGTAGACGGCTGAGCGGTCCAAGGCCACGCTCAGGCTACCACGCCAACTCAGCACCTGCCCTCTTGGCTAGGGCTGATACTCCGAACGCATCGTGCCTGCGAATACTTGCACCGAACCGGAATTTTCCGGAGCGGGCAGCGGCTGGCAGCCTGTCGCATTCGCCTCTGGCGCGAGTGCCATCGGGTACAATCTTCTGCGTCATGCTTAATCGAAGAGACTTCGGCGTGGCATCGGCGGCCGCCCTTCTCGGTGCCTGCGGCACCGCCGGAGAGGCCCCGTCCGACGCCGAGCCATCCGCTGCTCCCAGCGGCCCGCTCTATTTCGACCTCCACATTGACACTCCGGGACGACTCGTGCGGGAGGGCCTGGACCTCGGCGAGAGCCCGGAGTACAGCCAAGTCGACATCCCCAAGATGCGCCAAGGCGGCCTCAACGCCGGCTTCTTCGCGGTGTTCAGCCCGGCCCGCAGCAAGGAACCGATCGAATCGGTCAAGGATGCCCTCACCATCACCGACGTGATCGTGGAAGAAATTGCCAGGCACCCGGATGACATGTTCCTCGCCACTACCGCGGACGACGTGGTGCGGGCCCAGCGCGAGGACAAGATCGGAGTCATGCTCGGCGTCGAGGGCGGCCACATGATCGACTCGAGCATCGAGGTGCTGCGCCAGCTGTACCGTCTCGGCACCCGCTACCTGGGACTGACCCACAGCGGCAACACGCCGTGGGTCGGCGCCGCCGAATACGACGACGGCCCGGAGGGGCTGACCGACCATGGGCGGGAGATCGTCCGCGCGATGAACCGCATGGGCATGATGGCGGACCTATCGCACGCATCCCAGAAGGCGTTCTTCGACACGGTCGAGACCTCGTCCGCCCCGATTCTCAACACCCACGCCGCATGCTTCGCTATCGCGCAGCACCCGCGTAACCTCACTGACGAGATGCTCGAGGCGCTGGCGGATAACGGCGGCGTGCTCGGGGTGGCCTACTACACCGGCATGCTCGACGACGAGCACCGGGCGCGGTTCAAGGAACTCGCCGAGATTAACGGCAAGCGCCGGGAAGTCGGGCAACAGTTCTCGGGCGACCTCAAGCGACTCTCCCAAGAGTTGTGGAAGCTCAATCTCGCCGAGGTGGAGCTGATCGGCGCCCCGCCGCTCAGCCGCTTGGTAGACCATATCGAGCACGCGGCTACCGTGGCTGGCATCGACCACGTGGGCTTGGGATCGGACTACGACAGCGTGGGCTTGAAGCTCCCGGCAGGATTGGAGCACATCGGCAAGACGCCGAATCTGATCGAGGCCATGAAGGAGCGCGGGTTCTCCGAGGAAGACGTGGCCAAGGTCATGGGCGGCAACGCGCTGCGCGCCCTGCGCGCAGCCGAGGCCGCAGCCGCTTGAACGGCGCCTGCCAGACGCAGCGCCCCCGCGGCGCGAGGGCGCTGGAATCCGGCCGCAGGCCTATGGCGATACGGATTTCAGGTCGATGAACGGAACCGCCCCGCTGGTCACTTGGGGCAGCACTCCGTCCCACTTTTCGATCGCGCGGAGTTGCAGGATCGTGTCGGTGATGGTCTCCCTCTGGAGCCGTTGCGATTCGGCCTCGGCCTGAGCCTCGGTCACCTTCTGCTCGGCCTCGATCTTGATGCGGTCCAAGTCCCGCTGCGCCCTCAGCGCATCTTGTTCCGCCTTCTGCTTCGCTTCGATCGCGTCGTTGAACACCGGCGAGAAGCTGAAGTCCACGATATTGAACTCGTCCACGACGATGTGCCGGCTGACCAAGCGCTCAGTGAGCATTTCCTTGATATTGACCGACACCTCGGCGCGCCGGGTGATCAGCTCTTCGGCGGTAAACTGCGCTGTCACCGCCTTAACGGCCTCTTGCACCGACGGGTCAATTAGCCGCTCCTTGTACAAGACGCCGACCTCTTGGTAAATCTGCGCTGCCAGCTCCGGGGCGATGTGGTAGTTCAGGGCGATGCGCGAGTCCACCGTCTGAAGGTCCTTCGACGACGCCGACGAGTCGGTCTCGACCTTCTGAATCCGGACGTCGACCGGAATGATCTGCTGGATGAAGGGGATCTTGAACTGCAGCCCCTCGCCGCGCACGCCTTGCTGGATGCCGCCGAACTTCGAGAAGACGACGCCGCGCTCGCCCGCTCCCACAACTTGGAAGCAGTTGAACACCAGAACCAGCAGGACGACGATGAGGACAAGCGAACTGAGCCCGCCGCCTAGAATTCTCCGTAACGAGTCGCGGAGTGAGTCGATAGGAATGTCATTTTGCATTGTTCACCTCTCGTTGATTATCAGATGCTTCAAGCCCGCCACGTGCGTGCCTTGCTTGCCTCACAGTCTGTAGCTTCAGCGTACGCCCTGTCGAAGGGCGCATTTGAAATCGTAAGTCTCCGCGCAACCTAGCGCGGCAGGGCGAAGGCGATGATCGCCGAACCGGCCGCGGTTGCCACGTACTGGCGGCCCTCGAAGCGGTACGTGATGGCCGGCGCTCGCACGGGCCCGCCGGTCTGCAAGCGCCACAGCAGCCTGCCGTCGGCCGCGTCCAGCGCGACAAAGTAGCCCTCCAAGGTGCCGGCGAACAACAGCCCGCCGCCGGTGGAGAGCATCCCGCTGGTCGGCGGGCTCACCAGCGGGAAACGCCAGCGCCTGTCACCGGTGCCGGGATCCACCGCCAGGATGGAGCCCTCGCGGGGCTCGCCGGTCACGTTCTCCATGGCGCTGCCCAGATAGAACTCTCCCTCGACGAAATCTTGTGTCGCGCCGTGGTAGATCTGGCAGCCATCGCCGGAGTTGAAGTAGTACAGGCCGGTCTGCGGGCTATAGGAGGTGGCGTGCCAGTTGTGCCCGCCGCCCATGCCCGGACAGGTCAGCGTGCCCTCGTCGGTGGGCTCGCGCCCGGGAATCAAGATCGGCCGACCGGCCGAGGTCATGCCGTCGGCCCAGTTGACCTCGGTGTAGGCGCGGGCGAAGAGGTACTCGCCGCTGGTGCGGTCCAGGGCGTAGAAGTGGCCGTTGCGGTTAGCATGCACCAGCGCCTTGCGCGGCTGGCCATCGATTTCGACATCGATCAGCACCGGGTCGGCCACGGAGTCCCAGTCGTGCACGTCGTGCGGGGTGAACTGGAAGTGCCAGCGGAGCTCGCCGGTATCGGCGTCCAGCGCCAGCATGGAATCGCTGTACAGGTTGTCGCCCGGGCGCGGAGCCCCGTCGAGATCGGGACCCGGATTGCCCGTGCCCCAGTAGATCAGGTTCAATTCCGGATCGTAGCTCCCGGTGATCCAAGTCGAGGCCCCTCCGCGCTTCCAGGAATCCCCGCCCCAGGTTTCGTTGCCGGGCTCGCCCGGCCCGGGCACGGTCCAGAAGCGCCAGCGCCGCTCTCCCGTCTCGGCGTCGTAGGCATCGATGAAGTCCCGCGTGCCGAACTCCGCACCCGCGATCCCGACCACCACCATGCCGTTGACCACCAGCGGCGCTACCGTATTGGAATAGCCCTTCCGGTAGTCCGCCGATTCGACCTCCCACACGACATCGCCCGTGGTAGCGTCCAGCGCGACCAGGGTCGCTTGCATGTTGACCTTGAACAGCAGGTTGCCGAGGATCGCGAAACCGCGGTTCGGCTTGCCGCAGCACAGCGTCAAGTCGTCCGGGACAGGCTCGGAGTAGTGCCACAGCTCGCGGCCCGTCTTCAAGTCCAACGCCCAAGCATGATTCGACGGGCCCGTCACGTACATGACTCCGTCTCGGACCAGCGGAGTGGTCTGGAACTTCCCGCTCTCCGCCGTCTGGAAGATCCAGGCCGGCGCGATTTGCCCGACGTTCCCGGTGTCGATCTGATCAAGCGGCGAGTAGCGCCAGGCAGAGTAGTTGCGCCCGTACATCAGCCAAGACTCATCGTCTTGCTGCGAATTTGCAAGAGCCTCCGAGTCAACCTGGCCAAGCGCCGCTGCGGCGCACGCCAGCAAGATGCATGCAAGCCAGACTGGTCTGTTCATCGGGACTCCTCGCCGCGCAGCGCCTGCATGTACACGAGCAAGTCTCGCTGCTGCTGGTCAGATAGGCTCTCGCCGTAAGAGGGCATTAACGATGTGAATTCGCGCTCGATGGATTCCACGTCTTCGCGCAAGAAGGAGTGCAACCTGCCCGAGGCGTCTCGCAGTTGCGCCGAGAAATCGTCGATGCCCGAGCCGATTCCCGACACCGTCCGGCCGTCGCGGGTGACCACCTTGACCACGAAGTATCCGGCGGGCAGGTCCTTGCCCGGGTCCAGCAGCGCCTCGCGCAAGTGCTGCACGCTGCGAGAGCGCCCGATACGGGTCAGGTCCGGCCCGTACGAGGCGCCGCGGCGACCCACCTTGTGACAGCCGCCACAGCCGCCCGTGCCCCAGAAGATGGCCTCGCCACGCTCCGCGTTTCCGTCCACTCGCTCATCCCCGACAGCCTCGAACGTGCGCAAGAAGGCCACGATCCGCCAGATGTTCTCCTCGGTATTGCGGGTGCCGTAGGCGGGCATCTCCGTTCCCGGCACGCCGCGCGCGATCACGCGGTAGATGTCCACGTCCCTGTTACCCGCGGCGAACTCCCCGCGATTCAGCGGCGGCCCCTTGCCGCCCTCGGCGTGAATGCCGTGGCAGGCGGAGCAGCGCAGGCGGAAGGAGGCCTTGCCGACTCCGATCGATGTCTCGTCCCCGTGGAACGGGCTGCGCTCCAGTTCTTGGCCCGCGGCCCCCACGGCCAACGACACGAGCAGCGTCAGTACCCGCCAGCGCACGCTAGGCAGAGTAAGGCTTTCGATAGCGCCAGGTCAACCCAGCCATGTGCCGCCATGTGCCGCCGGCAATTGAAAGCCCTCCTGCCCACATATAATGTGTGGCACTCATGAAACGCCTCGCACTGATCCTGGGACTGTTTCTCGTCTGTTCGGCAGGGCTGGCCCAAGAGCACCCGCTCAAGGCGCTCAACATCGAGTTCGGCATCAAGGACCATGAGCCCATCCCGTGGGACGGCTCGCTCAGCATTGACAAGGGCGAGGTCGTCGACCTACGGGGCTACCGCTTCAAGGACGGCGAATCGATCGGCGAGAACAACTCGTGGGTCGCCCGGACCGATCCGTGGGTGCGGCCGACCGGCGGCATGCACCCGCACGAACTCCCTTTCCCGCATGTCACACGCGTGCAGGACGTCGGAGTCACGCTGTACTACCGGGCACCGGACGACGCGACAGTTTCTGTCAAGACCGTCAACGGCGATTTCTTCTTCAAGCCTGCCGACCTGCCGCCGTCGGACGCGATGCACATCCTCTCCACCAAGGTCGAATTGCGCCGCGTGCCGCCCGTCGAGGCGTTGACCACCGACGAGTTCGAGGACGACTATCCCGCCATGGCGATGGCTGACGACGGGACGCTCTCGCTGGCTTGGATCGGCTACAAGGACGAGAACGACCAAGTCTTCGCGCGCGACCGCGCGAATGGCGAGTGGGGCGAGATCGCCAGCATCGGCGGAGCGTCGGGCGACCTGCAGGGACTGGCCTCAGCCTACGACCGCGACGGGACATTGCACTTGGTCTGGTCCATGCGCAACGGCGGGACTTGGAGCCTGTTGCACGCCACGCGTAGCAACGGATCGTGGAGCGCGCCAAGCGCGGTCGGCGAGGGCTCTGGCAACAATCTGTTCCCCGTCATGGCGAGCGACCGTCACGGCGGGTTGCACCTCGCCTGGCAGTCGGCCCGCAGGGGCTTTTCCGGGATCTATTACAGCGCCTTCGACGGCAGCGATTGGTCCGACGAGCTGCCGCTGAGTCATCCCGGAGCGGCCGCCAACGAGTGGTATCCCGACATCGCGACTGATACCGCAGGCACCGCGTGGGTGGTCTGGGACAGCTACCAGGGCGGCAGCTACAACATTCGGCTGCGCTCTGTCAGCGCCGGACGCGCCGGGGACTTGGTCAAAGTGACCGATACGCCGCGCTATCACGGCACGCCGACCATCGCCGTCGATGCCCAGAACCGAGTCTGGATCTCGTACGACGAGTCCGAGGAGAACTGGGGCAAGGACACCGGCTTCCTGCTGCGGGGCGGCACCGGGATCTACCAGTCGCGCACCAATCGGGTGGTCGTCTGGAACGGCAGCGAGTGGCTCGCCCCTCTCGATGACGCAAACCGCCGCTTCCGGCCCAGTGTGAAGCGCTACATCCAGACCCCCAAGCTAGCGCCCGACAGCAAGGGTCGCATTTGGCTCCTAGTGCGGCCGCGCGTTCGGTCCGTGAAGCCCGAGTCGCTATGGGCCGCCGGCGGCAAGTGGGAGGTGATGGCGACCTACTACTCCGGGGACCGCTGGGCGGATCCCTTCCCGCTGCCCGACAGCGTGGGCCGCAACGAGGGTCCGCTGGATGTCGTCGCGGGAGCTGACGGAAACGTGTACGCGGCTTGGACGACCGACCAGAAGCTCTGGGGCGGGCCAACGTTCGGACACTATCCGAAGGAAAACCAGGTCTTCTTCGCCGAGCTGTCCGCGCAGTTCGGCAACACGCGCATCGATCCGCCGCTGCTCGGCCCGAGAGCTGTCGAGCCGCCGGCCATGCTGCCGGCAGAGCCGCGGGAAGCGGAGCAGGTGGCGGCCGTCCGCAACTACACCATCGACTCCGGCGGCAAGCGCTACAAGATCTACCGCGGCGACCTGCATCGCCACACCGATATCTCGCTCGACGGCTCGGGCGATGGTTCGCTGTACGACTCGTTCCGCTACATGATGGACGGCGGCGCCATGGATTTCTACCTGGTCACCGATCACAAGGGCACCAACGACACCGAGTACAGCTGGTGGCGCACCGAGAAGGCCGAGGACATGTTCCATGTTCCAGGGCGCTTCGTCACGCTCTTCGGCTACGAGCGCAGCCTAAGCTACCCGAACGGGCACCGCAACATCATTTACGCCGAGCGCGGCAACAGGCCGATTCCGATCACGCAAGAGGAACGCAACACGAGCAGCGGACGTTTCCTCTACGACGCCCTGAGGAATCAGAAAGGGATCGCGACCTCGCACACCTCTCACACTACGATGGGAACGGACTGGCGCGACAACGACCCGGAACTGGAGCCGATCGTGGAGATCTTCCAAGGAGCGCGAACTTCGGCCGAGCACGAGGGCGCTCCGCTGGCATCCTCGGCTGCGCGGACGGACCTGTGGGCCGGGAACTATCGGCCCAAGGGCTTCGTCTGGCTGGCTTGGGAGAAGGGCTACAAGCTGGGAGTGCAGGCGAGTTCCGACCACGTTTCCACGCACAGCTCTTACGCGATGGTTCTCAGCGACGACTATTCCCGCCGGGGGCTGGTCAACGCCATGCGCCTGCGCCACACCTATGCGGCGACCAGCAACATCATCCTCGACTATCGCCTCAAGACGAGCGGCGGCGAGTGGATCCAAGGCGACGAGTTCTCTTCGACGGAAATCCCAACCGCAACCGTCTCGATCCGCGGCACGGGCGCCATCAAGGAGGCCGTGGTGGTGCGGGACAACACCTACGTGCACACGCTGGCGGGGGATGGCGAGAGCATGGAGTTCGAGTTCCGCGAGCAGGAACTGGCCGCTGGCGAACACTACTACTACGTGCGGGTGGAACAGCATGACGGCAATGTCGCCTGGTCCAGTCCGATCTGGGTCACGAAACAATAGAGGCGAGTCCGCCCCTCCCCGGCCCTTCCGGTCGGGCCTCGCAGCGCGCACGATCCTTGGAACAAAGCGCCGGACCGATTGCTGATATTTCGGCAACTGGCGACAAGTGCCGCGCTGGCAAGGCGAACCTTGATTCTTGTAAATTAGAAATGATATTCTAATTTGCAAGATGTTGCCTCGCGCAATCAGGTCGGTATTGCGGAACCGGCTCTCCAGCTATCCAGCAGTGGCCCTGCTCGGGCCGCGCCAATGCGGCAAGACTACGCTCGCTGCATCACTCGGCGGACGCTACTTCGACATCGAGCAGGAAGCTGATCGGATACAAGCCGATCTGGCGTGGAATTCTCTGGCGGCGGGGCGTGAGCTAGTGATCTTTGACGAGGCCCAAACTTGGCCCGACCTGTTCGTCCGACTTCGCGGCGCGATCGATGCTGACCGCAGGCGCAATGGTCGCTTTCTGGTGCTGGGCTCGGTTTCTCCCGCCTTGATGTCCGAAGTGGGCGAGTCACTCGCAGGCAGGCTTGCGATCGTCGAGATGACCCCGATCACCGCATCCGAGATCACACCAGCGGCGGCGCCGGGCAATCACTGGCTGTGTGGCGGCTACCCGGACGGCGGAGTGTTGACGAAGGGAGCGTACCCCCGCTGGCAGAGAAACTACCTCGAACTGCTAGCCCAGCGAGACCTGCCGCTGTGGGGCCTGCCTGCCAGAGCCCAGACCACCATCCGCCTACTGAGGATGGTTGCGGCCGCGCACGGCCAGGAGTGGAACGCCAGCCGGATCGGCCGCAGCATGGCGCTCTCCTACCACACGGTCAACCACTACATGGACTACTTGGAAGGAGCGTTCCTAGTCCGGCGCCTAGCTCCCTATCACGGGAACGTTCGCAAGCGGCTCGACAAGCGGCCGAAGGTCTACTGGCGCGACACGGGGCTGCTGCACGCACTGATGAACGTGGCCGATGAAGACTCGTTGCTGCACCAACCGTGGATCGGCGCCAGCTGGGAGGGCTACGTGATCGAGCAAGTCCTGGCCGCCCTGCAGCAGGCGGACCGCCTGTTTGAGGCGTACCACTTTCGTACTAGCGACCAGCGCGAGATCGACCTGCTCGTCCGACTGGAGTCCGAACTCTGGGCCATCGAGTCCAAGCTCACTACCAACCCGCGCCAAAGCGACCTCAAGCGCCTCGACGCGAACGCCAACCTGGTCGGTGCACACCGCCGCTTCCTGGTCTGTCGCGAGAGCGATTTCATCGAGGGCCCGACTTCCACCATCTGCGACCTAGACGGCTTGGTGCGGTACATCAGAGACCGCAGCCACACGACGGGCTAGCCCGGTCTCCGAATGAAACCAGTGAGCGGAGGACGACAGCTCCGAGAACGGAAACGGCCGGAGGCTCCTTGCAAGAGCCCCCGGCCGCGGGGAATGGCGAACTCGCGCTGCCGCGACTAGATGTCGTAGTACAGCGAGAACTCGTACGGGTGCGGCCGCTGGCGCACCTCATCGACCTCGGCGGAGCGCTTGTAGTCGATGTAGCTGGCGATCACCTCTTCGGTGAAGACGTCGTTCTGCATCAGGAACTCGTGGTCGCGCTCCAGCGCCTGCAGCGAGCCGGCCAGATCCTCCGGCAGCGCCGGCACGTTGCTGAGCTCCTCCGGAGACAGGTCGTAGATGTCCTTGTCCAGCGCCTCGCCCGGATCGATGCGGTTCTGGATGCCGTCCAGTCCGGCCATCAGGCAGGCAGAGAACGCCAGGTACGGGTTGCACGACGGGTCGGGGTAGCGCAGCTCGACGCGCTTGGTCTTGGGGCTCGCCGAGTACATCGGGATGCGGCAGGCCGCCGAGCGGTTGCGCCGCGAGTAGGCCAGGCTGACGGGAGCCTCGAAGCCCGGCACCAAGCGCTTGTAGCTGTTGGTGGTCGGAGCCACGATGGCCGCCAGAGCCGGGGAATGCTTCAGCAGGCCGCCGATATAGTGCAGCGCCGTCTCGCTGAGGCCGGCGTACCCCTCGCCCGCGAACGTCGGCTCGCCGCCCTTCCAGATCGATTGGTGCGTGTGCATGCCAGAGCCGTTGTCATTCCACAAGGGCTTCGGCATGAAGGTGGCCGATTTGCCGTGCTGGTAGGCGACCTGGCGGACGATGTACTTGTACAGCATCATGTTGTCAGCAGACAGCACGAGCGTGTCAAAGCGCTGGTCGATCTCGCACTGGCCGCCCGTGGCGACCTCGTGGTGGTGGCACTCGATTTCGATGCCGCAGTCCATCATGACCTTGGTCATCTCCGTCCGGATGTCCTGCATGTGGTCCGTCGGCGGAACCGGGAAATAGCCTTCCTTGTAGCGCGGGCGGTAGCCGAGGTTGTTCTCGGCGCGGCCGGAGTTCCAGCGGCCTTCCTCGGAATCGATCTTGTAGAAGCCGAAGTTGTACGACGAGTCGTAGCTGACGTTGTCGAAGAGGAAGAATTCGGCCTCGGCACCGAAGTACGCGGTGTCGCCAGTGCCGGTGTATTGCAAGTACTTCTCGGCCTTCTGCGCGATCCAGCGGGGATCGCGCTCGTAGTGCTGCTTGGTGATCGGATCGAGAATGTTGCAGACGACGCAGAGCGTGGGCACTTGGTTGAACGGATCAACGAACGCCGTGTCCGGGTCGGGGACGATCAGCATGTCGGATTCGCTGATTGCCTGCCAGCCGCGGATCGACGAACCGTCGAAGCCGAAGCCGTCCTCGAAGCTCTCCTCGTCCAGCATGCCGATCGGGTACGACACGTGCTGCCAGATGCCGGGCAGGTCCGCGAAGCGCAGGTCCAGAATCTCGCAATCGTTCTCCCTGGCGTACGCCATGACCTCAGCAGGGGTGCGTTTTACAGCCATTGATTTCCTCCTATATGGCTTGTGAGGGGATCAGCACTAGGGCACGCGCCCAGGTCGGGCGCCGCCCGCTCGGTAGTACTGTGAAACCGTCATCGTATCACAGTGCCGAACGGCATCACGAGCGGCACTAGGAGTGATAAGAACTATTGATAGGGCCGCCTCTGCGCGACTATCGGACCAAGGCTCGCGCGTCAGGATTATCGGGACCGAAGTGCTTGAGCATGACCAAGTTCTCGTCCGGGCTCAGGTTCGTGATCCGCACGCCCTCCCCGGCGGCAGCCGCGCTCACGAAGTACTCGTCCGCGGTGAGTTCGCCGAAACGGATCATGGCGGGAGTATGCGCGTCCCACACGCCGATCTGGCCGCGCCCCTGGGTCACGATGGTGCCGTAGGCGGCCGCGTCGCGGATCGTGACACTGCGGCCGGGATGCACCGTCAGCTCCTTCGCCGAATAGTCGGAGGTCGAATAGGTGACCCAGGCCTCGCTGTAGCCGTCTTCTGCCATTTCGTCGACAGGGCGCACCGGACATGGCTCGAAGAACCTGTGCTCCATGAAGTTCGGATCGACATTCGCGTCCCAGTCCAGCATGCCGATGATGTACTCGAGGTCTTGGTGATGCTCCGGCGGCACGTCCTTGACCAGCAGGTCCCACGGCACATACCGGCCTTCGACCATCGATTGAAACATCCCGAAGACATCTGAGTTCACCTGCGGCTCGTACGTGACCGCTGAGCCCGGTGCGTGCAGAACGCCCGCGGGAATCTGCCAGCCGGTGCCGGGCTTGAGCTTGTAGGCCTTGGAATGGTAGAGGATGCCGTTGTCGCCCTCGTTCCAGCGCTCTAGGCAGCGCCAGACATCGTCCTTGGTGGTACCCGGCTCCAAGCCCATAAACGTGTACGCGAAGTTGTTCTCCTTGTAGTTGTACTGGGGAGGGAAGTAGTACGCCTCTGGCTTGCCGCGCCGACCCACGCGGGCGGCCGCTTCCTCGTCTTGGTGCATGTGGTGCGGGATCGGGCCGAGGTTGTCGAAGAACTTGCAGAGCACGTTCCAGCCGCCCTGGGAGCTCATCACATCGCTGCCGAGAATCTCGTCGCCGATCTCCTCGACGGCCGTCTTCAACAGCACCTTGTGCGGGGCTGCCGCACCGTCCGACGCGACGATGTAGCTCAGCCCCTCGTCATCGGGGGTGCCCGGACCGTTGTCGGCATTGGTGGTTGACGAGAACCAGCGCTCGTCAATGCCACCGCGATGTGCGCCGAGAGCATAAATGTCGGCCGGGTGGAGCTTGAGCCGCCCTCCCGGCATGAGGAACGACCGCGGCACCCAAGCCGGGGCCAGCCTCAACACTCCCTGGCCACTCGACAGGGCACTTCTGACTAGATCGACGGTTTCGGACATGCTGGCCATGATACCGAATGCTGCCTGGCCTGCCGGCAGCCCTCGCTCGCTATTCAATCGGCTGGCGCGTCAAAGCAGGCCGATCCTGAAAGCGACCGGCGAGAGACGATATAACGGAGCGAGCATCAGTCCTGATTATTGTTGTATATTAGATTTTATAAAGTGAATATACAACAAACTATTCGACGGCCAGCTTTGCTCGCATCGACCATGAGGGGGCTCTCCGAAGCCCCGGTCGTGGCCTTGCTGGGTGCCCGGCAAGTCGGCAAGACTACCTTGGCGAGGCTCGTCGCCTTGGAGTGGGGGGAGCCCGCAACGGCCTTTGATCTGGAGGATGTCGCTGCGCGCGAAGCGCTGTCCGCAACACCGGACATGTTATTGCGGCGCAAGGAGGGGCTCGTGGTCCTCGATGAGGTGCAACGACTGCCCCACTTGTTCGAAGTGCTGCGCCCGATTTGCGACGACCCTGACCGCAAGGCGGTGTTCCTCCTGCTAGGCAGCGCGTCTTGGGATTTGGTCAAGGATATCTCCGAAACGCTCGCCGGCAGGGTCCAATTGCTGGATGTAGCTGGTTTCGCTCTGTCCGAAGTCGGGGCAAGCCATCAGGACGCGCTCTGGATGCGTGGCGGCTTTCCCCGCGCCTTTCTCGCCCATTCGGGGGCAGCCTGGACTCGCTGGATGCAGTCATTCACACGCACTTTCTTGGAGCGGGACATCCCGATGCTGTCCCCGCGGGTGTCGCCCGAGGCCGTCGGCCGCTTCTGGCGCATGCTTGCCCACTTTCACGGGCAGATCTGGAACGCTTCGGCGCTCGTTCACTCTATGGACGTCAGCGTCACCGCCGTCAACAAGTATCGCGACCTGCTGTCTGGAGCGTTCATGATCCGGATGCTGCCGCCTTGGTTTGAGAACCTCGGCAAACGCCTCGTAAAGTCGCCGAAGGTCTTCTTGCGGGACAGCGGCGTGTTGCACTTCCTGCTGGGCTTGGAGGAATCGGAAGATCTCCCGATGCATCCGCGCTACGGCGCAAGCTGGGAGGGCTTTTGTCTGGAACAGACTCTCATCGCCCACGGCCAGCGCGAGGCCTACTTCTACCGGACTCAGCGCGGCGCTGAGCTGGATCTGATGCTAGTCAGGCGGGGACGCCGTTGGGGCTTTGAGTTCAAATGCACCGATGCCCCGCGCACGACAAAGTCGATGCACATCGCCATTGCGGACTTGGGCCTCGAGCACCTCTGGGTCGTCTATCCTGGCAACCTCGAGTACCCTCTGGGCGAGAAAATCACCGCCCTGCCCCTAGGCAGCGTTCCCGACCTGCAGCTGCGCCCGCCGCGTTGAGCGCAGCCTCCTGCGGATTGGCCGGGCGAGTCCCAGCCGCGAGGGTCGGGCGCTGAGCCCACCCGATCAGCCTGGCACGACACCAACCGAGACTTGGTCAGACACGCGATTGCGCTGCCACACTCGCCTACCCTGCCGATTCTCGACGTGCTGTAGCACCGCAACGGGCTTAGCAAGTGTGCGCGTCTTCGTCGCGACCATGTGTCGGCTACGATAAGTGTGCAGGCACCGAACCGCGCCGGGACTAGCCGCAATGCTACGGGTGTGCGGCATGCTGCTCGCGACTGGCGAACGTGGCGGAATTGGTAGACGCGCTAGATTTAGGTTCTAGTGGGGCAACCCGTGGGAGTTCGAGTCTCCCCGTTCGCACCAAAATGGTCGCGTGAGGCGCGCCTGTCGAGACTGGCGCTCGCCCCGAAACGCCGGCTGCAGTTAGCACCGTGTGCACGGCCTTGGCGCGCCCGCCGCGCTGCGGGCCCGAGGCGATTGGACCGCTGGTCGAGTCCGGCGCTTCGCTCGTCGCCTACCGTGACGGCAGCTCCCGATCCAGCTCCGCACTCTGCTCAAGTTCTAGGCCGTAAATCCTCGGATAGAGCTGCACCAGCTCCATAGGGCTCTGCTCGGAAACGCCGAGCCCGGCCCAATCCGCCTTTCCGCTCGACGCTTGGAGTTCGCTCCAACCAAGCTTGCTGTCGCCGTTGGCATCGGCGCGCGCGATGCGCACGCTGAGCTGCATGGCCCGCAGCCGCCGAATCGGACCCCGTGCCGCCCGTTCGGCGATCTCGTCCAGAGTGATCACTCCATCTCGGTCGTAGTCTTCACGTTCAAAGTGGCCGCGAGCGTGCCCGTCTAGGCCGTCCGCGTCGACCTCGCGTCCCGTCGAGGGTTGGGACAGACCGTACTCTCGCGCCGAGACCTTCCCATCTTGATTCACGTCCAGACTCACGCGGGTATCCATCGCTTCCTCGATTTCAGCCTCGATCGCAGCCCTGGCCTCGTGGGCCGTCAACGCGCGGTCACCGTTCGCATCGAGCGCAGCCAAGAATTCGATATCACTCGACTGGCCTCCCCCGCCGCGACCACCTCCGCCGCTACCGCCGGAACCGCGACCGCCGCCGCCACGGGCGCCGCCACCTCGGGCACCGCCACGTCGGCCGCCGCGACGAGCCGCCAGTTCCCTCCAGGCCTTCTGGAACTCCTCCAGGGTCACCTCGCCGTCTTGGAAATACTCTGTGCCCCGCACGAACGGACCCGCCTCGTCTTCGCGCAAGATCCCGTCCCCGTCCGCATCGGCCCGCTCGAACACGTCGAATGGATCGGCACCGCCGCCACGCCCGCGCCGGATGGGCTCGGCCTGGCCGTAGCCGACTGCCTTCAACGTCTGAATCATGGCCACCACGTCCACGTTGCCGTCCTGGTCGTCGACCATGGCGCGGAAGCCCTTCATGAACTCCTCTGCCAAGGCATCGACAATCTGATTCGAGACGCCGTCCGCCTTGGGGGTTCCCGCCAACTGCCCGACACCGATGACTGTCAAGCAAACAGCAGCGACGGAGAGGCGCAGGGTTGTGGCAGCAATGGCCGCCAAGCGAGTGCAACCACTCGGACCCGAAAACGCGAATCCATTTTTATAGAAATCGATGTGCAACATAATGATGCAACGATAGCAAGGAAACAGTGCAATGATGCAACTAGTTTGCATTATCTGGGAATTCTCTCCCCGCGGGCCCGCACGGCTCTCAGAGCAAACTGCTCGTAGGCTTGCTGCGGGCTAGCACCCGAGTCCCAAGAACTCCGCGCTCCGATCGGACGCCACGGATAATGCAGCGACGCCGCGAGCGCGAGCAGCGCACCGGCGCAAGGATTGCTGCCAGCCGCTCGCCTAGGCCAAGATCTGGTCCAGCGCGCCCGTACTGTCAGCGAACGAATCGACTGGAGCGCCGAGCCGGTCTAGCAGCGTCACGTACAGGTTCGCAAGCGGGACTTCCGTCCCGAACTTGCGGAAGCCGCCGTGTGACATTCCCATGTCGCTGCCGCCCGCGAGCAGCAGCGGGTAGTTCAGGTTGACGTGCGTCTGGCAGTTGCTGCTGCCGTAGAACACCAAGGTGCTGTCCAACAGAGTGCCGTCCCCCTCAGGCGTCTGGCGCAGCCTCTCAATGAAGTAGGCGAGTTGCTCGGTCAGGAACAGATCCCACTGGCCGAGGGGCGCGGCACCGGCGTCGTTCTTGCGGGCACCATGCGCCAAGCTGTGCATGTTGTCGGCAAGGCCCAATAGCTGCGGAAACTTGCCGGCAATCGAGGTGGCCCCGTTCATGTTGCCGATCTGGTAGGTTGCGACGCGCGTGGAATCCGTGCGGAACGCCAGGTAGACCAAGTCGTACATCGTCTTGATCAACTCACCCGGAGTCGTGTCGTCCGCCTCAAGATGCAAGCCCGTGGCGGGAACGCGAGGCTTCGGCACTTCGAGCCACTGCTGGGATTTCTCGACGCGGCGCTCGATCTGGCGAACCGATTCCAAGTACTCGTCCAGCTTGACGCGGTCGTGGCTGCCAAGCCTGCCCCGCACGGTAGCGGAATGCTCCATGACGAGGTCGAGCATGCTCCGCGAGCTGTCCAGACTCTGGCGCTGCGCCTCGAGCGACCTAGGATCGACTCCGAAGAGGCGATTGAACACCTGCTTCGGCTTGTTCTCGGCAGGCACCGGCTGGCCCGTGCGACTGAAAGAAAGCGTGCTCGACCGGGTCGGCTCGCCAACCCCGCCATCGCTGGAAAGCACCATCGACGGGTAACGCGTGCGGTCCCCGTACCGCATGGCCGCGATCTGATCGATCGAGACCGTGTTCTCCAAATGGCCCTCTTTGAGCTCTGCCCCGGTGAGCCAGGTGTCCGCGGTGTCGTGGCCGCCCATGTTGCGACCCTTGGGGTGCGACAGGCCGCCCAAGATCGTCAGCTCGGAGCGAAGCGGCTCCAACGGGGCCAAGCTCTTGTTCAAGCGGAAATCTTTGCCGTCTCCGGTCGGAAACCAATTCCACTCAGCCGCCTCGCTGTCAGGAGCGCGGTCGACGATTCCGTACGGGAAATAGCCCGCAAAGAAGCGCCTGGGCTGTCCGGCGGGCCTGCCGTCGGCGGCCATGCATTCCAAGACGGGCAGCGCAAGCGAGACTCCCGCGCCGTGGAGGAACGTGCGCCGGTCCAAGTGCCAAGACTTGCGTGCCATGGTTGCCTTGCGGGTCAGCGGCTCAGAAACGAGTCGCTGGTCACAACGATTGTACAAAGCTCGCGCAGGCGATAGTCCGCTTTCTCGAAGGCCTTCGTCATCTCGTCCACGGAGGACTGGTCCGCCGCGATCAGGCTGCGGCCCAGGGCATAGGCCAGCAGCTTCGCCGTCAAGGCGCGGGCGAACACGCCGCGCTGACTGGCCAGCATGTAGTCCGCGAGCGCCTCCGCACCATCCACGCGCTGCCCGTCGGGCAGAATGGCGGACGCGTCCACCGCGTGCTCCACCGCCTCGTCGCCCGAGCGCCGCAGCACGCTCGAGCGCTTGAGCCCGACGGCGTCGAACTCCTCCAGCGTGACTCCCCACGGGTCGATCCCGCTGTGGCAGTGAGCGCAGGCCGCGCTGTCCTGGTGGAGTTCGAGCTGCCGCTTCAGCGGCAGCAGCGTGGTGTCGACATCTCCGCTAGCGAGGTTTGGCACAGACGGCGGCGGCGAAGCGGGCGGGTCGCCCAGCAGGGCCGTGCGAATCCACACGCCCCGCTCGACAGGATGCGAATCCTCGCCCGTGGAGTTGGCCAGCAGGATGCTGGCGTGGGCGGCCACGCCGCCGGGACGCTTGGCACCGGCCAGGGAAACGCGCTCGAAAGCCCCACCGCGCGGTCCCGCGATTCCGTAATGGCGCGCCATCCTGTGATTGAGGACAGAGAAGTCGGACCGCAGGAAGTTCAGCGCGCTGAGGTTCTCTCGCAACAGGTAAGCGAAGAAGTGCTGCGTCTCGCGCCGCATGTCCTGCTTGAGCGAGGGATCGAAGTCCGGGTAGTAGTTCGGGTTGATCGCCACGCGATGCACCCCTGCCAAGTCCAGCCACTGGTCGCTGAAATGCTCGACGAACGCCCACGAGCGGGGGTCGCCGAGAAGGCGCTCCGCTTCGGCCTGTAGGGTGCCGCGGTCTGCAAGCTCGCCTCGGTCCGCGAGCTCCGTCAAGCGCTGGTCCGGCATCGTGCCCCAAAGGAAGTACGACAGCCTCGACGCCAGCTCGTGGTTGTCGACGTGGCGGTTCTCGCCATCTTGCCGTTCGATCCTGTACAGGAAGTCCGGAGAGATGAGCACCATGGCCAGCGTTTCCCGCAAGGCCTGCTCGAAGCTCGCGACTCGCGGCCGGACCTTGCCGAAGAACCGCAGCATCGGAGCGACGTCGGCCTCGTCAACCGGGCGGCGGTAGGCGCGGCGCATGAAGCGGCGCAATGCCGAGGCAGCGATCGGGGCCTCGTCCTCTCGCGCCGACGGTGCCTCCGTAACCAGTTGGCGGTGATGCTCGGGCGGCCAAGCCGCGTATACGGGTGCTTTGAAGTCCAGCGCTTCAATGACGACGGCGGGGAACTCGGGATCGACCGGCCAGACCAGCTTCTGCTTGATCCTGCCGTCCTCCTCGAAGTCGACCTTCTGGCCAAGTGGAGCGGGCTTGCCGTCTGAATAGGTGTTGCTCACCCAGACCAGCATGCCCGGATACTTGCTCTGCGCTCGGCTCTGGATCGGGAACTCTTCGATGCGCCCGCGGAACTCGAAGGTGCGGGCAGGGCCGTCCGGAACATCGACCTCCGCTACGTCGCGAGACGGCGTTTGTGTATCGGCGCGGTAGCCAAGCCTGACGTGCATGCGCGGATGCGGCGCACCGGGCGGCGCTTCGCTTCGTGCGCGAATCCGCAGGACAAACTCCCCCTCGTCAGGGAACTCCGGGACGCGCGCCACGAACGTGCCGGTGCGGCCCAGCCGGTTCGACCAGTACACCGTCTTCAGCTTGTCGACCACGGTTTCGACGGCGCGGTGTTCGAAGACTGGCGGGGCCGGCCCCTCGACGATCGCGCGGGCAAGCCCGTTCTGCGCGGCGCCGAGGTAGTGCTCGAGTTGCAGGGCGGACATTCGCAGCGACGCACCGTTGTTCGTGAATCCGTCCGGGCTCACCTCGTCGGGCGGAAGGTTCTTGACGAAATCGATGTCAAGGCCAAGCAGGTCCCGCATTGTGTTCTGGTACTCGCTGCGGTTCAAGCGGCGCATGACAACCCGTCCCGGTGCGGCAGGAGCAAGGTCATCGGCTAGCGTTGCGTCGAGCCAGCCAAGCAGGGTCGTTCGGTCTGAAGATGACAGCTGTGGCGCTTCCTTGGGCGGCATTTCGCCCCGATTCAGCGCGTTGCGCACGTCATGCCAAGTCTCGGTGGCCCGGCGATCCCCGGTTGTTTCCGCTGAGAGGTTGTCTAGCCGCACATTGGCGTTCTGCAGCTGTGCACCGTGGCAGGCAACGCAATGGCGCTCTAGAATCGCCGCTACCGATGCGTCGACTTCAACGGCCCGTAGAGTTCCGGCAGCCGTTAGAGTCGCAACTGCAACCACGCAGACGAATGCATTTCGGCGCATGGGACGGGGCATTGCGGCCGATCGCGCGAACGGCCGAACTCAGCCCTAGTGTAGCCCTCGTCAGCCGTGTCGGGAAGCCCTCAACCGCTTGGAACGGTCGCTCCAGCTTGGGATCGCGAGCGCAGCACTGCACGAGTGCCGGGCCGGCTCATCGGCCAGGCCCGGACCTTGCCTGCCCGGAATTTCTGCTTCCGGGCATGTCCTTGACAGAAAACACGGAAGCTAGAATATCGGGTTAGACCTGCCTGTCTAGGCGGAACGAGGTGAATTCATGCTCCGATCAAGTCGATGCGCACTGGCGCAGGCGCTGCTGTTGGTGGTCGCGGCCGGCGCGCCGCTGCTAGCGCAACCATATCCAGACCCCTACCGCATGGTGGAGGGCTGGGCGAAGCTGCCCGAGGGACGCAATCCCGGCGCCATCGGCGGCGTCATCGTTGATCCCGACGGCAAGCACCTGTGGGCCGTGATTCGCTGCGACGCTGGGCCGGACAAGTTCGGCTACGAATGCCTAGAGTCGGATCTGGACGCGGTCGTGAAGTTCAATCTGGAGACCGGCGAGGCGGTGGAGAGCTTCGGTGGCGGCATGTTCATCTGGCCGCATGGCATCGATGTGGATCCGGACGGCAATGTGTGGGTGACTGACGCGGCAAATTCCAGCCGCGTGCCGAAAGGCGAGCGCGGGCACCGCGTGATCAAGTTCAGCCCGACCGGCGAAGTGCTGATGACGCTGGGAACCCCGGGGGTGCCGGGAGACAGCCCGAAGCATTTCATCTCCCCTGCTGACGTGGTGGTCGGCGACGATGGCACGATCTTCGTGGCCGATGGCCACTACCGCGACGGCAACAACCGCATCATGAAGTTCGCCAGCGATGGCACCTTCATCAAGTCGTGGGGCAAGACCGGCTATGGCCCCGGCGAGTTCCACGTCCTGCACGCGCTGGCGATCGATCAGCGCGGGCGTCTGTTCGTGGCGGATCGCGAGAACAACCGCATCCAGATCTTTGACCAAGAGGGCAAGCACCTGGCCAGCTGGACCCAGTTCGGGCGACCCAGCGGGATCTACTTCGACGGCCATGACAACATCTACGTGGCCGATTCCGAATCCGACGACGTTCAGAACCCCGGCTGGGAGATGGGCCTGCGGATCGGCGACGCCAGATCTGGCTGGGTTCGCTACTTCGTGCGCTTTCCTTGGGGCGATCCGCGCTTCACGCGCGGCAGCGGAGCAGAATTCGTGGCGGCCGATGACGAGGGCAACCTCTACGCCGGCGAGCCGTTCCGCCGCCTATTGCAGAAATATGTTCGAGTGATGCCATAGCGGGCCGACCCCCGCGCTGGTTGCGCCCAGCGGCAATCTGGCCGGCTCTTCGATGTGCCTGGCGCGAAGGCGCCGGGGGAAAGGCATCGTCCTCGACGGGCTATAGTAACGGTCGGGTCAGGGATCGCCTCTAGCCGGCCGACGCCGAAGTCGGACTATGCCCTTTGTGTCGCGCCCCGGCGCGCGAACGAATCCAAGCTCGGAACCGCAACGTGCAGACGGCCCGCCCACCCATGGACTACCGAGCAGGTCTGTCGCGGGTCGCGACCTGCGTATGCCAGATGCTCGCAGCCGGGCTCTGGTGTGTGGCCTCCGCCCAGCAGCCCGGAACGCCTCCAGCTTCGCGCTCGGCCGTGGTGACCGAGATCACTTCCCCGATCGTCATTGACGGGACCCTCGACGAGGCGCCCTGGCGACGCTCGCCGAAGATCGGCGAGCTGGTCCAGAGGATCCCGCGGGCCGGTGCGAGGCCGACCGAGCGGACCGACGTCACGTTGCTCTACGACAAGAACAACCTCTATATCGGCGTGATGTGCTACGACTCAGAGCCGCGGCGCGTGCTGGCTTCGCAGATGGCGCGCGACGCCAGCCTGAACCCCGACGACCGCCTCAGCATCATCCTGGACACGTTTCGCGACCAGAGCAACGCGTTCCACTTCTCCACGAATCCCAACGGGGCGCTGGTGGATGGGCTGGTGTTCGCCAACGGCGAGACCAACGACGACTGGGACGCGATCTGGATCGTCAAGACCAAGCGCTCCTCCGATGGCTGGAGTGCCGAGTTCGCGATCCCCTTCAAGAGCCTGAGCTTTCCGTCCGGCCAGAGCGTGTGGGGCTTCAACATCAGCCGCATCATCCAGCGGAAGCTGGAAGAAGTGCGCTGGACCGGAGCGCGCTTCCAGACGCAGTTCTTCCAAGTCTCGGAGGCGGGCGAGATCACGAACCTGGAAAACATCGAGCAGGGCATCGGCCTCGACGTCCGCCCGTTCATCGCGCAGCGCTGGTTCCATTCCGGCGTCACGGGCAACGATGTCGTCCGCGGCAAGCCGGGGCTGGACCTTTTCTACAACCTGACGCCGAGCCTGCGCCTGTCCACGACGGTCAACACCGACTTCGGCGAGACCGAAGTCGATGATCGCCAGATCAACCTGACGCGGTTCTCGATCTTCTTCCCCGAGAAGAGGTCGTTCTTCCTGCAAGACGCCGGCGTGTTCAATTTCGCCACGACCGGCATCGATCAGCCCGGGGGCATACCCAGCCCCGGGGCTGAGATCTTCCCCTTCTTTAGCCGCCGTGTCGGGTTGCTGCGCGGGCAGGAGGTGCCCATCGACTACGGTCTCAAGCTCACCGGCAGGGCCGGACGCACCGAGATCGGCGTCTTGAACGTGCGCACCCGCGAGACACCGGGCGTCTTCGACAGCAACATGTTTGTCGGGCGCGTGCGGCAGAACTTCCTCGAACAGTCGTACGTCGGCGCGATCTTCACCGGCGGGGATCCTGCCAGGCCGGCCTCCAGCGACGATCCCTTCGCCCCGGCGAGCACGTCGATGAGCAGCACGGCCGGCATGGACATTCGCCTTGCCACCTCGAATTTCTTGGGGACCAACCGCAACATGCTCTTCAACGCCTGGGGGCTGAAGACCAACAAAGAGGGCGTCGAAGACAAGAACGCATCCTACGGATTCGGCGCTCACTACAACAACGACAGATTCGAAGGGCAGTTCCAGTGGCGGGAGATCCAGGAGAATTTCGATCCCGAACTGGGGTTCGTGCAGCGTTCGAACGTGAGGATGATGCGGCTGGGAGCCAGCTACAACCCGCGACCAAATCCGGCGTCGGGCATTCAGCAGATCTTCCATGACGTCTTCTACACGCGCTTCACGCGGCTTGACAACGGCCTCGTCGAGACTTGGAAGCTCTATTTCACGCTCGTTGACTGGCACTTCATGTCTGGAGACTCCTTGCACAGCTTGTTCGACCTCAATCCGACCTACGAACGCCTGTTCGAGCCGTTTGAGATTTCCCCGGGCGTCGTGCTTCCCCCTGGCGAGTATCGGTTCACGCCGATGCGCATCTTCTTCACATCGGCCCAGAAGCGCAAGCTGCAGGGAAGTATCGGGCTGACATTCGGAAACTTCTGGTCGGGGACGGCCAAGACCGTGCAGACGGGGCTGCGCTACCAGATGCCGCCGAAGTTCGTGATCAGTCTCAATTCCAACCAGACGTTCGCACAGCTGCCAGAAGGGAACTTTGTCGCCCGGATCTTCAGCACGCAGATCAACTACGCCGTCTCGCCCTTCCTGTCGTTCGCCAACCTGATCCAATTCGACAATCGGTCAGGCAACCTCGGACTCCAGAGCCGCGTGCGCTGGACGCTGGAGCCAGGCAACGACCTGTTCTTCATATTCGGCCAAGGATGGATCCAAGAACTGGGGGGCTTCTACGATTTCCGCCAGCAGGACTCGCGGCTGGCAACCAAGCTGCAGTACACATTCCGGTTCTGATCGAACATAGGGTTGATCGCACGCACGAGGCAGCAGTCCGGTGAGCGTGGCATTGAGCGCACCGCCTCCCGCATGGTCTCCAGCGCACTTGCCGGAGGGGCCTGCTCGGGCAGGGTGAGTCGCTCCGATCCTACGGATCGCGTTCACT
The DNA here is from genome assembly GCA_009838515.1 of Terriglobia bacterium. GTDB lineage: Bacteria > Acidobacteriota > Terriglobia > Bryobacterales > UBA6623 > VXMF01. Next base: position 53,547 of record VXRL01000065.1, on the reverse strand, counting down.
ACCGCGCCATTGCGAACGGGGATGGAATCGGCCAGATTGGATAGCGGCCATGATTGGATTGACAAACCTAGACAGGCGCTCACTCTTACGGACCGCCGGACTGGCAGGCGTGAGCTTGCTCGGCTGTCGTCACGGATCCGCTCCGGAGCGTCCGAACGTGCTGCTGGTGATGACCGACCAGCAGACCGACGAGGCGATGAGCTGTACGGGCAACCCGCACGTCAGCACACCGGCGATGGATCGAATCGCCGCACGAGGAGTCCGGTTCACGCGGAGCTATGTCACCCAGCCTCTGTGCTTGCCTTGCCGCTCCAGCATCCAGACGGGGCGCTATCCCCACGAGATCGGCACGCCCACGAACTCCGTCAAGCTCAACGGCGAGTATCCGATGCTCGGGAAACTGATGCAGGCGGGCGGCTACGACACGGCCTATTTCGGCAAGTGGCATGTCGGGACGTCGTTCGAAGCAGCAGGCTACTCCTCCGCCGCCGAAGAAACCCGCAGCGATAGCGCCGCTGCCGACAAGGCGATCGAATACTTGCAAACTCCTCGCGACAAGCCGTTTTTCCTGACGGTATCTGTGCGCAACCCTCACGACGTGTGCCAGCTCGCGCGTGGACAGGACCTGCCGCAAGGCCCGATCCCGCAGTTGCCAGACGACGCAGCCCAGCTTCCTCGGCTGCCCGCAAACTTCGCCATTCCCGAAAACGAGCCGGCAGCCATTCGCATGAGCCAAGAGAGGAATAGGGACTTCCACTACCCCACGGGCAACTGGACTGCCTTGGAATGGCGGCAGTACCTTTGGGGCTACTACCGACTGGTCGAGAAGGCGGACCGGGAAATCGGCAGGGTGCTTGACGCTCTCCACGATTCCGGTCACGAGGACAACACGGTCATCATCTTCACCAGCGACCATGGAGAGGGCGTCGCCAGTCACCACTGGAACCAGAAGCAGGTCCTGTACGAACAGGCTGTGCGCGTCCCGCTCCTCATCGCCGACCCGCAAGCGAGCAATCCGGGAAGCACGTCGAATGCACTGGTTTCGACGGGCATCGACCTGATGCCGACCATATTGGATGCCGCCGGGCTCCCCGGCGCTCCGGGACCGGCCCACGGCCGGTCGCTGCACCCGCTCGCACGGGGAGCAGCGCTAACTTGGGATCGGCCTTACGTGATCGCCGAAACGACCTTCGCGCGCGGGCGAAATGGCGGGGTGTCGGGTCGCATGGCGAGAACTGAGCGTTACAAGTACGTCGTATACGACACGGGCAGCCGCCGCGAGCAATTGTTCGATCTCGAAGCCGATCCAGGCGAGATTAACACCCTAGTGGCGGCTGCGGAGTATCAGTCCGAGTTGAACCGACACCGCAAGATCTTGCTCGAATGGGCCGCCAGAACGGACGATCAGTTTCCGCTGGTGCAGCCTCCGTAGACTGACGCCAAGTCGGGCCGAGCACGCTCGTCTGCGTCAGCGAGGGCCTCAAGGGATGCAAACTCGGCGAGTTCTGGGAGTAGCAGGTAGGCGACTACCGCGTCATCGCTCGCATTACTGCGGCTTGGAGTAAGCCCTGTTGGTCTTTATCGACCGGTCCAGCCAGAATCTCAGGCCGGCGGGTGGCTGGTAGAATCCCGGCCATGCGCCTTGCCACGTGGTGTATCGGTGGCATCAGTTCCAAGCTGCGCTATCTCCGCCACTGGCTGGACAGTCGGAATCCAGATGTCGTGGCTCTCCAGAAGACGTTTGCGGCGACAGATCACTTCCCAGAGGACGCGCTGCGGGAAGCCGGCTATGAATCCGTCGTCCACGCCCGGGACGGAGAGTTCCGCAACGGCTGGGGAGTCGCGGTACTGGTTCGAAAGACACTTCCCAAGCCGAAGATCTTGCAGATGGGCCTGCCCGGGCAGCGGGACCCAGGAGCGCGGTTCGTCACCGTGACCGTGGGCGATCTAGAATTCTCCTCGGTCTATGCGGTTTACGGAAATCCGGCTGTAAACAAGTTCGAGGGAGCCCTGAAACGCAAGATTGCGTGGATGGAGCAATTGCATGAACATGTCGGCAAGCGATCCAACCTCTGTGGAGCCTGCGTACTGGCGGGTGATTTTAACGTCGTCTCAGAGGGACCTGCTCTGCCGAGAACGTTGAACCATACGTCGAGAGAAAGAGATGCGCTGGATGCGTTGCTAGGCCTAGGTCTATTTGACTTGTACGACTTGCACCGCCATCGCCACCCTGACATCGGGACGGGTTTCAACTACGGATTCAACCCTCGCCAGCCCGCAACTTCGAGACTGCACCGCATCCTTGGAACGAGAGTCGTCAAGGATCAGCTCCGCGACGCCTGGGCCGACTTGGAGTACCGGAAAGCAGTCCAAGGGCTTCACGGCTGTACGTGGCCCCAATCAGCTCCCGTGATCGTGGATCTTTCCTCCGGATCAATCTGACGCGCCGTTCTCACCCCACATCGCGTTGCGCTACAATCTCTCAACGCGTCCGCCGCGGCACCCTCCGCATCGGACGCGAGGGGAGGCATAGAGGGTGACAATACCAGTCAGTATCACGGTTAACGGCCGACGCTACGACAGAGAAGTCGAGCCCCGGCTGTTGCTAGTCCACTTCATTCGCGACGTGATCGGGCTCACCGGCACCAAGGTCGGCTGCGACACGAGCCAGTGCGGTTCATGTACGGTCTTGCTGGACGGCGTCTCGGCAAAAGCCTGCACCTGTCTGGCGGTGCAGGCCGACGGTGCCTCGGTTACCACGATCGAGGGCTTGGCCGACGACTCCGAGCTGCACCCGCTGCAAGAGTCCTTCTGGAACAAGCACGGCCTGCAGTGCGGCTACTGCACGCCCGGCATGATCATGGCGTCGCACGAATTGCTGCGCTGCAATTCGGATCCCTCCGCCGAGGAAATCCGCCACGGCCTCGAGGGCAACATGTGCCGCTGCACCGGCTACCAGAACATCGTCCGTTCCGTTCGAGACGCAGCGGAAACGATGCAAGGGGGGACGTCATGAGCGCAACGACTTTCGGCTCGGGCATTCGGCGTCGAGAGGACCCGCGGCTGATTACTGGCAACGCCAGCTACACCGACGACATCACGCTGCCGGGCATGCTGCACGCGGCGCTGCTACGCAGTCCTTACGCGCACGCCCGCATTAACGGCATCGACACGGCGCAGGCCAGCGAAGCGCCGGGTGTGGTTGCGGTATACACCGGCGCCGACACCGAGGGAGATATCGCCCCGGCACCGTGCGCCTGGCTGCTCCCGGATTCGGACCTGAAGATCGCCGAATATCACTGCGTCGCCAAGGACACGGTTCGCTATGTTGGCGACATCGTCGCGGTCGTCGTCGCCGAGAGCCGCTACCAGGCCTATGACGCCTTGGATCTGATCGACGTCGACTATGAGCCGCTGGATGCGGTCGTTGAGCCTAAGAAGGCGGCAGCGGACGGCACCCCCCAGCTCCACGGGGAAATCGAGGGCAACCAAGCCTTCCACTGGACGGTCACCGGGGGCGGCGACATCGGCGAGGCGTTCTCTCAAGCCGAAGTCGTGGTCAAGGAGACGATCGTCCAGCAACGCTTGATCCCGAACGCGATGGAGCCGCGCGCCACTCTGGCCAGCTACATCCCGGCCACGGGCGAGCTGACCGTATGGAACACGACTCAGAACCCCCACATCGTGCGGTTCCTGTGCTCGCTCGTCATCGGAGTCCCCGAGGATCGGCTGCGGGTGATCGCTCCGGAGGTCGGGGGTGGTTTCGGCAGCAAGATCGCAGTCTATCCCGCCGACTTCATCACGATCTTCTGCTCCAAGAAGCTGGGCGTCCCGGTGAAATGGGTGGAGTCGCGCAGCGAGAACTACCAAGCCACCACGCACGGTCGTGACCATGTCCAAGAGATCGAACTCGCCGCTACCGCTGACGGCAAGATCACCGGCCTCCGCGCCACGGTCTGGGCCGGCATGGGCGCGTACCTGTCCACGGCGGCGCCAGGCATACCCACGATCCTGCATGGGCTGATGCTGTCGGGCGTGTACGACATCCCGGCGATTCACGAGGACGTCTACGGCCTGTACACCAACACGACCCCGGTAGAGGCCTATCGCGGAGCCGGCCGGCCGGAGGCGACCTTCATGGTCGAGCGGCTTGTGGATCTGCTGGCCGCCAAGCTGGGCTTGGACCCGGTGGAAGTCCGCCGGCGGAACTTCATCCCGAAGTTCGACAACGGCCATGACGTGGTGACCGGCCTGACCTACGACAGCGGCAACTACGACGGCGCCTTGAACAAGCTACTCGGGGAGTCCAACTACGAGCAGCTGCGCGCCGAGCAGGCGGAGGCACGCAAGAACGGGCGCTATATCGGGCTAGGCCTGTCGACGTACGTCGAAATCTGCGGTCTGGGCCCCTCGCAAGTGGCCGGCGCGATCGGTTTCCAAGGCGGCCTGTGGGAGAGCGCCATCGTGCGCTTCCACCCCAGCGGCAAGGTCCACGTCATGATCGGAACATCGCCGCACGGCCAAGGGGAGGAGACGACCTTCGCCCAGATCATCGCAGGCGAACTCGGCGTCTCGCCGGACGACGTGAAGGTGATCCACGGAGACACGGACAACACGCCCATGGGCTGGGGCACCTACGGCAGCCGGACCACGGCGGTTGGGGGGGCGGCCCTCGCGCTGGCGGCGCGCAAGATCCGCGACAAGGCCAAGGTCATCGCCGCCCACCTGCTGGAAGCGGCGGTGGAGGACATGGACTACGACGACGGCAAGTTCTTCGTCAAGGGCTCGCCTGACTCCAGCAAGACGATCCAGGACATCGCGCTGATGGCCAACGTGGCCTGGAACATGCCGGAGGGCGTGGAGGCCGGGCTCGAGGCCACCACCTTCTACGACCCCCCGAACTTCGTCTTTCCGTACGGAGCGCACCTAGCGGTGGTCGAGGTCGACCCGGATAGCGGAAACGTGGACTTGAAGCGTTACGTGGCGGTCGACGACTGCGGCCCGCAGATCAATCCCGTGATCGTCGAGGGGCAGGTCCACGGCGGCATTGTCCAAGGTATCGGACAGGCCCTGTGGGAGGAGGGCGTCTACGACGATGACGGCCAGCTGCTCACCGGCACGATGCTCGACTACGCCCTGCCACGCGCGGACCGGCTGCCGGATATCGAGGTCCACTCGACCGTCACGCCCTCGCCGCACCACCCGCTGGGGGTCAAGGGTATCGGCGAGGCCGGCACCATTGCATCCACCGCGGCCGTCTACAACGCTGTCATCGACGCCTTGGCGCCGCTCGGTGTCGAGGCTGTCAACATGCCGCTGACGCCCGAGCGCGTGTGGCGTTCCATCCAAGCGGCACAGGGGAGGAACTGAACCATGTTTGCACCACAGTTCGACTACTACCGGGCGAGTTCAGTTGCCGAAGCTGCAGCCTTGCTGGAGCAGCATCCCGACGCAAAGGTGCTGGCGGGGGGCCATAGCCTGATCCCCGTGCTGAAGCTGCGCCTGGCCGCTCCGTCGGCGCTAATCGACATCGGCCGAATCGACGGGATGCGCGGCATCCGCGAAGAGGCCGGCCAAATCGTGATCGGCGCCCTCACCACTCATTCGGAGCTGGCGGCGTCGGCGACGCTCCAGTCCGGCGCGACCGCTTTGTCAGAAGCGGCTGGCATGATCGGCGATCCAGCCGTCCGCAACCGCGGGACCATCGGCGGCAACGTGGCGCACGCTGATCCGGCGTCGGATCTGCCAGCTGTCCTGCGCTGCCTGGGTGCGGAATTTGCGATCGCGGGCTCCTCCGGGACGCGAACCGTCGGCGCCGCAGACTTCTTCGAGGGACTGATGACGACCGCCGTGGAGGAACACGAGATTCTGACGGCGATCAGCATTCCCTCTGGCAGTGGCGGGCAGGGCTCGGCATACGCCAAGTTCTCGCACCCGGCATCGCGCTACGCGGTCATTGGAGCGGCCGCTTCGGTGACGGTCGCGGACGGCGTGTGCAGCGCCGCGAGCGTGGCACTGGGCGGTCTGGTGCCCGCCCCGGTTCGAGCGACAGCTGTCGAAGACGCTTTGGCGGGCAAGGCCCTCAGCGCTGACGCAATCGCTGACGCCGCGCGCTGCGTAGGCGATTCGCTGGCCGATGACGAGGTGCTCGGGGATGTGTACGCCTCGGCCGAATACCGCAGCGCCGTGGCCCATGTGTGGGTGAGCCGGGCGCTGACAGCCGCCGCCGCGCGCTGCGGCTGACGAGCGACCCGCAGGCATGTCCGCCCAAAGGCCGATACCGGACTCGATCGACGAGTTGCAGGCGACGCTGGCCCGGCAGGACTACGTCTGCGATCGCGCTCTGGCAACCTCTGTCTACTTGGCGCTCAAGCTCCAGCGCCCCGTACTGCTCGAAGGCGAGGCCGGTGTCGGCAAGACCGAGGTCGCCAAGGCCCTCGCCGCCGCCCTAGGGCGCGATCTCATCCGCATGCAGTGCTACGAGGGGCTCGACATCAGCCACGCGGTCTACGAGTGGAACTACACGCGACAGATCCTCGAGATCCAGCTGATGCGAAATGGCAGTGGCCTGGATCGGCGCGCGGCGGCCAAGGAGCTGTTTCGGCGGGAATTCCTGCTCGAGCGCCCGCTGCTGCAGGCGCTCGAGCACCGCGGCCCTCCGCCCGTGCTGCTGATCGACGAGCTGGACCGGGCCGACGACGAATTCGAGGGCTACCTGCTGGAAATGCTCTCAGACTTCCAAGTCACGATCCCGGAGCTGGGCACGATTCGGGCGGCCCAGCCGCCGATCGTGCTGATCACATCGAACCGCACGCGGGAACTGCACGATGCTCTGAAGCGACGGTGCCTGTACTGCTGGATCGACTACCCCGATTTCGACAAGGAGTTGCGCATCGTCAATCTGAAAGTTCCCGGCGCGTCGCAAGCGCTGAGCGAGAGCGCCACTGCCTTCGTGCAGGAACTGCGCGACGCTGAGCTGTACAAGACCTCGGGAGTGTCCGAGACGCTCGATTGGGTAGCCGCGCTAGTCGCCTTGGACCGCGAACGCTTGGACGAGCGGAGTGTGGACGAGACCCTGGGCATCCTGCTGAAGAACCAGGAGGACATCGCCGCCGTGCGCGGCGAGCCGGTCAAGGCAATGCTTGACCGGGCCGCGCACCGAGGGATTCGTGACAGCCGGGCGGGACAGGCTGCCGACTCGCCATGGGCCACCTCCTAAAAAACCTGACCCTGTTCGCCCGGCTGCTCCGCTCTGCCGGCCTGCCCGTGCCGGCCGGGGCGACCATCGCGGCGGCGCGCGCGCTGGAGCACGTCGACATCGGCCACAGGCAGGACTTCCGCCTTGCGCTGCGGACCACTCTGGTCAGCCGGGCAGAAGACCTGCCGGTGTTCGACCATGCCTTCCGCCTGTTCTGGAGCGGGCCCTCGGGCGCCGGCACCAAGCTCGACCTGCGACCGCTGGGCAGCGAGCGGCGGTTCGGCGATCCAGTGGTCGAAATGGAATCGCTATCAGGTACCGCCCAGTCTGAGAGCCTCGCTGGCGACGCGACTCTGGAACGAGTGCAAATCAGCACCTACAGCTACCGGGAGGTATTGCGCCAGAAGGACTTCAAGCGGCTCAGCGCCGAGGAACTCGCCCAAGCGGTGGACATGCTGCGCGAACTGCGCTGGCGCCCGGCGCCGCGGCGGACAAAGCGCTGGCAGCGCGGCACTGGAGAAGCGCCCGATGTCCGCGCCCTGCTGGGACGGCTGGCGCGACGGGAGACCGATCCGGGCGAAATCCCGACCCGCGGCCCGAAGCCCGCCCCGCGCCGCTTGGTGCTGCTGTGCGACATCAGCGGATCGATGGAGCGCTACACGCGGATGCTGCTGTGGTTCGCGTGCTGCCTGAGCGGGAATCTGGAGCGCGTCGAATCGTTCCTGTTCGCAACGCGCTTGACTCGGATCACCAAGAAGCTGCGCGGGCGGCGCGGCTCCAACCCGCTGCAGGAGGTTGCGCGGCTGGTGCCGGATTGGTCCGGCGGCACCCGCATCGGCGATGCCCTGCGCACCTTCAATGTCGAGTGGGCCAGGCGCGTCCTGGGACGGGGAGCCGTGGTTCTGGTGGTCTCCGACGGCTGGGACAGGGGCGAGCCGGAGGCTCTGCGTCACGAGATTTCCAGGCTGCAGCGCTCCTGCCACCGGCTGGTCTGGCTCAGCCCGCTCCTGGGGGATCCGGCCTACGAGCCGCTCACGCGCGGCTTGCAAGCGGCACTGCCCTACGTGGACGACTTTCTTCCCGCCCACAATCTGGCCAGCTTGGAGCACCTGGCGGAGCACTTGAACAGCCTCGAGCCCAGTTCAAGACGCGCGCCGGTACGCTGACGGCAGCCTTTGGTAGTCTTGCGGAAGCGGCTAAAGCATGGAATTCAATAGCGAATACGAATTCGACGCGCCACCTGAGGCCGTCTTCGACTCCCTGACCACACCGGAGACAGTGGCCGGCTGCCTGCCCGGATGCGAATCCCTCGAGCCCCTTGGGGACGACCGCTACGAGGCAGCGATGACGATCGGCGTGGCTGCTATCAAGGGCAGGTTTCGCGGGACCGTGGCCATGCGCGATATGCAGCGCCCGGACTCGTTCACGCTGCAGGTTGACGGCAAGGGAAGCACGGGATTCGCCAGGGGCGAGGCTAGCATCGAGATTGCGCCGAACGGAACCGGCAGTACGGTCGCAGTGCAGTCTTCGGCCAAGGTCGGCGGCCCAATCGCCCGTGTCGGCCAACGGCTGCTGGTGGGAACGGCCAAGATGGTGGCGGACAAGTTCTTTGCGTGTTTGCGCAAGCAGGTGGAGGGCAAGCCTGATCGATCCTGACTCCTCCCCTGCGGATCGCGATGCCCAGCATCTGTTGCCGGCCGGACCAGTCGTCCGTCGCCGTCACGGCGACCGAGACGATGCATCCCGCTGGGCGCACTCTGACAGCAACCACAGAAGCCTACTTCTGTACGCGCGACACATCTCGCGAATCGATCAAGATCTATCGATACGTCGGGGTTGATGTAGTGCCTGCGCTCTCGTTCGGGGGCGGCGCACAGCGGACCAGTGGAGGTCATTCTCATGGACTACATGTGACGGCCCGTATTCGAGCGAACAATCAACGAGAAATCGACGGGTCGCGATCCATATCTCTCGCAGAAGTGCGCTCGCGACCTGAATCCCATAGTGAACGAAGGAAGTCCCTATCGACACCCGGTTTGGTGTCTTGTAGGTCGGCTCCGATCCCCGCCTTCAGTCGCTCTCTGCTCCGGATCACAAAGACCCTTCCAATAACGTCCCTCGGAATCGGAATACCCTGCTCTTGGACCAGCGGCCACCTGAGATCACGCTGGTTAGTCGTCGCGAATCGCAACCGGAGGACGGACTCTGCAGCGTCCGAAACACTCTTGAGGACTTCATCCTCCTCAAACGGCTCCTTGTATCGCCGTTCCAACCGATCTAGATCTTTGGTGAAGGTGTCTGCTCTGCGAATCTGGTCGTCTTGTAGGCTGTCGCCGTAGTGCTCCATGACGAAGGCGAGATCGAAGAGGTCGCGGGCTTCAACTCGGCTCGCAGTAGCGGCCAGCTTTTGATCGAAAAGGGCAGGCACCTTATAGGTTCGGACACCGTCGACGAATTCGATGTCCTCAGGTCTTAGCGGATCCTTGTACCGGACGTTGACCTTGAAGAACCTTGCCTTCCTTCCAGAGGATCCCGGGTAGCGAGCACGAAACACCTGACGACCGGGCCGATCCAGCCGCCATGACGGTTCAAGGTTTACTCCCATGGCACGCGAGGCGCTATCGATGTGATCCCTGAGATCAACAGGTCGGTCCGTATCGAAGTCGAGATCGGTCGAATGGCGGTTGAGGCCGCGACAAAATGCGAGCGCAGTGCCACCCTTCAGAACCAAGTCCAAGGCCCGGGACTGTGCGATGACCTCCCACATCAAGCGCTCGTGAAGCTCTTGTTGCGGAGTTAGTCGTAGTCCGCGCCGTATACGACTGTGGGCAACCATCGGTCGTATGCCTCCCTCATACTTCCTCGGATCTGGCCACGCATCGGCTTCAAATACTCCTCGACCAGAATTTTGAAGTCCTCTTCCGACCAGAGCCAGTCACCGATCTGGTGGGCCGGCAGACTCGCGGCACACCACGAGCCTTGCAGCCTGTGCATTGCCATGTCAGCAATCGCGCGGTAATGGTTGGCCACCCATACCGGGCCGTCGTACGGCTTAATGCCGTAGTCCGCGATCAGATGGCCCATGTCACGTACTCCGCGAGACCCTAAAGTGGGCGTGGTGTTGACCAAGCCATGTCGGCCAGCGAGCGGGGCGGACGAGCGCTCGGGGTAGCCGAAGAAGCTCACGTCGAAGTGCCAGTCCCCCGTCCATTCGTCCGGAAGACGGAGATTGAGGGCGCGCTTAAAGGAGATGTAGGAGGTCGGGCTGGTTTCGGGGATCAAGATCGGGTACTTGGGATCGGGTTGCCGAGGATCGGTTCGATGGCGAAGCCATGCGATGAATTCCTGCCAGCGATCATCCGAGAGGCCTAGGATCCTCGGTAGCTTTGCGAGATTCCCTCCCTTTCTCGCGAAGTCCCACGCGATTTTCTTGAGATCCTCGTTCGAGACGGATTCGGGAATCGTCAAGTCAAACGTTTGTTCACCCATTATTCGCCTCCCTGCCTGGAATTATACCATATATGGGAAGCCGTCACCGCGCCTCAAGCAGACGACCCATCGCAGTATAGACTTGCCTGTTCAACCGAGACAAGAAGTCGCGTGTGAGCCGCTCACGTGCGCGGCAATCACCGACGGCTCTTGACCGTCGAGTTCGAAGAAGCTGACTCTGCTTGGGCGGGGTGCGCCGATGGACGATCCGATCCCAAGGCTTCGATCATGGAGCCGTCCGAAGCATTGGGAGCGACCGTAGCTGATTTGGGAAAAGTACCATTTGAACATTGAGACGGAGTGCTGGTAGCGATGGGTATAGCGCCGGTGGCCAGTTAGACCAGAATATCCCGGCTCGACCGTCTTGCATGCTCCCTTCGAGTGACTTCACATCTCTGGCTACGGCGAGGCGCCGAGTCGATACTTGCCTTCAGTGTGCAGATAAAGGACACACTCCTCATCCGAATCGCACGAGATCTGATGCGCCGCCTCTCCCTTCGAGCAGAAATAGCTGCCCGGGTCAAGGCTGTGAATGTCGGATTCGCCTGAGAGTTGGATGCTGGCCTGACCCTGGATCGTCACAACACGCATCATCGGGGCGCTGGTACTGAGTTCACCGCCGTAACCGGACGGCAGTCTGACGAAGGTGCCGTTTTTCTCGTTGTCCTCGACGCTGCCCCAGAGGTAGGCCATCTTGGGGCCTTCGCGGCCAATCCACTCTGCGTCCTCCGCCTCCAGCCACATGATGTTTCGCGCTGCGACGTTGATCGGGCGCTCGCCGCTGTCGAACGCTTGATCCGCGGGCTTGACGAGATAGGGGCCCGACAAGATCTCCAAGAAGATCATGGAGTCTTCGCCTTTGGCTGCGGTGATGTGGTTTTCCCCCAGCGGCTGCGTCCAGAACGAGCCGGACTCCATCCACATCTTTTCGGCAGCAGGGTCGTCGTTGTGAACGGCACCGCTGATCACGACCGCACGGTAGGTGATGTTGTGGATGTGCGGCGGGGACTGAAAGCCGTCCACAAACGTAACAAGGATCCCAGACGGCACGTCTGCCCGGATGTCACCCCAAAGCTTTCCCGCCTTCGGGCCGAGGTCGCCGCGCGCGGGATTCAGAGGGATGAATTCAACGTCCGATCTCTTGACGAGTTCATTTCCCGGACGTCCGCTAGCCGCTGCCTGCGCCGTGCCCGAGAAAGCAGCGGCGAGCATGATTGCGACCAGCGTGACTATGCTTCTCCTCACGATAGCTCCCCCCGACTGCCAATACCTACTCGCATAGGAATCGGCATGCCCCTTCCGAAGAATAGCAGCAGAGGAAACGCGAACCCTCGCGACGGTAGCTGCGATCTACCAAGCCGAAGTTCACACCCAGTGACGCAAGATGGCACCCAGCGCAACAACCAGACGCGGCTTGTGACTGGCGACGGCCGTACCTGTGCTCGCGCCGAACCGTACAGGTCAAGTCTCTCGACGCCTCGTTGCATGTGGCCCCTGACAGCTGGGCCTTTCCAAGTGTGCCGACGGCACCACACAGCGCTGCGAACGGTGGCGCAAGGAGCGGCGACACGCTGCGCTGCCGTCGCGGCAATACCGCTCTGAAATGCCCGCACCCGACGCAGTAGAAGTCTCGGATTGCACCTACAGCTACGGCGAAACGCGGGCGCTTGACGGTGTCAGCTTCCAAGTCGCGCCGCGCTCTATCTGCGGCCTGCTCGGGCCGCGGTGCCCGCCGGCCTAGATGAACTTTCCGGCGCCGGACGCCAGACGAATTGTCTCTTGCGTCAGGCACTTGCGCAGCTATTTCATGTGGCGAACTCGTTGTCGGCGAGGAAAGCGTCGAACAGAGCGAAGCACTGCTCCGGCTCCTCGAGTTGCAAGAGGTGGCTGGTATCGGGCACAAAGGCGTATTCGATGCCGAATGTCTCGCAGAATAACTTGCAACACGGCGCAGTCTTCGGCGCGTCCTCCGGCCCTGGGTCGGAACCGACGATCAAGAGCGGGCGCCTCGCCGGGTTGGGCTGCTGCCATATTTCCAGTTCGGCGACGTCGGTATAAAGATCCGCCTCGACTGCACCAGGGCAACGAAGCAGCCATTCTCCGCTGGCGCGATCGAAGTGCAGCACCGAGCGTGCATTGAGTTCCGCCACGCCCGGCCGCAGGCGGCGGAACCGGTGCATCCAACGGAAAACGTCGGCAAGTTCCTCGGGGTCCCGGAACCGGTTCTGGCGGCCGAGAGCGGCGTCGCGCAGCCTCTCGCCCTCGGACACCAGCGGGCCGCGCCACGGGCTATCCTCAGGCGGGACCACCGGCGGGTCGAACAACACCAGCGCGTCCCAGTGCCAGGCGCCGTCGATGATCGCTAGCAGGGCTGCGATCGCCGTCATCGAATGAAAGACTCCGATCGTGGTCTTCTCGCCCCATTCTTCCGCAATCGCCCCGTGCACCTGCGCAATGTCACGCACGAAGCGGGGATAGCCGTGAGCCTCGCCGGCGTGAAAGGCGTTGCGCCCACAGTTGCGGACGTCGTACAGCGCAAGGTCGAAGCGCTCAAGCATATGTCGCCAGAATGGGAAGTAGGAATCGCTCGCGAAGCCATTGCCGTGGCTCAGCACGACGCGCGGCCCCGACGGGTTGCCGTGGCGCACGACGCGAATCGGCGCGCCATCGTCCATCACGATGTCGAGGGTTGCGACATGGTCGGGAAGGACGAATCCAGCCGTTTGCCGCTGGGCTGGTATCGGGGAGTGCGGTGGGCCTGTCACGTGTACGCGTCCCCCTGCAGCGGCACCGGCGGCGACACGATCGTGATTCGTCGCGAATATTCCATTTCAAAGGGTGCTGATGAATAGCAATGGAGGAAACGCGAACGCTCTCGACGGTTCGTGCGATCTGCTAGGCCGGAATTCATACCCAGTGACGCAAGATTGCACCCAGCAGAACAACCAGACCCGGCTTGCGACTGGCGATGGCCGTTCCTGTACTCACGCCGAGCGGCATAGGTCAAGTGTCCCGCCGCCGCGTTGCATGCGGCCCTGACACCCGCGCTTTTCCAAGCGTGCCGACGGCACTATACAACGGTGCGAACGGCGGCACAAGGAGCGGCGACCTGCTGTGCTACCGTCAAACCAATAGTAGCCCGGATGCCCGTACGCGCCGCAGTCGAAGTCTCGGAATGCACCTACAGCTACGGCGAGACTCGGGCGCTGGACGGTGTCAGCTTCCAAGTCGCGCCGCGGTCTATCTTCGCCCTGCTTGGGCCGAACGGCAGCGGCAAGACCACGCTGTTCCGCATCCTCTCGACCCTGCTCTCTCCCGCAAGCGGCAGCGCCAAGCTGTTCGGCATCGATGTCACCGAGCGACCGATCGAGGCCAGGCGCCAGGTCGGCGTCGTTTTCCAGTCCCAGAGCTTGGACTCCCGGCTGACCGTCGAGGAGAATCTCGCGCACCAAGGCCACATGTATGGCCTGCGCGGGCACGGCCTGGCCAAGCGCATCGGGGAGGTGCTGGAAACGGTCGGCCTAGCGGAGCGACGCAAGGATCGCGTGCAGACCCTGTCGGGCGGGCTGCGCCGCCGGGCCGATCTGGCCAAGGGGCTGCTGCACGGCCCGAAACTGCTGCTGCTCGACGAGCCCAGCACGGGAGTCGATCCTGTGGCCCGGCTCGCCTTTTGGCGCCATCTGGAGCAGCTGCGGTCCGCTGCCGGCGTTACGGTACTGCTGACGACGCACCTGCTGGAAGAGGCGGACGCCTGCGACGAGCTGGCGATCCTGGATCGTGGCAAGCTGATCCGCCAAGGCGCGCCTTCCGACCTCAAGGCCGAGATCGGCGGCGAAGTTGTCACGGTGGCTACCAGCAGCACGAGCGATGTCGCGACGGCGCTGGCCGAAGAGTTCGCCGTTCAGGACGCCCGCGTGAACGGCGAGGAGATTCGCTTCGAACATCCCGAGGGATCGAAGTGGGCAGCGCGTCTGATGACTCGCTTCGGAGCTCAGATCGAATCCGTGAAGATCTCGCGGCCCAGCCTCGAAGACGTCTTCCTGCACCACGCCGGGTACGGGTTCCACACGGAGAGCGACCAGCGCCGCTGAATGCGCGGCGTCCGTCGCTTTGAACCTGCTAGATCGCGTCGGCGTAGTAGCCGTTCCGCGCTTGGATCTTGAGGCCCTTGCCGGCCGCCTTGAGCGAGATCTTGCGAAATCCGGGGCTGTCAAGCCCGCGCTTGGGGGTGTAGCCGATGCTGTACTGGCCGCGCAGTTCATCCTCGATCTGCTTGAAGATCCCTGCCAGACGGATGCCCCGCGAGACCCGGAACGTGCTGCCGCCGGTTTGCTCTGACATTCTCTTGAGCGTCCCTGCCCCGGAACCGACGTTGAAATACGCCCGGCCGGCGAAGTGCCGGTCCACGTATTGGATGGTGTACACCACGATATCGGCGCGCTGAGCTGCCTCGATGGCTCTCTTGAGGCTGATCTTGCTGCCGTAGTCGTAGCCATCGGAGATTACGACCACCGCCTTGCGCCCGACTTGATTGCGGAACATCTCGTCGGCCGCCAGGTACAGCGCGTCGTTGAGGGCGGTGCTGGTCGGCTGCTTGTTGCCGCCCGGACCGGGATGCAATCCGCTGGTGGGAACCTCGACCTGCAAGTCGTCCAGGCCGCGCTCGAGCAGTCCCAGAGACGCGGTGTAGTCCTGCAGCAGCTCGACGTTGCGGTCGAAGCTCATCAGGAAAGCCAGATCCTTGTCCTTGCGCAGGATCGAGCGGAAGAACATCAGTCCCGCGCTGCGCTCGTCGGCGATCAGCGCGCGCTGGCTGCCGCTGGTGTCGATCAGCAGGCCGATCGTCAGCGGCAGGTCCGTCTGGTGCGAAAAATAGCGGATCTCCTGCCTGACGCCGTCTTCGGAAAGGATGAAGTCGTCCTTGGTCAGGGTGCTGAGCAGACGCCCGCCGCGATCCCTGACGGTGGCCAGCACGTTGACCACCTTGACATCGAGCGAGAAGGTCGGCCCGCCGTCGGCGGTTTCAGCATCTTGCGCGACAACCGGCAACAGCGCCAGCAGGGCCGGAAGCAGCAAGGCGGCGAGCGGTCTCATCCTACATCGAGAGACGGAGGGCCCTGCGATCCGGTTTCTCCCCTCAGGACGGCGGTTGCGGGGCTGATGGCATGCGACAGCGTCGTCGCGAGGTCGGCTCCGGCAAGGTCCCGGACGCGGTCCAGGCCGTCTTGGTAGGCGTCGCGCAGCGCTTCCGGGGCCACGGCAGCAGCCGTGCGGGCCAGATTGAGCACCAACGGGGCGATTCGCGAATCAGCGACCAGGCCCGCAGTGTCGGCGACGGGTTGAAAGGCCACCAGCGCCAGCAACAGCGCCGCAGCCAAGAGCAGGCCGCGCAGGGCGCCGAACGCGGCACCCAGCAGCCTGTCGAGCAGGCCCAGGCCCGCCAAGGACCAGATCCCAGCCAGCAAGCGGGCCAGCAGCGCGCCCGTGATCAGACACCCGACGAAGAGCAGCGCGAAGGCCACGGCAGAGGCGATCTTCGCATTGGAAATCCACTGGGCCAGATAGCCGGCCAAGACCCCGTAGCCCCACATCGCGACAAGCAGGCCGACGACAAGCGAGGCGATCCTGAGCAATTCCTTGGTCAATCCATTGAGGGTCGCGCCGATTACGGAGGCCAGCAGGATCGCTCCCAGCACGAAATCGAGCACCATCAGGCTTCCTCCGGCAATCGAAGAAGGCATCTGACTCGATTCGGCTGCGCGAGCATTCCCGACGCTGCCAGCATCGTATCAGCCATGCGCCGGAGAGCCATCGGTCAATGCTCCCCGGCAAGTGATCACGTAGGCGGGCGGGAAGTTCAGCCAGACCCGCGTCGAGCGCACCTTGGAAAAGTAGCGCCGCATCAGACTGCCCGTGTTGAAGTACTCGACGCGCCCCTGGTCGAGTTTGATGCGGTAGAAGTACTGGAACTGAGTCATGGCGCCCTGCGGACTCAAGTACGGCCGCAGCGGCCGGAAGACCGCATCGACAGCCGCGGCATCCATGTTCGCGATGCCCAGCGAAGAAACGACCGCATCCACGTTGGCGATGCCGCGCCGATCTAGTTCAGCGGTCGCGGTCTCGGCACCGGCGGCCACGACCTGCAAGCGTTCGTCTGGGATTTCCGAGCGCAGGTAGTCGACGAACTGGGGATTGATCTCGAATGCCAACAGGATGCTGTCGGCGGGCATGCACTGCAGGATCTCGCGGGTCACGACTCCCGTGCCGGGCCCGAATTCGATCACACAGCGACGGGCCGTGGATCGCAGCGGCGCCACCATCGCCTTGGCGAGGTGCTTGGAACTCGGCGCGACCGCCGCGGTTTGCTTCAGGTTCCCCAATGCACCCGTGGCGAATCTGACTAGGCTCAT
This sequence comes from Terriglobia bacterium, assembly GCA_009838515.1. Classification (GTDB taxonomy): domain Bacteria; phylum Acidobacteriota; class Terriglobia; order Bryobacterales; family UBA6623; genus VXMF01. The sequence goes on along the minus strand of VXRL01000065.1, from coordinate 36,450 downwards.
GTGCCGGTGGTTCCGAGCCCGGACGCGGGCTGCCGGAGGCTTGGAGCTAACATTATATTGCGTTGCTCAGACCCTGTACATTCAGGCGTGCGCCGGCGCTCGGGCGCCGGTCATTGGTGCCTCCCGGTCTGATCGCGGCGTTCGCGCTGTGGTCTCTGGCGGCCAGCTCGGCGGCGGCGGAAACGCTCGCCTTGATCGGCACGGTCAGTCCAGCTCTTGAGCGCGGCCGGGCCATGCTGTCAGCTGTGCAGAGCCCGTTCTATGTCGAGTCCCCCGTGCGCGGCAGCCGGTTTGCGTTCCGCTCGCTGGCGCCCGGCGGCTACACGCTTGTCGTGATGGACCCCGGCTGGGGGCTGACGCGGCAGACAGTCCAAGTCACGGAGTCCTTTGCGGACGAACGGGGCCGCGTCTATGTCGAGGTCGACCTCGACCGCTCCGCAGTCACCCGCGCGCGCCGCGTGGAGGGCCAAGGCACCGTCTCGGTCGCGGCGCTCAAGGTCATGCCGAAGGCCCGGGAGGCCGTGCGCAAAGCGCATGCGCGGTTTGGCAAGGGCGACCAAGAGGGCGCGATCGCCCTGCTGCACAGGGCCGTGGAGATCTCGCCATCGTTCACGCAAGCCTGGAACGAACTCGGCACGGTGTCCTACAAGGCGGGGCGCTACGTCGAGGCGGAGGAGTACTTCCGCACGGCGCTGGGCCACGACCCGCTCGCGTTCGAGCCGCTGGTGAACCTCGGTGGCGCCCTGCTGTCGCAGAACCGTTTCGAAGACGCGTTGAACTTCAATCTCGCAGCCCAAGGCATGCGCCCCGACAGTGCTCTGGCCAACTCGCAGCTCGGCATCAACTTCTTCTACAAGAGCCAGTTCCAAAAGGCGCGCGAGTTCCTGCTGCGGGCCAAGGCAGCCGACCCCTCGCACTTCAGCTATCCGCAGCTGTTCCTAGCTGAGATTTACGGCAAGCAGGGCAAGCTGGACGAGGCGCGGAGCGAATTGGACGAGATGCTGCGCCTGCACCCAGACTCTCCCGTCACCGAATTGGCGAGGAATGCGCTGCGCCAGCTGGACGCGGCAGCCGCCGAGACGGATGAGGCGGCGCCGTAGTGCCGCGCGGGCTACTGCGCGCATCGATGTCGCCGCGCCGAGGCGGACGCCGCCCGTAGCGTTTCTTCCAGGCAGCGAGGGCCCGCAGCCCGGCACCGGGTGGTAGTCTGGGACCAATGTTTGCGTCCCTACATCCGAGATTCCTTTCCGCTGCCATGCTCGTCGCGGCGGTCGCCGTCGCGGCCGGGTGCGGCCAAGCGCCGCCGCCCGAATCCTCGATGGTGAGCCGCTTTGCGGCAGACGTGGACCAGGAACTCCCTTGGCCGCAATATCCGCGTCCGCAACTGGTCCGCAGCCGCTGGCTCAACCTCAACGGCCAATGGGACTACGCCCTCACCGATAGGGGGGCCGCCAAGCCGGAAACCTTCGACGGGCAGATCCTGGTGCCGTTCGCAGTCGAGTCCGCCCTGTCCGGTGTCGGCCAAGCGCCCGCGGCCGAGCAGACGCTCTGGTACAGGCGCTCGTTCGAAGTGCCCGCGGAATGGAGCGGCGACCGGGTTCTGCTGCACTTCGGCGCGGTCGACTTTCATGCCTCCGTGTATGTCAACGGAGAGCTCGCCGGCGAGCACAAGGGCGGCTACACGCCGTTCAGCTTCGACGTCACCGACTTGCTGGCGGAAGCGGGACAGCAGGAGCTGGCCGTGTCGGTCTGGGACCCCACCGACACTTGGACCCAGGCGCGCGGCAAGCAAGTGCGCGAGCCGAGCGGAATCTGGTACACCTCCGTGACGGGAATCTGGCAAACCGTTTGGCTGGAGCCCGTGCCCGGCGCCGGCTCGATCGCAGGGCTGGATGTCGAATCTGACCGGGAGGCCGGCGCAGCGGCCCTGACGGTCCGGACCCGCGGGGACTGCGCCGATTGCAAGGTCCGGCTGACCGCCTATCTCGGCGAGACCGCCGTGGCCGAGGCCGCCGGAGACGCCGCGACAGCACTCAAGCTGGAGCCGAGCGATGTCCAGCTGTGGACACCGGACACGCCGGTCCTCTACGACCTCGACATCGTCCTGTCGCAAGGCGACCAAACCTTGGACAGGGCCAGCAGCTACTTCGCCATGCGGGACATCGCGCTGGGCAAGGACGAGCGAGGCTTCACCCGCTTGCTGCTCAACGGGGAGCCGCTCTTCATGTTCGGTCCCCTAGACCAAGGCTGGTGGCCCGACGGCCTGTACACCGCGCCGACCGACGAGGCCTTGCAATACGACATCGAAGTGACCAAGATGCTCGGGTTCAACATGGCCCGCAAGCATGTCAAGGTCGAGCCGGCCCGCTGGTACTACCATTGCGACCGGCTGGGCCTGCTGGTCTGGCAGGACATGCCCAACGGCAACCTGCGGCGCGGCTCTCCCAACAGCCTGCTGGTAGGCTCCACCGATGCCGAGGACGCGCAACGCCCGCCCGACTCCGCAGAACAGTTCGAGACCGAGCTGGCGGAGCTCGTCGACGCGTTCAAGTTCTTCCCGTCGATCGTCATGTGGGTTCCCTTCAACGAGGGCTGGGGCCAGTACGACGTGGAGCGCATCGACTCGTTCATTCGCGAGCGCGACCCGACGCGGCTCGTGAACGCGACAAGCGGCTGGACCGACCGCGGCATCGGCGACGTGTTCGACGCGCACATGTACCCGGGACCGGGCATGGAGCGCGTGCCGGCCGAAAGGGCCACGCTGCTGGGAGAGTTCGGCGGCCTGGGCTGGCCGGTCGACGGCCACCTGTGGTGGACGGACAAACGCAACTGGGGCTACCGCACCTATTTCAGCCGGGAGGACCTCAACGCCAAGTACCAAGAAGTCGTAGGCAACCTCGTCGGGCCGCGCGCATTGGGACTAGCCGCCGCGATCTATACCCAGACGAGTGACGTGGAGGGCGAAGTCAACGGCCTGATGACGTATGACCGCGATCTGGTGAAGTTCGACGAAGAAAGCGTCAATGCGCTGCACGATCGCATCTACGCGGCCGAAGGCGTGGCGCGCTCGCTGCTCCCCACTTCGGAGCATGCGGCCCAAGAATGGGAATTCCGGCTGGACGCTCCGCCCGACGATTGGACGGGTGGCGAGGACAGCGCCGGCTGGCAGGATGGGACGGCGCCGTTCCAGTCCGGCGACAATGCCAACTTCCCGACCGGCACCGTCTGGTCGGGTGGCCAGATCTGGTTGCGGAAATCGTTTGATCTGGACGAGGTGCCGGAGAGTCTGTGGATCGAGGCATACCATGCGATCGATCAGGGCGAGGTTTACCTCAACGGCCAGCTGGTGCTCGATTTCGCGGGCACGCGGTCCGGCGGGAGGCACTATCACCACATGGATCTCAGCGCTCACGCGGCCGCGCTGCAACCCGGCCGAAACGTGCTGGCCGCCACCGGCGACTTCGCCGGCGACCTGCGAGGCTTGGATTTCGGCCTGTACGCCGTCGAATAAGGCGGCCGGTCGAAGGCTCAGTCGGCCAGGCGGCCCAAGGGGCGGGTGTCGCCACGCAGGCCGTCGCTGAAGGACTGCGCCTGCCTGGTAAGCCTTGCGACCACGTCCGGATGCTTGTCCGCAACGTCGCGCGATTCGCTCGGATCCCAGTAGAGCTGGTACAGCTCGCCGGGCACGATCTTGACGCCCTCGCCGTCGGGCTCGGTGCCAAGGTGCAGCTTCCACTGGCCGGCCCGCACGGCGCGCAAGAGCGGATCGTTTTCCGGAGGCCCGTCTTCGGCCCGGTAGCGATAGCCGCCCTCGAAGAAGTACAGCACTTCGTGCCCGGTCGCCTTGTCCGGAGAAGACCATAACGGTTCTAGATCGCGGCCATCGATCGTGCGATCCCGAGGTGGCTCGCCGCCAGCCAGCTGCGCCAGGGTCGGCAGGATGTCCATCACCGAAGCGACCGTGGACGAGACCAGTCCGGCCGGGATGCGGCCCGGCCAGCGCAGGATCGCCGGAACCCGGATGCCGCCCTCGTATACCGTGCCCTTGCTGCCGCGCAGCAGGCCCGCCGAACCCGAATCGATACCGTAGCCGGACCACGGTCCGTTGTCGGAGGTAAAGATCACCAGGGTTCGCTCGTCAAGACCCAGCTCGTCCAGCGTGTCGAGCAAGCGGCCGGTGTGGTGGTCGATCTCCTCGATCACGTCGCCATAGAGACCGCGCAGCGACTTGTCGCGGAACGCCCGGCCGCGGAACAGCGGAACGTGTGGCATGGAGTGCGCGATGTAGACGAAGAACGGCCCTTCGCGGTTCGCGCGGATGAACTCGATGGCCCTGTCCGTGTAGGCCGCAGTCAACAGTTCCTGGAGCGGGTTGCGCTCGATAACGCTCCCGTTCTCGATCAGCGGCAGGGGCGGAAACCAATCGAGCGGATATGTTTCGTCGGACTGTGCGTAGCCCGTGTAGGCCGTGCGCTCGCGGGTGTAGCGCATGCGCTCGTTTTCATCGGGACGGCGCTCGATCTTGGGGTGGAAGGGCCACATGTCGTTGGAGTAAGGCAGGCCATAGTAGGTGTCGAAGCCGTTGCGCGTCGGCAGGAATTCAGGCGCGTCACCCAGATGCCACTTACCCAGCATGGCGGTGGCGTAGCCCCGATCACCCAGCAGCTCGGCGATGGTCACCTCGTTCGGGTGGATGCCCGTTCGCGCCCTCGGGATGTGGTTGAACATCAGGCTGTTGCGCGGCGGATAGGTTCCGGTCATCAGGGCTGCCCGGGCCGGGCCGCAAAACGGCTGCGCATAGTAGTCTGTCAGGCGCAGGCCCTCGGCTGCCATGCGGTCGATGCGGGGCGTGCGGATCGAAGGGTGGCCCTGCACTCCCAAGTCGCCGTAGCCTTGGTCGTCGGTCATGATGACCACGAAATTGGGCAGGTCGACAGCTGCCGCTGGCGTCTGTACAGCCATAGCAAGCCCAGCGAGCGCAATTGGCAATCGGGGTGCGCGTGTCATAGCTCGTCCTCTGTTGTTGGGGGATTGCAGTGCGCCGGGGCTTCCCTTGGCGCACTGCAATCCATCATCCCATTTGCAACTCGGACGTTATTCCCGCTACCGTTCACGCGGCTGAGGAATGGCTGCTCCGGCAGGCCAAGCCCAGGGACGGGCACGGAGCGCGAGGCACGCTCGGTCCGCAGCAGGGGCAGCCATCGTTGTCTCCGCCAGTCGTGCGACGACGGATGGCGGAGCCGCGCTATGGTTTGCTTTCGATTCGCACCAGCTGATTCCCCGTCCGGACTACGAATGACCCGTCCGCGGCTGCCACGCCGTAGACCCGCCCCTCGATGCTGAGCCGGTTCGTCGCAACCATTTCGCCACTGGACTGGGACAGGACCGCGGCCGTTCCGTCGACTCCGAAGAAGTAGAGCCGCTCCCCGTCCGATATGCCTGTCGCCCAGCATCCGGACGGAAGCCTTCTCGTGGAGACTTGCTGCCCAGTCTTCAGGTCCAGTTCGAAGAGCACGCCGACGGAATTCACGATCCAGACGCGGCCTCCGGCGATCAGTGGCGAACTGAACTCGGTCGTGGCCTTTTCAGCCGTCCACAGTGTCGCGTCCGGAGCGTCCAGCCGGAACGCGTGTGTCCCGCGGGCTTCGCCCGAGGCAATCACTACCATGCTCCCCGCCACGCCGGCCGACGGAACCGCGTAGCCGCGACCGCCTTTTGCCGGACGGCGGAAGACCTCCTCACCGTTGTTCATGTCGAATGCCGCCACCCCGCCCCCAGCGGTGGTCAGCAGCAGCGAGCGGCCCTCGTGCTGAACTATCACAGGCGTTGAGAAGGACGGAGCCGGGGGCAGGTCTCGCACCCAAACGTCGCGGCCGTCTTCGTTGGCGATCGCGTACACACGCCCGGCTCCGAACGGTGCAACATGCAAAAAGAGACGGTCCCCCAAGAGGACGGGCGAGCTGCCGAGACCGTGCCTGCCGCTCCAGTCTTCGCCGCTCCGGGGTAGGAAGCGGGCCCAGCGCTGCTTCCCCGCGTGGTCCAGCCCGATCAGGTCGCCGCTCTCGAAGAACGCATAGACGCCATGCTTGTCCACAACGGGCGTGGGCGCGGCGTTCGACAACCGCTCGTGCGCGTCCGCCGGCGCAGAAGAAGGCCTTCGATCCATCCACGCAAGTTCACCGTCGGAGAGCCGGTATGCCGCGGTCACCAAGGTCTCCTTGCGGCTGCCCACCGTAGACGTGACATACACTGTGCCACCCAGAATGACCGGACTCGACTGCCCGTAGCCCTCAATCCCGACTGACCAAGCCACGTTGGACTGGTCGGACCAAGCTACCGGCAATCCACGAGCCGGGGTAAGGCTCGATCCGTCGCCGCGAAATCCGGGCCAGCTGTCCCCCGCCAGCAGAGCCGCGGCCATGAGGGCGGCAAGGGGAATCGCCTTTCCTATCGTCGGCATCTAGAAGGTCACCCGCAGCGAAAGCTGGAACTGGCGCGGCTCGTAAGTCCTCACGGCCTGGCCGAACCGCCCGTCACCAATGTTGTTGATCGGCTGGTGGTAGTTCACCCGGTTCAGGATGTTGAAGACCTCCGCCCGGAACCTCACGCTCGCGGCGTCCCGGACGGGGATCTCCTTCTCCAACGTCACGTGGAGGTCGAAGTAGGATGGGCCCAGTTCGGAATTTCGGGCCAACGAACCCACCATGCCGGGGGCCGGCAGGATCTGGTCCGGCTCAACCCCCTGTGCCAGCCGGAACTGCTGGCTGCCCATGGGCGAGCGATCAATTGCTCCCGCAACATCGTTGATCCGGTTGATCCGCGACCCGTTCGGATTGTCAGTGTTCGACAGGAGCGAGAACGGGCTGCCGCTGCGCGCCCACAGGAGAGTGCCAACCTGCCAGCCGCCCAGCAGGCGCCGCCGCCGGGCGAATGGCAGCTGGTAGGTGCCGAAGGCGGTCAGCACATGCGGCTGGTGGAAGTCGGCGAAGGAGCGATCCAAGTTCCAGTCGGACTGGTCAGTCGGCACGGTGCCGGAGCTCGAAGCCACATCGATGGTCCGCGAGAACGTGTAGGCCAAGCGGTACGAGAGGCCTCGCCCCAAGCGCGCCCGCAGCGAAGCCTGCAGGGAGTCGTAATCCGAGTATGCGCCGCCGGTCAGGTAACTCACCACCCCGCGGCTGGGGTCAGGGCGAAACGGCCCGCGCAGGTTCGGCCCGCCGTTCGGCAGCGAGGTCCTGGTCAGCTTGAGCGCCCGGTTCCCAACGTAGGCAATACTCCCGACGGAACCGATGCCCCACAACTGGCGTTCGAGAGTGAGGTTCCAGTTCTGCACGTAAGGGTTGACCAACCCGCGGTCCAAAACGTACTCGTCGGAACCGACCCGGGCACCCTCTAGGGGGTCTGGCAGCCTTGGGCGGAACCGGGAGTAGGTAGTGATTCGTGGCGGCGCGAACCGCGACTGCGCGATGAAGCCCATCTGCAGGGGACTGAAGAAGAAACCGTAGCCGCCCCGCAGGACAGTCGTGTCGGCCCCGCCGAGGTTCCACGCGAAGCCGGCCCGGGGCGCGATGTTGTTCGGATCGGAGCGGTAGTCCTGCTCGAGCCGGCCGTACTTCTCGCTGGGGACACCGTAGTACTCGTAGCGGAGGCCCAGGTTGAGCGTCAGGCTGGGGGTGATCCGCCAGTCGTCCTGCGCATAGAGGCTGAATTCGTGGTTGCGCTGGTCGATGCGCGAGTCGCCGAATGCGCGGGAGTAGACAAGAGGCTGGCCGCCCAGGAACGCCCCGATCGAAGGGAAGATCATGAACCCGTTGAAGTTGCGGTCGCTGACGGAGTTGTACTGGATGTGTCGTCCGATCACTCCAGCCTTCAGCGAGTGTCCGCCCTTTACCAAGGTGAAGTCGTTGGAGTACGTGTAGTTATGGAAACGGGTCTGGGTCAGCGGAATGAACGTGCCCAGACGGGGCAGGCCGGTCACCAGAATGACTCCCGCCTGCCCGTTGAGCGCCGGATCACCGAGAGAGGGAGTGCCGGGGCTGACTTGCGCGTTGTAGGTTGAGTACGTCCCGCGGAACTGGTTGAACGCCCTTAGGGAAAGGGACGATTCCAAGCTGACGACCCCGGAGCGGGAGTAGTTGTCGGTTTCCGCGTTGCCGGCGGCGAGGCGGGACCGGGTCGGGCCGATCGCGTTGACCCAGTTACCCCTGGCGCTGAGTCGGTGCCGGTCGCCGGGCTGCCAATCGAGCCGGAGCAGCCCTGTCTGGCTGGTCTGCGGACTCGGCACGGCCGCGCTGTGAAGGTTCGTGCCCGGAACGTTCGGCTCCGGGTAGAGCGGCAGCAAGGCGCGGACGCTCGGGGCAGCCCTCGCGCGCTGTTCGGCGGTCAGGGTTTGGATCGTCGACGAGGCGCGGTACTGGTTGCGCACGCCCAACTCGTATCCGCCGAAAAAGAACAGCTTGTTGCGAACGACGGGCCCGCCCAGCGTGACGCCGGGCATGTTGAGCCGTCGCTCCGGGCGCTGGGAGAGCAACGCCCCCCGTGCGTTCAGTTTTTCGTTCTGGAAGAAGTGATAGGCAGATCCGTGCCACTCGTTCCCGCCACGCTTGGTCACGAGATTGACGACTGCGCCGGAAGCCCGTCCGAACTCGGCCTTGAAGTTCGACGTCTGCAGCTCGAACGCCTCGACGGTCTCCATCGAGACGGGCTGCTCCGTCAGCCCGCGCCCCATTAGGTTGCCGGCGACCGGATCGTTGTACTCGGCAGAATCGACCATCGTGTTCACGGCGCCGAGCGGCCGGTTGCCGTTGACCGTGAACGGCGCGTGGCTCGAACGCGCGAAGCCCACGCCGGGAGTCTGGTAGCTGATCGCCCGATAGTTCCGACCCACGTTGTTGGTCACCATCGGGATGCTGGCGACCTCCGACGGCTCATAGCTGGATCCGCGCACCCCGCTGGAGGCGACCCGCTCGATCTCGGCGAACGAGCCGACCACCGTGATTTCCTCGGAGACAAGGCCGAGTTCGAGGCGGATGTTGTGCGTGACCTCTTGGCCCGCGACCAGGTCGATGTCTTCGGCTCGGTAGGCGCGGAAGCTGTCCCTCTCAGCTACCAGCCGGTAGGCGCCGGTGTCGAGGCCGGCCAGTCGATACAGTCCAGCGCCAGAGCTTAGGGACTCCGTGACCGCTCCCGTCCGCAGGGATTCCAGCGTGACGGTCGCGTCGGCGACTGGCGCTCCTGACGGATCCAGAACCGTTCCGGTCAGCGTCGCAGAACCGACTTGGGCGCTTAGCTGGCCAGTGCCGAACAGGCACGTGGAAATGAGGATTGCTGTGTGAATTATCGTTTTCATGGTTTCTTCCTTTCAATTGCGATGCCACCCGGATGGTTCCGCGTGGCTAGGGCTGCTTGCGGAGTTTCACGCCGATGAGAAGCGCAGTTCCCAAGACCGCCAACCCCAGCAGCAGCCAACTGTCAAGACCTGTCGTGTCGGATTCGGGCGCGGAGCTCTCCTCGCTGGTGCGAACGAGCCTGCGGCCTTGGACGATCTCGGACCCGGCCAAGCCTGCGCTCCGGTCCAGGGAGCTCTGGTAGGAGGTCAGCAGCGTGGCACCTTCGACATTGCCCGGAGCCGCTAGCGCCTGGCCCAGGAATTCCTGGAACGCGGCGTTGTCGACGGTCCGGGAGTCCCCGGCTGGCCCGTGGTCCGCGACGGAGCGCGCATACCGATTCGCGACTCGGCGAAGGGTCTCCTCGTCAGCGTCCCAGTAATCCTTGCGGGCGGCCTCGATCAGCACGGCCGTCACGTTCTGCAGCGCGTACGGGTTTTCCCGATCGAACCACTCGGGAAGACCCAGTTCCAAGGAATCCTCCACATAAACCCGCTCGACCTCGTCCCAGACGTAGTCGTCGATCGCCTCTGGCTTCGTCACCTGCCAGCCGAACAGGTTTGTGGCGGTTTGCGAGATCTCGACCGTTCCGGAGAACCCCTCCTCCTGCTGCTCCTGGATCCAGCGCGGGTTCCAGTACTTGCCCCGCAGGTCGCGAGTCAGCGTCTCCCGAACGGTCTCCAAGCGGCCGCGCTCGACATCGCGCACGTCGGAGACATAGGTTTCCGGCGACGTGCCGGTGGTGTCGCGCACCGCCATGGTCATACCGCCGAGATACTCGAAATAGTGGTCGAGCGTCAGCGGGCTGATCACGTTGGTGGAGCGGCTCAGGGAGACGGCCTCGGTGCCAGCCAGCGCCTGCTTGTAGAGTCCGTCTATGTTCGCGCCCCACTCAGCACCCTCGGTATAGACCGCTCCGACGCGCGCCAAGTACTCCTCGGTCAGTTTGGCGGTGTCCTCGAACTCGCCGCTGCGGATGGTGTTATCGATAACGCCCGTGCCGTAGCCCCCGACGTTGTTGCTGAAGACTCGAGCGCCGGCATAGAGCCGGGCATCCTCGGCCGACATGCCGGCGCGCTTCAACGCGATCTGCGACTCCTCGACGTGATCCGCGATGAAGTTGTCGCCATCGGCGGCTCCGGCAGCCAGCCGTACTGCCTTGTCCAGAAATTCCATGCGGTCCGGGAAGGTGTCCCGGAACAGCGAGGCCGCCTGGATGATCACGTCGATCCGGGGCCGGCCCAGCTTCGCGACGGGCACAAGTTCCAAGTCGGCGACGATCCCGTTGTGATCCCATACCGGGCGCACGCCGATCAGATGTAGGATCTGCGCCAAGTCCGTGCCGTAATGCCGGATCAGTTCGGTGTTCCAGAGCGTGAAACCTATCTTTTTCGGGTAGCGCCCGAGCCGCTCGCGCTCGGCATCGAGGAGCTCGTCCGCCAGCGCAACGCCGACTTCCCAAGCGGCCCGCGTGGGCACTTCCTGCGGGTTGATGCCGTACAGGTTCCGGGCGGTCGGGAGCGCTGAGGGGTTCCGGACCGGGTCGCCGCCCCCTCCCGGAGGAATGTATCCGCCTTCGAGGGCGTGCAACGTCTGGGGAATCTCCCGGGCGGTGAGCCGGAGCGATGCGAAGATGCTCCTGACCCGGTCCTCGTCCGCACGCAACGCGGGAGCGACCCCCCGGCCTTCCAAGGCCGCCTCGACATGGCGGACGGCTCTCTGCTTGGCAGCCTCCCACCTCGTACCGCCCTCCTCGCGCAACCCCATCTCGTCGAAGGCCACGCGTCGGACGTAGTCGCTGCCGACCATCGATGTCACCAGCGGAGCCGCCTCGCTGGTGGGGTTGTTCTGCGAATGAACGTGCAATCCGAGCGGAATCCGGTCCTCGTTGATCAGGTGGATATGGAGCTTCAGCTCGGCGACCTCCTCGTCCGTCGGCAGCCTCTCGGTCCAATCCAAGCCCAGATCCTCGTCCAGCCCGCGCGCGCTGCCCGAGCGGGCGATCTGCTCGCGCAAGCGCTCCTTGAGGCTTCCCTCCTCTTGGCCGACGAACTGCTCCGCCGCACGGTACAGCTCGCCGATTTCGGGATCGGCCTCGGACAGCGAAGCCGCGCCGATGGGCGGGACTTGGTGGTCGACCGTCACGGCTGAGCCCCTGCGCTTGGCGATCAGGGCCTCGCCGACGTTGTCCATGATGTACACGTAAACGTTCGGCATGCGCCCCAGCGTGATGTCGGACCAGTCGTCAGCGAGCTGCCCGAGCGGCCGGCCGGGCAGGAACTCGTGGGTTCCGTGCGTGCCGTAGTTGACGATTGCGTCAGCTTCGAACTCGCGTTGCAGCCACCAGTACGCGGCCAAATACTGGTGGTTCGGAGGCACCCGGTCGTTGTGCTGGAGTCGGGCGTCCATGTTGGCGCCGCGGGCCGGCTGCGGCATCAGGATCACGTTCCCGAACTCGAGCTTCGGCAAGACGAACTGGCGGCGGCCGTCTCGCTCGACCGTCATGAATTGGCCCGGGGGCGGGCCGAACGCGGCGATCACCTCCTCGCGCAACGGCTCGGGCAGGGACCCGAACCACTCCAGATAGTCCGATTCGTCGATCAGGGAGACTCCTTCCAGGGACGCCAGCTCCTCGAGTTCCCCGCGCTGGCTCTCGCTGATGTTGCGCCCCTTGTGCAGCATCTCGGCCAGCAGCGCGTCCGCGTCCGACGCAAGGCCCTCCACCCGGTAGCCGGCATCCTGCATGCCCTTGAGGAAGCGGATCAGGCTCCTCGGAACGTTCAGGCTGGCCGCGGTGATCTTGCCCTTCCCGATACCCGAGACATAGATGATTGCGACCTTCTTTTCGGAATTGGGCTTGGCCCGCAGCCGGACCCAGCGCAGGGCGCGGTCGGCCAGGCGGCCGATACGTTCCCGCTCCACAGCCTCGAAGCGGCGGCCGGTCCATTCAGCGCGCATCCCCTCGATGAGCGTGGGCTCGATCGCCCCGTCGATCTCGGGCACGATCGCTCCCATGGCGAGGCCGACCCCGCGGATCCCGTTCTTGGTCTGGCGGTACTGCTCGAACGTCTCACCGGTGAACATCAGCGACGCCCCGCGCATCACGGGGAAGTCGAACTCCGATTCCAGCAGCTCGACGCCGCGCGCCCCCTGGAACCAGCGGCCATGGCGCCGCGAGATCACCAGATCGGGCCGGAACTCCCGCACGAACTGCGGCAGCTTCGCGTTCCCGAAGATCGCGGCGACGTTGACGCCTCGGGCCTCGAAGGCTTCCAGCAAAGCGCCTGTTCCGGTCGTCATCCCGAGCCGCCAGCCATCGGCGAAGTCCAGCAGAATGCGGGGCGCTGCCTCGTGGTACCGGCCCGACTCGCGCATCCATTGGAGGTATTCGTCCGTCGACAGCATCAGGTCGGGCGCCTCGGGGTGGTAGTAGCCGTCCTCTGGCGTCGACTGCGGATCCTCGTAGGGCTCGCCGCTGCCGAGATAGTGGCTGGCCGCGTACCGGAAAAGGTTGGCCATGTTGCGCGGCCCGCTGTGCTCCCAATACGCGCTGATCTGCTCGGCGTGGGCAGGATCCCCGTGGCTCGCTCGGAGGCGGTTGTTCCGGTCGGCCGGGACGAAAAACACTCCGGCACCTCGCGCGGCAGCTGCGGTCAACCCGTCCTGGACAGGCCGCGTCAGCGGCTCCATGCGGCGACTCGAGATGAAGATCACGTCGTAGCGCGAGAAGTCGGCCGTCTCAAGGTCCGGGTCGTCCATCTTTTCGCGCGACCAGAACCAAAAGCGGACACCTGTCGCATCGGCGGCATCGGCCAGCAAGAACAGTTGCTGCGGAGGCACGCCGAGGAACAACATCCTCGGCATCAGCACGTGGTAGGCAACGCCACCTGCCAAGAACAGCGCGGCCGCCACGGCGGCGAGCCATTTGATGAGTTTCCTGTGGCGAAGCGTCATCACTCCTCCGTCGCGGAGGGTGCACCCTCCGGCACGTACACGACTTCCCCGCTCTCCAGCCGGTAGGCCACGCCGAGTCGCGTCCCCTTCCCTGCACCTCGAAGCTCGGAAGCCTCGAGCTTCTCCATGCGCTCGCCGCGCTTGACGATCATTTCCATGTCCGGCTTCCCGGGATTCGTCACGATCGTGATGTCCTTCTGGCTCATACGCGCCGCGATCTCGGCGAGGCTGTCCGCGCCAGCAAGAGCTAGAAGGAGAGCAACCACGAGAACCATCGATGCATCGAAGAGGTTGACCACGCCGACGAGCGGGTCGCCACTTCCTCCTGTGCCATCTAGCGGGTCAGCGGTCGAGTTCCAGTCCCGCAGACGCGAGCGCTGCGGTTGATTGCTGTTCATACGCTTGCTCCTCTTCTTCACGCCAACGCTCGAGCAGGAACCGGATCTCGATCAAGTCCGCGCGTCCCCAGATCCTCGTGATGGTTCCAAGCGCGAACGCAACTCCGCCGATCACCAGGCCGATGACGGTCGTGGTAAATCCCAGCAGCAGGTTGGAGGCCATTTGCTGCATGTTGCCCTCGGCAAGCCCGGCAAGAGCGGGCTGCAAGGGAATCAGCGTTCCGATCAAGCCCAGCATCGGGCCCGCCCGGGACACGATTCCGAGTCTTTCGATCCGGGCTCGCAGGGCCGTCTCGACGTCGGTAACTCGTCTGTCGACGAAAACGCTATGGAGTCCATTGGCGCTCAGTGCGCTTTGGACGGCCGCGAACCGGCCTCGCCACGGCTGCAGCAGGAACCCGTTTAGGGACAGCCCCTCCGCCTGGCAGGCGGCCAGGCTAGCCCGATTGGCGCGCCGGTCGAGACCTTCGGAGAGCAACTGCCCGACGAGGTAGGTCGTGCCGACGAACAGTGCGAGAACAGCAACCAGCGTGGGCACGAGGAACGCGCTGGAGAGGGAGTAGAGAATTCCCGACAGGACTTCCATCGCTAGTTAGGGCTGGTAGGCCTAGTAGGACCTTCTATGACGGGCGACCCAAAAGGAGATGCCAACCATCAACGCAACAATGCCGAGAACGGACAGTGACTCGACCCAGTCGATCTGCTGGGCCAGAATCCGTTGGGTCTGCGCCTCGTGCGGAAGCAAGACCAGCAGCAGGGCGCTCATATTCGACACCGCGGCAAACCCCAGCGCGGCACCAACGCCGGCGTCGAGCCTAGCCCGGCGGCGGCCTGCGAACGCAGCCGCAAGAACGACGGCGCCATAGACGAACATGACGGAAACGCCGGCCAAGTACCCCGGCAGGTTGGACCACCGAAGGGCCTGCCAGGTAGCAGCTCCTGCTGCATAAAGCAACAGCGGCGACGGGATCGCGAACAGCCACGCAGACCACGAGCGAGGAGGGCTCGATCGCCTCGCTCGCTCGAATAGGATCCACAAGAGGCCGTGTACGGCGATCGCGGTGGCCCATGCGGCAGGCTCGTCCACCAGCGCCCTCGCTTCGGCTTGCGACAGTCTCTCGGCTACGAGACCAAGAACCGCGCCAGCAGCAAGCAACGACGTCGCATAAACCAAGCGCAGGCCGCGACTTCGAAACGCGGCCAACCCCAGAGAGTCTCTTGCGGCGAACAGTCCTAATCCAAAGAAAATCGCCAGCAACCAATCCACAACACGCCCAAGCTCTTAACGCTAGGAAGGTCGCATTCGAATTCCGAGGAATTTCCCGCAGAGAGGTGCATTTCGCTCCCTAACGGAACGGACTGCCTCACTAGCGGGCCCTCCCCAGGCTCGAGAATCGCGTCTGTCGAGCGAGCCGGGAACCGCCGGCCGGCGGGTCGGTGGCTTCCCCCGGCGCAGCTCCCTGCGGGGTGAGGCGGTCGGCGCGAGCCGAAATCGCGGGAGACTCCCGATCGCCATGTGCCGCGATTGACGGATCGGGACCGGCGGAGCAGTGCGTGACGAGCTTCGCGCGACCTAGCACCAACCTGACGCACGGCTCTGTTGGCCGGATTTGCTGCTGCGAGACCCGAGGCGAGTTCAATAGAGAGCCTCAGCAGGGGCTTCCGGCAGAATTTACTTGCTATCGTCCAGCGCAATTAACTTGCAACCGTGCAGCAGGAAAAACTTGATATAGTACAACACTAAGCACTTGCAAGTACGCAATCCAGAGGTTTCCCGGAATGCCCGCGCCAAACGAAAAGCTCGCCGCCTCGCTAAACGTCCTCAAGAGGCTTCAGCACGACGGCCGGCGTGTTTTCGAGTCGCGAGAGTTCAGCCGAGTGCACCGGGAGCGTCTCTTGCGATTCGGCTTCTTGCGAGAGGTGATAAAGGGCTGGCTGATCTCGTCCGATCCAGGAACGCAGGATGGCGACAGTACGCCATGGCACGCGTCGTTCTGGGAATTCTGCGCTCGCTACTGCGAAGAGCGATTCGACACGGCATGGCATCTCTCGCCCGCGCAATCCCTGCTGCTTCACTCTGACAGCACGGTTATTCCCACCCAGGTTGTGGTGCACAGCCCGAGGGGTGCGAACAACAAGATTGATCTGCCGTTTGGAACATCACTTTACGACCTGAAGGAAAAGGAAGTGCCGCTCGCCTCGGATATGACCATGCGAGATAGTCTGCGCCTGTATTCGCGGGCAGCCGCTCTGGTCAGAGTTTCGGAGAGGTTCATCAGCCGTAACCCGGTCGAGACACGCGTCGTTCTCGCGAACGTCGCCGACGTTGGTGAAATCTTGCGACTCCTGCTGCTGGGCGGGCAGTCCGTAGTCGCTGGCCGGCTGGCCGGTGCGTTCCGGAGGGTCGGCCACAACGACGATGCCGACGAAATCCTGAGCGTCATGAGAGCGGCCGGATACCAGGTCCGCGAGAAGGACCCGTTCACCCCGGACCAGCCAATCACTAAGCTTGCTGCTTCACCACAGCCGCTTGTCGGGCGCCTGAGGGCGATGTGGCAGGCGATGCGAGGACAGGTCATCGAGTCCTTCCCAGATCCCCCGGGACCGCCTGCTGATCGTGAATCCTATCTCAGAGCCGTTGACGACAGCTACCAGAGCGATGCCTATCACTCGCTATCGATCGAGGGCTACGACGTTTCGCCAGACCTCATAGAACGCGTCGCTTCCGGGGACTGGAACCCAGAAGACAGCGCGGCGGATCGAGCGAGCCGCGACGCACTATCAGCACGCGGGTACTGGCTGGCGTTCCAGCGCGTGAGACGCGACATCGCGAAGATTCTCGACGGAGCGGAGCCCGCGGATGTTGTGCGACGGAGCCACCGCGAATGGTACAGGGAACTGTTCGAGCCGTGTGTGGCGGCAGGGTTAGTCGACGCACCCGCGCTCTCGGGCTATCGCAACGATGCGGTCTATCTGCGCACCTCAAGGTATGTGCCGCCCCGCTGGGAAGCGGTCATTGACGCTATGGCAACGGTGTTTGAGTTGCTGAGTGGGGAGTCGGAACCAAGCGTAAAGGCTGTACTGGGGCATTGGCTCCTAGGCTATATTCATCCGTACCCCGACGGGAACGGACGCATCGCCCGCTTCTTGATGAACGCTATGCTTGCGTCCGGCGGCTATCCGTGGACAGTAATTCGGATTAGCGACCGAGAACTATACCTGACGGCACTAGACAGGGCCAGTATCGATCAAGACATTGGCCCCTTCGCACGATTCGTAGCCGAGCGCGTCCGGTGGTCGAAATCGTCGCGGTTCGGCACAAACCAACATCGCCGGTAGGCGCGACTGCAGTCCTGCCGGCGGCCCTCACTCCAGTGACAGGCATCCGATCGACTCTTCGTTCTAGTTATCGGATTGCGCCAGCGCACAGCGCGGCTACTCCGACCGTCCTCCGTGGAGTGCCGAATCCCCCAGCACGGCGCCCTCACCCCGCAGCCGCAGCGCAACGCTACGAG
The DNA here is from genome assembly GCA_009838515.1 of Terriglobia bacterium. Lineage (GTDB taxonomy): Bacteria > Acidobacteriota > Terriglobia > Bryobacterales > UBA6623 > VXMF01. The sequence continues at coordinate 19,197 of VXRL01000065.1, read as the reverse complement.
ACCTCTAGCCGGGAGGACGCAGATGACGGTCCAATTCGCCGGAGAGCTGCCGGATCGCTTGCTCGGCGGCGGCGCTGAGACCAGCCACCACGGAGCGCACCTCGCTAGCGGACACCTGCTCGCTCTTTTCGACCGTACCGACCCAAACCACGCGCGCGGTCGCAGATTCAACTAGCTCGAGCGAGATTTCCACAGCCGCTCGCACGCCGCCACCGTGATCCACCTCCTCGAGTCGCAACAACTCCCCGCGCAGCACGTAGTCCGCCGCTGTGCGACCGTCGAAGCGGTCTAGGCGGGCGAACGTGCCCAATGCCAGGACCTGCTCGCGCAGGGCTCGCGAGATGCTCTCCTGCGGATCTTCTCCCCAGCGGTGGTATTCGTAGTAGCCGACTTCTACCGGGGACTCGCGGTAGACGATACGGCCTTGGCGAATCACGCCGCCCACCCGAACGGGCATCAGGATGGCTGTGTGCTCTAACGGTGCAGGAGCCGGGGCCGCGGCCGGCAGGTCGAGCACGTAGTAGTTGGTAGGCGGCACGGCGCCGCCACATGCCAAGCACGCCACGGCGAGGCAGGCTAGGCCCAACCGCCGCCGCTGGAGGGCAAGTTCCATGCTAATCTGATCCAGGCCGTTATTATGACGGATTTATCCCTTTCCTGTTATCGCTGCGGGCACGCCCGACGCTTGATGCCGCGCGAAAGGATTGAGCGCAATGCGACCTGTTCGTCGTGCGGCGCGGACCTGCATTCCTGCGTCCATTGCAGATTCTTCGATCCGGGCCGCAACAACCAATGCTCGGAGCCGCAGGCGGAGTGGGTCCGAGACAAGGAGCGCTCCAACTTCTGCGGCTATTTCGAGCCTCGTTCGTCGGTCGACCTCACCGCCCGCGGCGGCCGGAACCCCGCCGCTGACGCGCGAGAGGCATTCCACAACTTGTTCAAGAAGTAGTGTTGGTCACGTCCCGGCCGTGGGCGACCGTGGCCACGCATCACACGCAAGTGGTGTACGAGAATCGCGCCTAACGCGAATGCAGCTCAGCACATAGCTCCGGACCGACGCGAGTCGGAGAATGTCGCACTAGGTCTTGGACCTACTTCGACAGACGTTTTCTGGCATCGGACTTCGACTTTGCCGACGATCGCCCTTCCGCGAAACGACCGAGACATCGAAACCCAACTATTGGCCGCGAGTCGCATCGCAAGTTGAAGCAATCAAGGAAGTCGTCTCCCAATGGATCCGACGGCATTGTTGCTGCTCGGCCATCGTCATGATCCGCCCGGCCCCACTCTTTAACACGGACTCATGCTGCCCGAACATCGAAGGCGGGGGGAGAGGGTCGGGAGCAGGCGCGGCAGAATGCGGGCCTGCGATAGGGTTCGCCCTCCAAGTCGGGTCCGCACTGCTGACCCTGTCTCCGCAAGCAGGCACGCCGGCAACGGCCCGAACTTCAGGCAGTCTTCGAAGGGCCCCGCAGAGGACCTGCGGCAAGGGGGCTAGCGGTCGTGATAATCGGTGCGCTCGCCACGGGGGCGGTTCTTGAACTCCCGGGCAAGCCGCACGAAAGCGTCGACCACGGCTTCGAAGATCGGACCGCCCTTGGCAGCGGAGGCGATCGTCGGATCCCCGTATGTTCCGGTCTTGCTGAATCGCGTCCATTCATCCATCAGGTGCACGGGCGACCCGTCCATCAGGTCCATCCAGATGAACTCGGACTCAGGCATCCCGATATCCTTAACCGCCTTTTCCATCTGCACTTTGTCCGGGGCCAGATGGAGATAGACAGAAGTCTCGAGTTCCCCTGCGTGCGACATTCCGCCGCGCCCGGACTCCCGCTGCATGCGGATCTCTTCGCGGGCCAGGCTGGGCCAGATGAACGTTCCGCAAAGCGCGTCGGTCTCCAGGATCGTGCGCCGCGCGACGAGATCCAGGATGGGCATGTTCGACCCGTGCCCATCGGCGATCAGAATTCGCCGGAAGCCGTGGTGCGCAACGCTCTTGGTCACGTCCAGAACGAAGTGGAGGAGATGCTCCTGCTGGATGTCAATCGTGCCGGTGAAGTCCATGTGGTGGGTCTCGAATCCGTACGGGATCAACGGCAGCAACAGGATGTCGCCATCCGCTCGTTTCGCCGCCTCCTCGCAAATGCTCCAAATGAGGAAGTTGTCCGTGTCGAGAGGCAAGTGGTGCCCGTGGTCCTCCACGGAACCGATCGGCAGCACGACGACAGGTTGGTCGCTGACCCTACCGCCGAGTTCCTGCCACGTGTGGTGGTGGTAGAGATACGAGATCTTCGGCATCGATTCAGTCCTGGACGCGCCGCTCCGGATCGATCAAGAGCCACAGCAACGCACCCATACCATACACAACGGTAGCGGCCCAGAACATTGACTCGAACGAGCCGAACCGCGAAGCGAGCCACGCGGCGGAAATCGGCGAGATGACCGCGGAGGCGCTCGACGCCGTATTCATGAATCCGGTTGCCGTCCCGCCATAGCGGTGGCCGACATCCACGCAAACCGCCCACGCCACGGGCAGCGTGAGGTCCTGCGCTCCTTGCGCGAAGGCCATCCACAGCACCGCTGACAAGGGCTCTCCGGCGACTGCCGCCATGGCAAAGCCCACGGCGGCCAAGGCGAACCCCCCGATCCCGACCGCCCTGCGCCCCCAGCGCAGGCCCGTCCGCCGGACCAGCCAGTCGGAGAAGGTGCCGCCGCACACGCAGGCAGCCGCGCCCACCAGCAACGGGATCGCGGAGTAGAGGCCGGAGCGCTCCAGAGTCAGGCCGTGCTCGTCCATGAGGTACGTCGGGAGCCAGGTGACGAAGAAATAGAACCCGTATGCGGAGCAGAAGTACATGCCGAACAGGGCCCAGAGGTTGCCGTCGGCGAGCATGCGCCGCCACGGGACCGACGAGGCCTCGGCCGGCGGAATGCCCTCCGAGCGGATGTACGCCAGTTCAGACTCCCCGACTTCGGGGTGGTCGGCCGGATCGTCCGTGTACCATCGCCAGAAGATCCAACACCAGAACAACCCGATCGTCCCGAGCGCCGCAAAGGTGGGACGCCATCCAATCAGGGCAATGAGAAGCGCCGCGATGGGAGGAGCCGCAGACCCGCCCAAGCGGGCTCCCATCCACATGAGACCCGTGGTTCGGCCTCGCTCGCTGGCCGGGAACCACCGGGCGAGGGCCCGGGTCAGGGTCGGAAACGCCCCGGCCTGTGAGGCGCCAAACAAGAAGCGAATTCCGGCCAGGGTTGCGAATCCCCGCACTGCCCCGGTCAGGATCGTGAGCAGCGACCATGCGGCAACGATCGGGGCCATCAGCCGCTTTTGGCCAAAGCGGTCGCCGATCCATCCCGTAGGAATCTCGAACAGACCGTAGGCCAGGGCGAATGCGCTGAAGACATAGCCCATGCGGACGCTGCTCAGTCCAAGGTCCTCGACCATGAACGGCGCGGCAACGGAAATGCAGACCCGGTCGAGGTAGGTGACGAACGCCACCGTGACCGCGAATACCAGTGTGAGGCGGCGGGCGTTGGTGTCAGTCCTCACGGAGGCTGACGGATTCTATCACTGCCATCCCAGCCGGGACCGGCTCAGCTCAACAGGCCTTCCTATTCCAGTCGCTCTAAGCTAACGAAGTGGGCCCCGCGCGTTCGGCCGCACGGTTCGGTGAGCCACGTCTGGAGTTGCGCCGGACCGGCCGAGAGCTCGACCTCGAACGCAACCTCGGTAACCAGGTCCGGCTCCGGAATCACCAGGGCGCGGATTCTCGGTCAGATCGCTGTACCCGACGCCAGGGCCCGCTCGGTCCGCTCTCCAAGCGGCACCGAACAGTATCGTGGAGTGAATATTGCTAGTCGCCAGTAGCAAGCACTGCGTAACGTCCGGGCCTGTCCAGCACAGCACGCCTGGAATCTCTGTCGCGAAAGGGCGTAGCGCAAGTGTTGTATAGGGGGAGTAGTCAGCTTCTAGGGCGCGGAGACGGGATTCTGCATTCGCAATTGCGGGATCTGCCGACCTTCGCAGGCACCGCGCGCACGCCGGAAGAAAGCCGGTCGTGGCAATCGCTGCGGTGATTGTTAAGGTTGTGGAGGCGACCCAGCAGGCTCTTGGACAGGCCCGGCCCCGAGATGAATCCAGCAAGCTACAGCAGCAACTCATCCCAAAGGGTGAAAATCGCGCTCGAACAGCGCCAAGCGCAAGAGCCTGAACCCGTTCGAGGACTCCCGGCATGGCCATAGCACCGCAGCCCTCTGTCGACTCCACCGCCGAGCCTTCGACCATCGAGCGCGTCTCGCGGATCTATGGCTTGGACAACTGGGGATTCGGCTACTTCGGCGTGAACGAGTCTGGCCATCTCAGCGTTACGCCGCACAAGATTCCCGGCCTCGCCGTAGATGTCTACGAGGCTGTGCGGGACCAAGTGCGCGATCAGCTGTCGCCGCCCTTCCTGCTGCGGTTCCCGCAGATCTTGGACGAGAGGCTGGCATCGCTGCACCAAGCCTTTGCCACCGCCATCGCAGAGTTCGACTACGGCGGCCGCCACATCGGCGCGTACCCGGTCAAGGTCAACCAGCGACCTGAAGTGCTGCGCCGCTTGGTGAAATCGGGCCAGCGCTACGACTACGGCCTCGAAGTGGGCAGCAAAGCGGAATTGGTCGCTGCCCTGTCCATGCCGCTGGCGGAAGGGTCTCTGATCACTTGCAACGGTCTCAAGGACGATCTGTACCTTCGCTTGGCGATGGCTGCGGCCAAGCTCGGACGCAGGGCCGTGATTGTCGTGGAAGACCTTCAGGACTTGCACATGACGCTCAAGCTAGCCGGCGCCCAAGGCCTGCTGCCGCCGATCGGACTGCGAGTCAAGCTAGGCGCTCGGGGCAGCGGCAAGTGGGAGGACTCTTGCGGCGAGTTCGCCAAGTTCGGCATGAGCACGATAGCCCTGGTGCGTGCCTTGGACCTGATCAAGGAATCGGGCGCAGCGAGCCAGCTCACGATGCTGCACTTCCACATCGGCTCTCAGGTCAACGACATCCGCCGGGCCAAGCAGGCGTTCAAGGAAGCCGCGCGCGTCTATGCCAAGGCGCGCAAGGCGGGCTTCGACATCGCGTACCTGAACGTGGGGGGCGGCCTAGGCGTCGATTACGACGGCTCGCGCACGGCCAGCGAGTTCTCGATGAATTACTCGGTGCAGGAATTCGCCAACGACATCGTCTACACGCTGGGAGAGGTTTGCGCCAGCGAGGATGTGTCCGCGCCCACCATCGTTACCGGGCTTCGACATCGCGTACCTGAACGTGGGGGGCGGCCTAGGCGTCGATTACGACGGCTCGCGCACGGCCAGCGAGTTCTCGATGAATTACTCGGTGCAGGAATTCGCCAACGACATCGTCTACACGCTGGGAGAGGTTTGCGCCAGCGAGGATGTGTCCGCGCCCACCATCGTTACCGAGCACGGGCGGGCGATGGTGGCCTACCACTCGATGCTGGTCACTGACGTGCGGAAGGTGGTCGCGCCAGGCCTGGTCGCCGACGGTGATTTCAGCGAAGTCGAATCGGACGCCCAACCGGTGCTGGAACTGGTCGACATCGCCGAAGGCATCAACGCCAAGAACTTTCGCGAGCGCTATCACGACGCCGTGCAACAGCGCGGCGACATGAACTCACTGTTCGACCTCGGCTATCTGGGCCTGCGCGACAAGGCCAAGGGCGAGGCTCTGTTCTGGAAGATCTGCCGCCGGGTCGCGCGCCTGTCACGCCAGATGAAGCACCGCCCCAAGGAACTGCAGGATCTCGATCAGATGCTGGCGTCGAGATTCGTATGCAACTTCTCGATGTTCCAGTCGATCCCAGATTTTTGGGCGTTCGACCAACTGTTTCCAATCGTCCCCATACACCGCCTGAACGAGATCCCTACCGAACGCGGCGTGCTGTGCGATATCACCTGCGACTCCGACGGCACGGTCGACCGCTTCGTCGATACCAAGCACTTCAAGGAATCGCTCGAGTTGCACGCCCCGCTGCCTGACGAACCGTACTATCTGGGCATCTTGCTATTGGGTGCTTACCAGGAAACGCTAGGAGACATTCACAACCTGTTCGGAACGGTCACGGAACTGAACGTGGCGGTCGGGACGGACGGGCGGCGCGTTGTCAGCCAGCCGATCCGGGGCGACAACGTGCGGGACGTGCTCAGCGATTTCGGCTACGAGCCCGAGGCCCTGCGCGAAGCGCTGGCGCGCCGGCTGGCCGAGCGCAAGCAAGCAGGGCTCATCGGCGACGAAGACGAGCACGAGGTGCTGGCCACTTCGTCAAGGGTCTTGGACGACTATACTTACCTGGTCTAGAGCCAGTCCGTTCGTTCTCCGATGTCGTACCCGCTGCGTGCCCCAGCCTCCACGATCGCTGGACTATTGGCGGGACAAGACGGGTCCCGGCCAGCTCTGCACAGCGAGTCTGGCGCACGGATGTCCTACGGGGAACTCCGCCACCAAGCGGAGCGCACCGCCGCTGCGCTCAGCGCAAGCGGCATCGGCCCGGGCGATCCCGTCGCGATGGTCCTTGAGAACGGACCCCACATGGCGGCAGCATTCGTGGCGGTGGCGGCCACAGCAGCTGCGGCGCCGCTCCACCCGGGGCTGCGCGAGCGAGAGTTCAGGGACAGCTTGGAGAGCCTGCGGGCGCGGGCCCTGATCGTGGCCGCAGGCAGCGACACTCCGGCAGCCGCGGTGGCGCAGCAACTGTCGATTCCTACTCTGCAGCTGGAGGCGATCGATCCCGGCGGCGGCTTCAGGCTCGTGGGCGGCCCCGCTTCAGGCGGAGATCTGCCGGACGCGGCGAGGCCGGAAGATACCGCGCTGCTGCTGCATACCTCCGGGACGACGGCCAAGCCGAAGCTGGTGCCGCTAACGCAGGGGAATCTGGCTGCGTCGGCGGGCAACATCGCATCGACCCTGCGGCTCGGGCCTGAAGATACGTGCCTGAACATCATGCCGCTGTTTCACATCCACGGCTTGATCGGAGCGCTGCTGTCGTCGCTTTGCGCCGGCGCTTCGGTGGCAGCCACACCCGGCTTCGCGCCAATGCGCTTCTTCAAGTGGCTGGACGAGTTGCGGCCCACGTGGTACAGCGCCGTGCCGACCATGCACCAAGCGATCTTGCAACGCTCGGCAAGGAACCCGTCCAGGCTTGCCCAGAGTCGGCTGCGCCTGATCCGCTCGTCGTCAGCCGCCCTGCCGCCGTCCGTCCTCGCAGCCCTGGAGGAAGCCTTTGGCTGCCCGGTAGTCGAATCCTACGGCATGACAGAGGCATCGCACCAAATGGCGAGCAATCCCCTGCCCCCCGCCGCCCGGAAGCCCGGCACGGTCGGGCTGGCGGCCGGCCCGGAAGTGGCGATCATGGACGACGCGGGCAGCCTGCTGCCCGCCGGCGCCACAGGCGAAGTCGTGATTCGGGGCGCGAACGTGATGGCTGGCTACGTGGAAAATCCGCAGGCTAATGCAAGCGCTTTCCACGGGCAGTGGTTCCGCACGGGGGATCAAGGCCTTTGCGACAGCGATGGCTACTTCACGATCACGGGCAGGCTCAAGGAGCTCATTAACCGGGGCGGCGAGAAGATCTCCCCGCGCGAGATCGACGAAGCACTCCTGGAACATCCCGCTGTCGCGCAAGCCGTGGCCTTCGCGGTACCCCACGCGAAGCTTGGCGAGGAAATCGCAGCCGCCGTAGTGCTCGAAGAGGGCTCAGATCTGACCCAGCGCGCGCTCGGCCAGTTCGCCTCCGAGCGGCTGGCTGCGCACAAGGTGCCCCGAGTGGTGCGCTTCGTAGAGGCCATTCCCAAGGGTCCCAGCGGCAAGCTGAAGCGAGTGGGACTGGCCAAGGACCTCGGCCTCGGCTAGCCCGGCTCATGGGCCGGATCTATGGAGGTGCCGTCAGCCGGCAAAGACATCGGCGATCGTGCGCTGGATCGACTCGGCGGCCGCACAAGGGTCGGCGGCGTTCCGGATCGGCCGACCCACCACGATGTGATCGGCTCCGTTCAAGAAGGCCTGGCGCACATCCACGGTGCGCTTTTGGTCGTCTGCGGGCCGGTTCTCCACGGGTCGAATGCCGGGAGTGACGACTAACAGGCGGCTATCCACCTGCTGGCGCAGCGCCGGCGCTTCCAAGCCGGACGATATTACCCCGTCACAGCCGATCTCGAACGCGCGCCGCGCCCGCGAGAGGACGAGTTCCCGAGGGTCGCAGGCGAAGCCGAGATCGTCCAAGTCGCCCCGGTCCAGACTCGTCAACGCCGTCACGGCCAAGATCTTTACGTCGCCGCGATTGGAACAGGCCGCAGCCAGCATCGCATCGTTGCCGTGGACCGTGCAAAAAGTGACGCCCCGGCCGCCGAGGCGACGGACGGCTCGCCCGACGGTTTCGGGCACGTCGAAGAACTTCAGGTCTATGAACACCTTCTTGCCCTGGGACGTGAGCCGGTCGACGAGCTGGAAATAGCCGCCGTCCATGAACAGTTCCAGCCCCAGCTTGAAGAAGCAGACCGAGTCGCCTAGTCGATCCGCCAATGCTAGCGCCGAGGACGTGTCAGGCACGTCCATCGCGAAGATGAGCCGTTCGCGCAAGGGGACCGCATTCCGAGAGAGAGGCATCTGCGTCTAGGCTAGCGCGGAGCCAGCAGGACGGCTGGGAGCGAAACGCCTCGCGACAGCCCGCAGCCGCATGAGCGTCGGCCTGACGCCAAGCGCTAGGCCCGAGACGACTGAGCCCCGGACGGCGAACTGTGAGTCCCGGGCATTGACCCGGCCTTCAGGCCTGGCTTGCCTGAGACACCACGTCCGATACGGGACGGATCAGCAGCTTGTTCGCCACCGTGTTGGGCAATGTGGTCAACAGCACGAAGCGCACCCCGGACTGCGGATCCGCCCAAGCGAGCGTCCCGGTGGCCCCGCCGTGCCACGCAGTCCGCTCCGAGCAGCCGACCCCCGCTCCATCGCCGAGAGCGAAGCCCAGGCCTCGCGGCCGGCCCAGCTTGGGCGTGTGGTCGCGCACCATCAGCGCCGCGGTCGCCGGACGCAGCACCTCGGCTCGGTCCGGTGCCAGGAACTCGAGGAAGAACCTCGACACGTCCGCCGCGCTGGAATGGGCCCCGCCCCACGGGGACGCCAGCTCGCGCCAGTAACGGCTGTTCCAATCCCAGTGCGCCGCCTCGGGCCTGCCCTGCCCGCCGTGCGGCGGGCCCTGCTCGACTTGGCTGCGCTGGGTGTCCTCCAAGCGGATTCGGCCCAGGCCAAGGGCGGTGCGCTCCATCCCGAGCGGCCGGAACAGGCTCTGCTCCAAGTAGTCGGGAAAAGCCGTGCCCGTGATGCGCTCGCACATCTCGGCCAGCAACAGGATGCCCATGCTCTGGTAGGAGTAGCGCGTGCCCGGCTCGAACAGCAGTGGTGTCCGGATCGTCCGCTCGACGAATTCGCTCAAGGGCGCGTTTCGCTTGCGCAACTCGACGTTCTCGGGGAGCTGGTCGGGCAAGCCTGAGGTGTGCGTCAGCAAGTGCTTGACGGTAATGCGGGAGCGCGCCCCTGTGCTGAACTCCGGAATGAAGCGCCTGACCGGATCGGCCAGCTTCAACTCCCCGCGGTCGGCCAGCAGCATCGCGCCAGCTGCAGTCATCGGCTTGGTAATCGAAGCCAGCAAGAATATCGCGTCGACTGTCAAGGCACTGCCGTAGCAGCGTTGGTACACGTCGTGGTCGCGTCGGACTTCGAGCACGGCGCCTTTTACCGCGCCGCCAGCAACCTGGGCGCCGACCAAGTCTGCGGCCGCCTCGAGATCGTCACTGCGAGCGGCGTGCGCGACCGAGCACGCCAATGCCGTAGTCAAGAAAGTCCTGCGCCTCATCCGTGGAGAATCCTAGCAGGCGCTCCAAGTCTTTGGAGCGGCCTATTCTGCATCAGCCCGGATCTTGCCGACCAAGTTCGGAAGATAGGCTCGGAAGCGGCGGTCGTAGCGCGGATCTTCCTGCGGCACCGCCAAGATCTTCTCAAGGGCAGGCCTGGCTCGCTCGTCCATGTAATCCAGCGCGTTGAGCGCGGCCATGGCAACGAACAAGCCGTTCTCGTTCGTATCGGCATGCTGCACCAGCACCTCAAGCGCACGCCCGGCCTCGGCATCGCTGCCATAGCGTCCCAGCGCTTCGCCCGCGGCAATCCGCACAGCCGGATCCGCGTCGCCCAGCGCCGTCTGCAAAGGGCCGGCCAGCGCTCGAACGCCGTCACGGCCACGCATGAGGGCGCCTAGCGCCGCCCAATAGCGCACCGCGCTGTCGGGATCGTCGAAGCCCTGGCGCAAGCCGGCCTCCGCCCCGGCCTCCATCGAGGATGCCAACTCCGCCATGCGCATGATGCGCCCGATTGGAAAGCGCATGGGATTGGCACCCATCGAGTGCGGCGCGTCATCTCCGGCGCGGCCGTGAATCGCACTCTCGGGCAGAAAGCCGAGGTCACGGATCGACAGCGACCACTCGCGGCGCGCGGCCCGCAAGCGCTCGAGGTCCTTGCGATGCTCGGGACTAGAAGCTAGGTTCTGCGTCTCGTCGGGATCCCGCTCCAAGTCGTAGAGCTCCTCGGCCGGCTTGGTTTCCCAGAAGTGTGTCCGGGGTCGCTGGAGCTTGCCCGCGTGGTACAGCCGATGCCACACGGCGGTGGTCGGGGTCTGGAACATGTACTGGATGTACTGCCCGTAGATGCGGTGGGGCATGAAGTTGCGGATGTAGATGAATCGACCGTCGGTCACGCTGCGAACCATGTCGTAGCGCTCGTCCATCCTGCCCCGAAAGCCGTAGATATACGGCTGGGGCGGTGCTTCGAACTCACCGGCGAAGGCGTAGCCCTGGAAGTGGTCGGGCGGCTCGACACCCGCCAAGCTCAGGACAGTCGGCGCGAGGTCGATGAAGCCGACCAAGCGCTCGCTCTCGCCGCCGACCGCGTACTTGGCGGGGCGCAGGTGCTTGAACTTTTCCGGGATGTGCAGGATCAGAGGGACGTGGAGACCGGAATTGTACGTCCAGCGCTTGCCGCGCGGCATGCCCGGCCCGTGGTCGGCCCAGTAGAAGACGATCGTGTCCCCTTCGAGCCCGTCCTCGCGCAGTTCGGCCAGCACCTTGCCCGCCATCGCGTCCATCTCGCTGACCTTGTCGTGATACTGAGCCCAGTCGGTGCGGCTTTCTTCGGTGTCGGGATGGTAGGCCGGCACGCGTACCTTGGCGGAATCGTGGATCGGAGTGTGCGGCCGACGGCGGATCTGGGATTCGTGGGTGACGGTGAAATTGAAAACCGCGAAGAACGGCTGGCCCGGCGCCCGCTTGCGCCAGTGCGCCTGGCGGCTCGACTCGTCCCAGACCTGGCCGGGCTTCTCAAGGTTGTAGTCCTCCTTGGCGTTGTTCGAGACATAGTAGCCGGCATCCTTGAGGTATTGGGGAAACATGCGCATCGAAGAGGGCAGCCGTGTCAGCGAGCGCATGTGCTGAGCGCCGGTCGATGGCGGGTACATCCCGCTGATGATGGTGGTTCGCGCCGGAGCGCAGACCGGCGCGGTCGACCAAGCGCGGCGGTAGATCATGCCCTTCGCGCCTAGGGCGTCGAGATTGGGCGTATCCGCGTAGGAGTCGCCGTAAGCTCCGAGGTGCGGGCCGTTGTCCTCAGAGCTGATCCACAAGATGTTGGGGCTGTCGGCGCCGGCAGCCGTCGCAACTAGGGCGACCAGCATCGCGATCCTGGCAAGCATGCCCCAGAGTATAGCGAGGCGCTAACGGTTAGAATCGTAGGTCCGGCGCAAGCCGCCGACCTCACCGTGCTCTGCCCGTACTGCGGCCACATGAAGAACAAGGTGATCGACTCCCGCACGACCAAGGGGGAGGAGGTAATCCGGCGCCGCCGCGATTGCTTGTCCTGCAAGCGCCGCTTCACCACCTACGAGCGGGTCGAGGAACTTCCCGTCATGGTCGTGAAGAAGGACCTCCACCGCGAGCGCTTCGACCGCAAGAAGGTGCTACAAGGGCTGATGCGAGCTTGCGAGAAGCGGCCCGTTCCGATGGCGGCCATCGAAGCGATGGTCAGCGCCGCCGAGTCCGAAGTGATGGGATCGCCCGAAGGCGAGTGCCCCACAAGCAGGATCGGTGAGTTGCTCATGCAGGAACTCAAGCGGGTCGACCGCGTCGCCTACGTCCGTTTCGCGTCGGTGTATCGAGACTTCCAAGACGAGCATCAATTCGTGAAAGAGATCCACTCGCTCCAGCTGGAGCCGTAGTGGGCGGCGCTTTCCCTCTCCGGGCTAGTCGCGCTCGTCCAGCAGGTACGCCGAGCCCTTGCCGGTCCCCTGCCAAGCGTAGAACAGCAGCAGGTCGTCGACGCTCTGCCCATCCTCGCCGCGCACGAACTTGACGCTTTGGTAGCGCAATCCGGTCTTGGGGGTCAGGTCGCGGGAGCGCTTCCAGTGGCTGCCTGAAGCGTCAGACACCCATTCCTCGACGCGGTCGCCCCAGCCGTAGCTGTTCATGAGCGTGTCCTCGTTTGTCTCGCCGTCGCCGGCGATCAAGAAGGCTTGGAAGGACCCGTCCGGGCGCGCCACCAAGTGAGTCGAGTTGAACGGATGCCCGGTTCCCGTCAGGGGCGTCTTCTCCCACTTGCCTGCGCGCAGGCGCACGAAATAGAACGTCGAAGCATAGGGCGTCTGGCCCGATACCGGCAGCAGGAAGTTCGGCTCGCCGTCCGGCCCGAGCGCGATCGACGGGCCCACAGACGCACTGCCGCCTTCCGTGTCAAGGACCAAGCAGTCGCGTTGGGCGCTCGCGAAGTTCACAGGCCTGGCGAGTTCCTTGCCGTGCGCGTTGAAGACCTTCCCGCTTGCGAGGTCGGCCCGGACATAGTAGAGGTTGTGGCGCCTGGTGTAGTCGTGCAGCACCGATCCGTAGCGCCGGCTCGCAATGGGCTCTTCGACCTTCCAAATGAACGCGATGTGCAGCGTGCCGCCGTCTGAGCTGACCTGTGTCGTCTGATACGAGCCCGCGTGGGACGCCAGCGGCGACTCGTGCGGAGGCGCGTCCATGTCGATCACAGGGCTGTTCGGCTTGTCCCAGGTGCGGCCCCCGTCGGCGGAGGTGCGATAGGTCCAAAAGCCCAGGTGGCCGCTCTCGCGGAAATAGACAAGCGTCCTGCCATCGGCGAGATCGTGGACTTGCGGGTAGGATACCGACTGCGAAATCTCGGCAAGCCGCTCCCATGCGTCCGTGGCGCCGGGCTGCTTCGTCGCTAGGTGGTATCCCGGAGTGCGATGGAAGCCGAAAGCGACGTGCACGCGGCCGTCCGACTCGGCCCACACAACCGGTGCGTAGTGTTGGTCCCGCTCGAAGCGCTGGGCATCGATTTCGATGCCAGTTCCGGACAGCAGCATGTGGGGCTCGGAGAACTTGCGCTCGGCGAGGTCATAGGAGCGAATCCAAGGCAGCCCCTCGTCGCCGCGCCAGACCATGTGAAGCTGGTCCCGGCTGATAACCGCTTGAGGATACATGCGGTTGTCATAGAGCATCTTCAATGCCCCATCTCCCGCGAACCGCACAACCTGGGCTGCCAATGGGCAGCTAGCCAGTAGCAACGTGAACAGTAGCTGCCTCATGAGAGCATCCAGCATAGCCCGGTGCCTGGAATCAAGCAAATCCAACGGCAGCGCGACCGGAATCGCGAGCGCATGCCGCGTCATGTCTGTTCCCACGGCCTCGGGCGCGGTGCGCGCGCGGGCACCGCGGGTCTGTGTCGGTCTTCCGAGATCCCTTTGGAAGGAGGCAGCCCGATTTGCCCAAGAGCCCTCGACAGGGCCAGCTTGGCGGAGGATCTCTCCGCCGACGCTATGCTAGACTGTGGTTTCAGGCTCTTCGGGACCCCTTGGCCCAAGAGACACCCGACGGAAGGGGCAGCCAATGCCGAAGAGAACATACCAGCCGAACCGGCGCAAGAGAGCGAAGACGCACGGGTTCCGCATTCGGATGAGGACAGCGGGAGGCCGACGTGTGCTCAAAGCTCGCCGCGCCAAGGGGCGCAAGCGCCTCACCGTCAGCGACGAGAAACGCGGAATTCGCACCTGATCTGACCGTCGGCAGGGGGTTTCCGAGGCAGCGGCGGATCCTCAAGCGCGCCGACTTCCAAGCAGTCTATGATGGAGGTGTTCGGGTCGGAGCCCGGCTAGTCACGATCTTCGCGATGGCAACGGGTGCGGACCGTCCCGCCCGCGTCGGCCTGACAGTCACCCGCAAGATCGGCAACTCCGTAGTCAGAAACCGCTGCAAGCGCTTGCTGCGCGAGGCCGTTCGCCAGCAGTGGCGCTTGCTGCCGACTGGCATGGACGTGGTGCTGCACGCCCGTTACGGGCTCGCCACGGCGCAGGCCCGAGAGGTGGAGAAAGAGATTGCCCGAATGCTGCCCAAGGCCGCGCAGAGGCTCGGCTGAGCCGTCGCGGCGGTGCCGGCGCAGTGTCCCGCAAGCCGTCGCGCTGGCGATCCTGCGGGTCTACAAGGTGGCCGTTTCGCCGCTGGTGCCGCCCGCCTGCAGATTCCATCCGACCTGCTCGGACTATGCACACGAAGCCATCGAGCATCATGGGATTGCCCGCGGCGCTCTGTTGGCGGCCAAGCGGCTGATCCGCTGCCATCCGTTCTCGCCCGGCGGAATCGACCTAGTCCCAAAGGCCGTCCGGCGAGTGGATCACTAAGCCCGTGAACGACGAACAATTTATCCAACGCCGAATGCTCATGGCGGCGGTCCTGTCGGCCGTGGTGATGGGCCTGTACATCTATCTGGCTCCGCGCCCCGAACCTCCGCCGCAACCCGCACAGGACGCGCTCGAGGAAACCATCGCAGAGCCTGCCGAGGCGGGCGACCAAGCCGAGCCGGAACAGCGGCGAGCGACCGCCGCCGAGGAGGCCGACGACGCTGATGTCGAAGCCGATGCGGAGCAAACGGTGGTGGTCGAGAACGAGAACTACCGCGTAGAGTTCACCAACCGCGGGGCCGTGGTGACCAGTTGGCAACTCAAGCAATTCAACGACTCGCTCGGCAATCCGCTCGACCTGGTCCACGCTGACGGGGCCAAGCGCTACGGCATGCCGTTCCGGCTCGTGCGGCCCGGCGGCGACCCGATCGAGGGCGCCGACGAAGCGCTGTTCGCAGTCAGCCCCGGCCGACGCGTGCGCAACGCGCCGGAGACCCTGACCTTCGAATACGCGAAGTCTGGGCTACGGATTCTGAAGCGCTTCGCGTTCGAGGGCTCCGGCCACGTCGTGCAGGTCGAGACCCAAGTCGTGGAAGCGGGCCGTCCGCAGCGCCACCTGCTGTCCTGGGGGGGCGGCTTCGGCGACACGGCCCAAGCCGGCAATTCGGTGCATAGCCAGACCTATTACTACACGGACGGCGATATCGAGTACGTACCCGCCGACGATGCCGAGGACGAGCGCATTACCCATTCGGGCCCCTTCCCTTTCGTGGGCATCACCGACCTGTTCTTCACCGCAGCCGCCATCCCCGAGGCCGGACAAGACATGCGGATCGAGACCAGCGCTATCGAGATTGTGCCGGCGGGAGCGGAGCCCGGCGAGCAGCAGACCTACGTGGCCGGCGCATTCGGCGGCTCTACGGACAACCGCTTCCGGCTGTACGTGGGCCCGAAGAGCCGCTCGGCCCTGGCCGAGGTGGGAGAGGTCGGCAACGCGTTTCGCGGCATCGTTGACTACGGCTTCTTCGCCTTCATCGCCGAGCCGCTGGTCTTCATGCTGCGCTGGGTACACTCCAACATCGTCGCCAACTGGGGCTGGAGCATCGTGATCGTCACGATCATCATCAATACGATCCTATTCCCGCTCAAGTACAAGAGCACCAAGTCGATGCGCAAGATGCAGCAGCTGCAGCCGCTCGTGAAGGAGATCAACAACCGCTACAAGGGCGTGGGTATGCGCGATCCGCGCAAGGCCAAGCAAAACGAAGAGTTGCAGGCCCTGTACAAGAAGCACAACGCGAACCCCATGGGTGGCTGCCTTCCGATCGTGCTGCAGATGCCTTTCTTCTTCGCCTTCTACAAGCTGCTCACGGTAGCGATCGAGATGCGGCAGGCGGAATGGCTGTGGGTGTCGGACCTGTCCAATCCAGAGACCCTAGCAATCCGCGTGCTGCCGTTGGCCATGGTGGCCACCCAGTTCTGGTCGCAATCGCTCACGCCAACGCCAACCACGGACGCCATGCAGGCCCGGATGATGAAGTTCATGCCGCTAGTGTTCGGATTCATCTTCTACCAGTTCCAAGCCGGCCTGGTGCTATACTGGCTGACCAGCAATTGTGTGGGCATAGCGCAGCAACTCGTGCTGAACCGGCTACCGCAGGAGCAACTGGAATTGGACCGCAAGCCGCAGCGGGGCAAGCGGAAAAAGCGCGGCAAGTAGTGCGCCGCAGTTCCCCAGCGGCGCGGCGAAACGACCATGGCAGACATCGAATGGACCATTGAATCCCTCGGCCCGCTGATCGATGACTTTCTCAACCCTGTGCTGGATGCGGCCGACTTCGACATCGACTACGACATATTCGAGGTGAAGGGCAAGCTCGCGGTGATCGGCCCTGAGCTGATGGTCGATTTCGAGGGAAACGACGCGCGCATGCTCCTGCACCGCCGGGCGGAGCTGCTTCTGGCCCTGGAGCAACTGACCCTCGAGGCCCTGCGCATCCCGCACCAAGACCGCTACCGGCTGATCTTCGATGTGAACGACTATCGCATGCACCGCATCGAAGAGCTGTGCTTGAAGGCCAAAGCCGCTGCGGAGCAAGTCAAGCAGACCGGCAAGCCGTACAGGTTTCGCCCGATGACTTCCCGCGAGCGGCGCATCGTACATGTCACGCTCAGCAGCGACGATGAGATCACGACCCTCTCCGAGGGCACCCCGCCCAACCGCTACACGGTGGTCGAGCCACGCGCCAGCGAAGACAGCTAGCGGCGGCCAGCGATCGGCTGCCCCGGACAGCCCCTTGAATCGGCCGTGCCCCCGCTTGATCCGCATCTGTCCGCACTGGCGGCGGATACCATCGTCGCGACCGCCACGCCGGCCGGGCGCTCGGCCGTGGGAGTGGTCAGGCTGTCGGGCGGGCAGGCGGTTGAGATCGCCCGCGGCCTATTGCAGCGACGGCACTGGCGTCCGCGCGAGGCAGTCCTAGACCATCTCGTCGATGCCGAAGGGGCACTGGTCGACCAAGTATTGGTAACGCTGTTCCAAGCGCCCGCCAGCTACACAGGCGAGGACGTGGTCGAGATCTGCTGTCACGGCTCCCCCCCGGTATTGCGGTACGCGGTCGAGCGAGCGGCGGAGCTGGGCGCCCGCCTGGCCGAACCGGGAGAATTCACGCGGCGAGCCTGGCGCAACGGCCGCATGGATCTGGTCCAAGCCGAGGCGGTACGCGATCTGATCGATTCTGTCACGCTTTATCAAGCCCGAATCGCCGCGCGGCAAACGACCGGGACGCTCTCCAAGCGGCTGCAAGCCGTCAAGAACTCACTGCTAACTCTGATCGCACGGCTGGAGGCGGGGATCGACTTTGCAGAAGACGATATCGAGGTGGAAGACAGCGCCGCGATCGCGGCGGCGCTGGCGCCGACGCGGCAGCAGATCGGCACTTTGGCTGAAGGGTTCGCTGTCGGCAAGGTAGTGCGCAGCGGCCTGCGACTCGCCATCGTGGGCCGCCCGAACGTCGGCAAGTCCAGTCTGTTCAACCGTCTCTTGGAGCGCGAGCGGGCGATCGTCAACCCCGCCGCGGGCACAACCCGGGATTCGATCAGCGAGACGGCCTCATTCGACGGGCTACCGGTGGACCTAGTGGACACCGCGGGCATCCGGGCGACCGGAGATGCAATCGAATCAGAAGGTGTCCAGCGGTCGTGGCAGAGCTTGCACGACGCCGATTGCGCCTTGGTCGTGGTGGACCTCTCGCAACCCGACACTGCCGAGGACGACGAATTGTGGCGGCGGGCGAGCTCGGACTGCCCGGCGCTGCTGGTGGGCAACAAGCTGGACCTGCCGCGCCAGCGCGGCGAAGTCGAAGGGCTGATAGCCGTGTCGGCCAAGACCGGCGAGGGCATCGCGGATTTGCGCGAACGGATCCGCCAGCGCACCGTGCCCGGATTGGACACTCTGCATGAGGGCTCGCTCGTTACCAACATCCGCCAGGAACAACTGCTGCGCGAAGCGCTGCGGGCGCTTAAAAGGGCATCGGCCGGTGTCCAGGCGAAGGTCCCGCATGAAATGCTGTTGCTTGATCTGTACGAGGCTCTGGGACCTCTCGATGCGATCACCGGAGCGACTTCGGTGGATGACATCTTGGACCAGATCTTCTCCACGTTTTGCATCGGCAAATAGATGCCGGCGGGCGGCGAGCTGGTGCATCCCCGACTGCCGGTGCCCATCATTAGAAGCGTGCTCGGCAGTGGCTTTGTGGCGGCGGATCCAAGCGTGAGAATCTCTTCGTTCGATCGGTCGGCGCGACCCCGCTCGGACTGGAACAGCCCAATATAATGGGACTTGAAGGCCATCATCCAAGTCGCTCCCAAGAAAACCGTGCTGGACCCGCAGGGACGCGCCATCACCAAGGCGCTCCGAGGCCACGGACACGAGGACATTGTCGACGTACGGCAGGGCAAGTTCTTCGAAATTGAACTCGCTCAGGGGGACAGTCCCGAAGGAGTCCGGGAACGCCTTGAGCGCCTAGCAGCGGAAGTGCTCGCCAACCCCGTGATCGAAGACTACGAAGTGACCGTGCTGGACGCGCCGTAGCCCGAACAAGCGCTATGGCCGGAATCGTCGGATACGCGGGGCGCAAGCAGGCGGCCTCAGTCATACTCGACGGTCTCCGGAGGCTCGAATACGGCGGCTACGACTCGGCGGGGCTCGCCGTGGGATCCGCCAAGGGTGTGCAGTCGCGCCACACGACCGGCACGCTGCGCAACTTGGAGACTGCGGTCCGGCTCGAGCCGGTTCGCGGCACGTTCGGCGTGGGGCACACCAGTTGGGTCGCGCGCCACCTCGCGCGACCCTCGCCCGCCGCCGGGGCCCAGCACTCACCCCGGGGCATTGTGGTAGGCGATTTAGGGCAGCCCCCCCCACAACCCCGCAAATTTGT
>VXRL01000075.1 GCA_009838515.1 Terriglobia bacterium | reverse complement strand
AACATGCCGTCGTCGCTGATCATGACGGTGTACATGTTGCCGTTCTCGGCGGTAATGGTGAAGCCATGCCAGGCTGCAAGGAAACTGTTTCTAAATATTTTATGCTAAATTATTTACGAAATTCTCACAGTTCGAAGTCAATCTCTGTGACATACAGGAATGTGGTGACAAATCACTGCGTTATCTTCGAGTATCAGTCCCCCAAGGCGTGCAGAAAAGAGACTTTCAACGGGAAGGCCCGAGCATTCGCGACGGCTGTTGCAGCGGGCCGATCGGCAAATAGCCGGATTCTGCTCTTCATCAGGATGGCCACCGCTCACACAGCCGACCACCAATCTCTGTGCGGCGGCATCGAAATATGCTCTCACCGACCGCAGGGCCGAGCCCACTACAGCGAGCCAATCCCATGAAGCAGCTGAGAGACGCTCGATACGTCCGCGGTCTCTTGGTTCCCGGGGACCGAGTGCGGATGCACTCGCTCGGCGGTGGCTTGATCCTGCGTGTCGGCAAATCCGGCGCGGGATCGTGGGTGCAACGTATTACCGTCAACGGCCGCCGCAGGGATATCGGGCTCGGACCGACCCGTACCGTCTCGCTCGAGCGAGCGCGGGAATGGGCGAATCTCAACAAGTACAGGGTCCTGATCGGGCATCCCGATGCAGTCGTTGGAATCGCTGACATGCGGTGGCCGCGCCCCTCGACCGTGCCCTACTTCGGTGAGTTCGCCAGGTCGGTAGTCGAGTCCCGTCAGGACCTCAAGCGCGATGTGCAGCGCGCGCACTGGATGAGCACGTTCGAGAACCACTGTCGGTTGCTCTATCGCAAGCGAATCAACGAGATCCGACGACAGGACATCATCGCCGTATTCGAAGAGAGAGTGGAAGGCGGCGAGATCCTGTGGAAGGCGAAGCCCGCTGCCGCGAAGCTGGCGCTCCAGCGTCTAGGCTACGTGTTCACGGTCGCGGTTGGCCGCGAGATCATTGCTGAGAATCCGGCGGCTGAGGCACCCATCCGGGCCGCATTGCCGCGCATCAGGGGCAACGGCAGGACCCGACATCACAAGGCAATCCCCCATACCGAACTGGGCGCGTTTCTCGCTCGGCTGGACCGGTCCAGGACCGCACATGCCGCGACCCTGTTTCTTGCTCTGACGGCGGTTCGACGGACCGAGGTTCTCGAGGCGGACTGGGGCGAGGTCGCAATGGAAGCGCGATCATGGACGATTCCCGCTGGTCGTGCGAAGACCAACCGAGACCAAGTCGTCCCGTTGAGCAGAGCAGCGATCGGCGTTCTCGACGGAGCGCACGCGCGAACAAACGGGACTGGGCGGATCTTCCCAATATCCCGAACGGCAGTGCAACGCGTGTTCTCGGCTGGCGGTGGGACGGCTCACGGAGTCCGCAGCGCGTTCCGCTCTTGGTGCCAGGACGCTGGCAAGGTCCGCGAAGTCGCCGAACTGTGCCTCGGGCATCGGATCGGCAGTGCTGTTGAGCAAGCCTATGCGCGGTCCAACCTGCTTGAACAGCGTCGCGAACTCATGGGCGAATGGGCCGAGTACCTCGGCCTGCAGTAGGCATAGTCCGCATTCGTTTGCCCGCGTGCTCCGGTATCAGGCTTTATGAGGCAACGAGCCGCCAGAATAGTTGTCGCCGACGTGTGCCACGAAGGCGCAGAGGGGAGCGAAGGCTTCCCAAGCAGCCATGCTGCACAAGAGATGGAGGAAGGTCCTCCGGAGCCGCCGTGCAGGCGGAGGCTTCAAACCACCCACTGCTGCTGCGTTCAAGAGGCGTGGTGGTGAGCGAGTGGGAAAAGGCGGGGCAGAGACCCTGTCAGGTAGGGGTCGCGGAGTCGAACGCAAGTGAACCGCTGTAGACGTGTCGAAACAATAACTGGTGGCGTCAAAACCGGAGGTGGTTGGCGCCTCCGGGACAAGTCCGAGGGGTACCTGCTTACTGCTCGGTCGGCGTCCGGCATGGAGGCGGCGAGAACGTGGTCCGGGCTCTTGTGTGGAACGTGGGAACCTGTCACGCCGATGGCAAGGGAGGACCGCAAGCGGAGCACCCGCAAGCGGCAGAGTACCGAGGCGGCGTACAGGGACGGAGCAGCTCGTAGTAGCGCGGAAGGTTCTGTAACGGAACTGGAGCGAAGGGGCTGCCCTAACCGGCTTGGATCGGGGAAGCAACCGCAAGCGGGAGGACTTCCATGAGACAAGCAAAGCCCTTCCCCATCTCCAAACGGCAGGTGTGGGAAGCCTACAAGCGAGTGAAAGCCAACCGAGGGGCGGCGGGCGTGGACGGCCAGACGCTGGAGCAGTTCGAGCAGCAGCTGGGGGATAACCTCTACAAGCTGTGGAACCGGATGGCGTCCGGCAGTTACATGCCGCAGGCGGTCAAGCGGGTGGAGATCCCCAAGGGAGACGGACGCGTCCGTCCGCTGGGGATCCCGACGGTCGCGGACCGCGTTGCCCAGATGGTAGTCAAACAAGTGCTGGAGCCGGAGATAGAGCGGGTGTTCCATGCGGATTCGTATGGGTACCGGCCGGGCAAATCGGCGCATCAGGCACTGGCGCAGGCGCGGAAACGCTGCTGGAGCCATGCCTGGGCCGTCGATTTAGACATCAAGGGATTTTTCGATTCCATCGATCACTCCCTGATGCTGAAGGCGTTGCGGCGGCACACTCAGGAAAAATGGGTGGTGCTGTATGTCGAGCGCTGGCTGCGGGCCGAGGTGGAGCTGCCGGATGGCAGGCGGGAAGCGCGGGAGCGGGGGACCCCCCAAGGTGGGGTGGTCAGCCCGCTGATCGCCAACCTGTTTCTTCACTACACCTTCGACATGTGGATGCAGCGGGAGTTCCCGAGCATCCCGTTCGAACGATACGCGGATGACGCCGTGTGCCATTGCCGGACGGAAGCGCAAGCACGGTACTTGAGGACGAGGCTGGAGCGCCGCTTGGCGGAATGCAGGCTGGAGTTGCACCCGGAGAAAACGAAGATTGTCTACTGCAAGGATGACAATCGGGCCGGGGACTACCCGCACACGCAATTCGACTTTCTGGGATACACGTTTCGATCCCGGCTGGCGAGGCGCAGGGACGGGAAGTTCTTTGTGACCTTCAGTCCGGCAATCAGTGCGAAAGCGGCCAAGGCGATCCGACAGGAAGTGCGCGGCTGGGCGCTGCAAAGGCGCACGGCGGTGACGCTGCACGACCTGGCGGAGGCATACAATCCGACGATCCGTGGCTGGGTGAATTACTACGGTGCCTTCAATAAGTCGGCACTGGGTCCCACTCTGCAGCAGATTGACCGGAGGCTCGCGTGGTGGGCGCAGCGCAAGTATAAGCGCTTGCGCGGCCACAAGCGTAGGGCGGCGCACTGGGTACGGCGCGTCGCGCGTCGCGAGAGTGACCTCTTTGCACACTGGGGCCTGTGGTACGGGAGGGCTGGTTAGGAAGAGCCGTGTGAGGGGAGACTTTCACGCACGGTTCCGAGAGCGCCCGAGGGTGAGACCCCCTCGGGCGACTCGACCATTCTCAGGTTGAGCTGAAGGTCAGTCGCCGCTCGTCTTGCTCTGGACGCGTCGCGAAGTGAGACCCTTGGCTGCAGACAAGAGTTCCCTGAGGAAAAGCGTGATCAGCCCGCCCAAGCCCAGCGGTACGCCTCGCCATCCATAACCCAGATAGAATCCGAAGCCTCCTAGGCAGATTACCGTCAACGAAATTACGGTAGCGGCATTGATCCGGTGTTTGCTGATCAATGCCGTTTCTTCTGATTGCTTGGATCGGATTGATTGCTCTTTCTCGGCAAGCGATAGGATTCTGTCGGCTGCGCCAGGCAAGACTTCCTCGTACCCCTTGAATTCAGAGGCAGGCGGCAATGGCCCGGCATACGAGAGAAGCTGCGTTCCACAGAGACTATTTCGAGCTGCTTCAAGCGGGCCGCGACTTCCGGCGGAGTCTCCGGCCTTAGCCATTGCTCCAACCCATCATGGCGGCTGACCTGATCCGTAGGGCCTTGCTTTGGCTCCAGCTCATTAGAACTGGTGCTGTCTTGGGCCTCCTTGACCTCCTAGCTCATTCGCCTAAGCCGCGCCTCGACTTCAGGCGAACCTAGTCGCCGTTTCCTGCATCAAGGTCAATCTGGATTCACTTCGGATGGCATCACGCTTCGCATGTAAGAACCAACCCGCTCCCAATCCTGGGCTAGTGCATCCCACCCAGTTGGAGGCATTGACGCTTCCACTTCCATTGGCGTGCAGTGGATTAGGATCATTCGTCGACTATTCTCGGGGGATCGTATTCCATGGTTCTACGTGACACACCGCGCTGGTTGCGGAGCGACCGCGAAATAGCGATCATGCGGTCGAGAATCTGGACCAAGTCGTCATGCTCTTCCTTCTGGATCTCCGCGCTGGCGACGGCGTTGACCCTCTCGGTGGAGATCATGGGCGTCATTTCGTCATTTTCTCCGCTCATAAGCTTCGCTTGACTCATGCTACTTCAATACACGCCAGTAGCCGCAGCCTCCCTCGATTCTGTACATCTGCTGTTTTATTCCGCGCGTCCAGGCCCTTCGTGGATGGAACGGTCGTTCCAGAGTGATCCGCAGCCCCGTCGAAGAGGTATCTGCTTCCACAGCTGCTCTGTCTGAGCGGGAGCACAGAAATCATTAGTGGCATCAAGTGCAGGTTGCCTACTGCTGGATAAGAATGGGGAATCAACAGCAGATCATGCAACCGAGTCGCGGAAGTCGATGGGCGTGCTAGCCTCAAGACATGAGCGCGGAGCTCATCGGCATCTTGGGCGTCGGGGTGGCGCTGCTGAGTGTGGGAGTGGCGCTGGGCGCGCTGATCTTGGCCGGGTGGCGAGACACAGCGCAGCGGTTGGCGGACATGGACAGGCGGCTGGCCCGGGTAGAGGGCCTGCTCAGGGGACTGGGCCTGTCAGGACGGGCCAGTCTGGTGGCTGGCGACTAGCGCGGCCCGGGGAAACCCGAGACGCCGCCCCGGCGTCGCGATCTGCATAGCAGGTTGGTGAACCTCTGGTCGTGCCACATCGCACCCAATTGCCAGAGCGCCTCAGTCGGCAGCTGGTATTCGAAGCGCGGCGTGCCCGAGCAGCGCCGGCGAGAGTCCTCCACGGCCGTGTCGAGTAGCTCTTGGGTTGAGCGCTTGGCGGCCCAGGTCTCCTCGTTGGCGCCGCCGACGGGCCCCCAGCCGCCACGAAGGCCAGCCTTTCGAGCGCGGCTCCGAACCGCTCCGGGAGCCCCGGTCATGAGCGCTAGCGTAGGTCGGTGACGTGCGACCATTGAAACTGCTGCCAAGATGCCCGAAACCAAGATCGGCCAGTTCCGCGACCTTCTGGAGCTTGCCAGCGAAGCGCTGCGGCCCGTAATGGAGAGTGCCCGGGCTCTCATTCTCGAGATCCATCCGGATGCCTGCGAAGTGGTTCGCCTTGCCGAAAAGGCGGCTTCGTACGGTTGCGGGCCTCGGAAGATGATTGACGGATACGCCTACGTCATGCCCTTCCGCTCGTGGGTCAACCTCGGTTTTTTCCAAGGCGCGAGCCTGATGGATCCGCAGGGCTTGCTCGAGGGCACTGGCGCGAAGTTGCGCCACGTCAAGCTCCGTACTGTCGCTGACACCGAGCAGCCGGGCGTCCGAGCGCTGGTCGAGGAGGCGTACGCCGAACGCAAGGCCGCATCGCGCTGATGCAGTGCCCGTACCAAACGAACCGTGAGTCCGTCGCCTCAAGGATCTCCCGAGAACGATAGCACTCCGATCGACTCCGGCTTCTGGCCCGCGACAGCTAGGGAGTCAACAGCAGGTCATGTTGGCGAGTGAGAGTCGTGCGCTAGTCGGCGGGCCTCCTAGGCTGAGAGCCTGAGCGCGGAGTTCGTCGGCATCTTGGGCGTCGGGGCGGCGCTGCTGAGCGTGGGAGCGGCGCTGTGCTGAGGGGCTTACCCGTCTATTGAACTTCATCTTTGCCAGCGCCCCTTCCGGTGGGGTCGCTGACACTCCTGCACCAATTGCAACTACGTCGCGCGGACCGGCGTTTGTCGGCCAGCCATGAGACAGGCCCTAGAAGCTAACGGTTCGCTCGGCTCGTAAGAGGCTGTGTGCAAGGCGGGACGGCCGTGCCACCCAAGGCTGGCTCTAGGCGGTAGCCGCCCAGCTTGATTCCGACGGCCGACAGCTGGTGCTCCACTTCTCGAGACCGATCAAGAGTAGCTCGATCGATATTGGGATTCCTGTCGAGGATGGCGGCAAGCGCATCCTGATCGAAACTCTTGTCCTTTTCTGTCATGTCAGAAGAAGTAAGGTGTGTGGACAAACGAAACCAAGCTGTTCCGACCCATATGATCGCGCAAGAACCAGAAATAGTCCCAGACGGCCTTCTTCAGTTGGACACGGACTCCAAAGTCCTCAATCTTGAGATTGAGTTCTTCTTGCAGTGTCCGCATGTCAATTCCGCGTCCGTGGGTCAGCCAGCGCTCATGGTCGTTCAACTGATGAGCGATCCAGCTTGCACGCTCCTCCTTCATTGTAGGTGTAACCTCAATCCCGCGAGTTTCGGTCTTTACCCAGTCCTTGAACTTGTAGCTAGTCAGCCATGACTTCAGCAGACTGATCGAAAGATCACGTGCGAGTTGGAATTGATGGAGTTCCGCTAGATCGAGCTTCTGCAACAGCACCACCTCGGCCGTTGAGAGCGCCTCGCTTTGA
This sequence comes from Terriglobia bacterium, assembly GCA_009838515.1. GTDB lineage: Bacteria > Acidobacteriota > Terriglobia > Bryobacterales > UBA6623 > VXMF01. Next base: position 36,076 of record VXRL01000075.1, on the reverse strand, counting down.
CTCTTCTCAATGAGCGCTTCGAACTGCGAAAGGTACGACAGAGCGGGGACGAGGCGACCGTCTTTCTCAAGTTGCGGGTCGATCGGCCCAAGGCAGGAGTGATAGTCCATCAAGATTTCATCTCCGGACATTGCCAATACAGTCCCTGCTGACATCGCTCGATCGGGAATGATGAATCTGACCTCAACGTAGTGCTGTCGCAGAACACGAACGATCCTCTCGACGATCTCGACTACGCCGCCCGCCGTGTCGAGAATCACGACCAAAGTCTCCCTGCGCTCCTCGCGAGCCTCGATTGCCACTTTGACACGGTGCTCCAGACCCAATTGGATCGGCGAAATAATGGTCAGACAGTCGGCATCGAGCAGGTCTTCAATCGCTTTGAGCCGGACGTTGGCCCACTCGCGCGTGCTGTCCTGGGTAGTGGGTGGAGCGGTCACGACAGACACTTTGATTCCATTCTCACGTCCGTAGTTCTGCCGGTCTTGTGGCTTCCGAGACCGTGGAGCTAGAGCCACCTTCGGGAGCGACAGATGGAGGCAATCCTTGCGCTGCCATCACTTGATCACTTCCAGCGCAGAAAGAGTCTTGAGGCCATCGCCACTATATCCAGTTGAGGCTACAAGCGACGGGCGAAGGGCATGGGGTAACTAGACCCTCAGTGCTGACCGGTCAGGATCGGGCAGAAAACGCCTGCACCCTCGCCGGGAGCTTCGCCAAGGCTTCGGCCTTCGCCGTGGATGCTGTCACGGCCACTACCGGCGTCCTTGAACTTCTTGACTGGCCCGCATGGCGGCTTCGTACGGCCGCGGACCTCGAAAGATGATGGGTGCGCCTACATCATGCCTTTCCGCTCGTGGGTCAACCTCGGTTTCTTCCAAGGCGCGAGCCTGATGGATCCGCAGGGCTTGCTCGAGGGCACTGGCGCTAGGTTGCGCCACGTAAAGCTCCGTACTGTCGCTGACACCGAGCAACCGGGCGTTCGAGCGCTGGTAGAGGAGGCGTACGCCGAACGCAAGGCCGCATCGCGCTGATGCTGTGAGGTGCCAAACGAAGGGTTAGTCCGTTGCCCTGGCCGAGGATCTCGCCAGAACCCTGGCGCTCCGATCGACTCCAGCTTCCCCCGATCTACTCCGTCGGTCGATCCAAATCGTACAGTTCCAAACCCGGAATGTCCTCGAAGTCTCGGCTATTCTGGGTCCAGAGCGCTGCGTGATTCGCTATCGCGCACGCAGCTATGGCGATGTCGGCTGCACGCGCCCGCGGCCTGCTGACGGTTCGGTACAGATCAGCCGCTAGGACCGCTTCTCTCTGCCCAAAGGCAAGCGCTTGCTCAGAAGGAAACAATGCTTCTTGGGTTGCCAGTTCGCCAGGAGTTCGCGGCCCTCTCCACCATTCGAACAAGACCAGACTCGGAATTAGGATTCGGTGGCCCCTATTGAGTGTCATCCGCAATTCCGGCAATGCTTGCCGTGAGCCCGTCAGTGCGCTGATCAACACAGAAGTGTCGAGGACGATCATTCGAACCTCGTTTGACGAGTGTCACTGTGTCGGGCCTCGCGGATTTCCTCCAGTTCCCGCTGTACATCGTCGTCTGACCGGGTCGCGGGTATCGCCGCAAATTCATCCAAAACTGCCAACATGCGGACGCGCTCGGCGGTACTCAACCGGTCAATGCCCGCATGAAACTCTTGAATCGCATCACGCACGACCTGACTCTTCGGTTTTGCCAGGCGGGTCGCGGCGTCACTCAGCAGTTCCACTGTTTCAGGAGAGAGCGAGAGCGTAACCTTCACGGTTGCCATACTGCTGTAATGCTACCATACTGCGACTCGATTCGGAGCTATTGACTGCGGCCGGAGGATTCGATTTACTCGCCGACTAGGCCCAACTTCTTGAAGTCTTGTTCGCGTCCGCCACGAATCTGATCGTGCCGCATCAGTTGCACTTGCCAGGGCGCCTCGGTCGGCAGCTGGTAGTCGAAGCGTAGTGTGCCCGGGTAGCGCCGGCGCGGGCCCTCCCGCCGGTGTCGAGCGGCTCTTGGACCGCGCACTCCGATCAACACCAGCTATAAGAGAACCAGCGCAGATCGGATCTCCGGGCAACCAGCGGCGAGGTGTAGCAACTACTCCCTAGCTGTGCTGCAATATCAGGTGAACACTGCTGTACAGCAACCGCAGCTTAGTCCGATCCAGGCTGCGAAGGGCCACCGGTAGCGGTGATGACTTGGGCAGCACCGTTCGCAGGGTTTTCGTCGGTGTTTGCCGCTGCCATTCGCGATCAGCACATGCCCGCGGCACAGGGAAGGGCCGATGCGCGCCGAGATTCAGGCTTGTCCATTGGGAGCGGTTCGTATCGGCGGAGCCAACTGCTGGCTGATGATGCAATATAGGGGAGCACGAGTGTTCTCCATAGTTCGAGGTAGGCAAGGGATATGACCGTTCGTATCGTTCGCCAGCAAGCGCGAACTGGACTTCTCCCCATAGGAAGCCAGTCCAGACCTGTGCTTGTCGGCGAGCAGCGGGTGAGCCCGGCGCGAGCAATACCGCACAGTACCCTTCGTCAGACTCCATTGGTCACACTAGGAGCGGATGGTGGCAGCCTCGGCCGAACGCAAGTCTCGACCGTCTCGGTCACAGCCGGCCTCCGTACACAGCAGGTTTCCGGATAGCTCCCATGTTCCGAACGACAAGGCGAGGCGCAATCCGATCAGCGTTAGGAGGGGTCTTCATGGCACCGTTGACAACAACTACAAGCAAGGCCGCAAGCGGCAGCGGCTCGGACGGCCAGGAAATCGTCCTGGGCATGTCAGCTGCGTTCTCCGGTCCTTCCAGGGGTCTCGGGATCGAGCTGTACCGAGGCGCCAGCGCGTACTTCGAGCATGTCAATAGCAGCGGAGGCGTCCACGGCCGAAAGATCGCACTCAAGACCTATGACGACGGGTACCAGCCAGACCCGTCGGTGCAAAACACGATGACGCTGATGCTGGAGGACCGGGTGTTCGCCCTGTTCGGCTATGTCGGCACGCCAACGGTGACGCGCGTCCTCCCCATGCTGAAGAAGTTCCAAGATCAGACCGTATACCTGTTCTTTCCGTTCACCGGCGCCCAGGCCCAGCGGGAACCGCCCTACGCGGACTTCGCATTTAACCTGCGCGCATCCTACCGGCAAGAGACTGCTGGCCTCGTGGACAATTTCGTCTCGATCGGCAGGAAGCGGATCGCCGTCTTCTACCAGGCTGACGCCTACGGCCGCAGCGGCTGGGAAGGTGTCAGGAGGGCGCTGAAGGAGCACGGGGAAGAGATCGTTGCCGAAGCCACCTATCGCCGAGGTCAGAGGTTCGAAGGCAGCATGGGTCGGCAGGTTGAGATTCTCAAGGCTGCGAATCCCGATGCGGTGATCTGCATCGGGGCCTATGCGGCCTGCGCGGCCTTCTTGCGGGACGCGGTCGACCTCGGACTGCAGGTTCCAGTCGCCAACCTGTCCTTCGTGGGCAGCGAGAGCCTGTTGCAGCTGATCACCGAATCCCGCCCGGACAGAGACCGCTACACCGACCTGTTGGTCAATTCACAGGTTGTCCCCAGCTACGAGGATGCCCGGATTCCGGCCATCCGGGAGTACCGCCAGCTGATGTTACGGCACAACCCGGATCCTCCGCAAGACCTGCTTGAGCAGGCCTACAGCCCACTCCCACAGAGCTTCGTCAGCTTGGAGGGTTTCCTCGACGCGAAGATGATGGTGAAGATCCTCGACGTGCTCGGCGAAGACCCCGATCGAACGAACCTGGAAAGCGCGGTATTCTCGATCCAAAACTACGACCTCGGAATCGGGGAGTTGGTCTCGTTCGCCCCGGACCGCAGGCAAGGCCTGCAGACCGTCTACTACACGATCGTCGACGCGGGACGTTTCGTTCCCCTGGACGATTGGAAGCGCAGGTTCGCCTGAGATGAGCCTCCAGAAACTGTTCCAAAAGACCCTCTTCGGAATCTTCTTCCTCTTCGGCATGATCGGGGTCGCGACCTCGGTGCTTTGCATAAGGACCGTTGACAGTTATCTGTCGAGGGAGTACGAGGCCAACAGCAAGGGCATCGCGAAGACAATCGCGGATGCCAGCGTCGACATCATCCTGAACCGCGACCTCTCGGTGCTGCAGTCCCTGATCGACCAGTTCGTCGAAATCCAAGGGATCAGCTATATCTACATCACCGACGAGACCGGTGAGTTCCTTGCCCACACATTCGTGCCCGGGGTCCCGGAGCAAATCAGGACCGGCTACACGGGAAGCAACGAGACGGTGGAACGGAGGCTACCCGGCATCGGGGACTTTGTAGAGGTAAGCAGCCCGATCTTGGCGGGAATCTCTGGGAACGTGCACGTGGGCATGGACATGGGTCTGCTGTCGCTGAGGATTCAGGGTGCGATCGGCCAGCAGGTGTACCTGATCACGTCGATTTTTGTCGGCGGCGTATTCGCCGCCATCTGGCTCATGGGGCTGGCGGCGAAACCGATAGCGCAGCTTCTCTCCTACGCCGTCAGGCTGGCGGGCGGTCGAGCCGACGGCGCCGACCGCAGCGAGAAGCTCCTGGCGCGAGACGACGAAGTCGGGCATCTCGCCCGGCTCTTCCTGTATTTTTCGGAAGCTAAGGATCCGAACAGGGTCGAGCGAGCGACTGCCGCTGGGCCTAATCCTGACATGTCTGGAGCGCTCGGCGGATGAGCTTGGCCGGAGCGATTCAACGGCGTCATGTGATCGTCGTCGTATGCACGCTTCTGCAGCTCTGTCTGGGGACAGTCTATGCCTGGAGCTTCTTTCAGTCGCTCCTAGTCAGTCAACTCGGCTGGACCTACATCCAGACGGCCTATGCCTTCAGCATCACCATTTTCTCGCTAGGCATCGCAGCGGCTTGGGCTGGTCGGGCTCTGCCACGGTTCGGGCCCCGCAAGCTCGCCACCTTGGGCAGCGCCATGTTCGCCGTTGGCTACGTCGCGGCTGGTACCGCACTCGAGATCGAGTCGATGGCTCTTTTCTATCTCGGATACGGCTGCGTCGGCGGTGCAGGGATCGGACTGGGATATGTAACCCCGGTGGCTACAGCGGCCAAGTGGTTTCCGGAACGCAAGGGCCTGGTAACTGGCATCGTCATCATGGGGTTCGGACTCGGCGCGTCGCTGCTCAGCAAAGGACTTGCCCCGTACTTGCTCACGCTGACGGACGGGGACCTAGCACTCGTGTTCACTGGGTTGGGGATCATCTTCGGCTGCATCTTGATCCCCAGCAGCCTGCTTCTGTCCGATCCCCCGAAAAAGCAAGAGCCGCCGGTAGCCGCGAAGGCAACCGTAGCCGATACCCGCCAAGCTAGTGATTCTGACTCGATATCAGCCAGCCTGTTCACCTCAAAGTTCCTGATCATGTGGCTGGTCTTCTTCTTCAACATCTCTGCCGGAATCTCGGTCATCAGCGTGCAATCCCAGTTGTTCCAAGATGTCTGGAGGCTCGGCGAGCCCTTGGCGGAACCGGAAACGCTCGCCCAGTACGGGGCGACGTTGATTGCCGTCAGCTCCTTGTTCAACGGCTTGGGCAGACTGTTCTGGGCATCTCTTTCGGACCGCTTCGGACGAACCCGGGTGTTCCGGATTCTGCTTGCGAGCCAAATGGTGGTCTTTGGCGTGCTGATGTCAGAGAGAGATCCGTGGATCTTCGCCGCGCTTGTTTGCTATATCCTCCTGTGCTTCGGTGGAGGGTTCGCGACCATGCCATCCTTCGTCTCGGACGTCTTCGGGTCCAAACGGATGTCAGCGATCTACGGGACAATCCTGACAGCCTGGTCGGCGGCCGGAATCTTTGGCCCGCTTTATATGGGTTATCTGCGGGACCAGTATCCGGATCGCTTCATCATCTACTGCTTCTTGGTAGGGGTCTTGATCCTCGGAATGGGCTACGTGTTCTCGTACCTGTTGAACGACGAGCGCATCCGCCTGCACCCGCCGACCTTGGAAGGGACGCTACGCCAGTTTGGCATTCCCCGGCTGCGGAAGCCGTAGCAGTCCTGCTGCCCGCCCCGATCTACAGCGGTGAGTCCAGTTGGTCGGCGGTGCAGGAAGTGTACGAGCTGATCGACCCGACCCTGCCGCGGTCAAGGGCCTTCGCTACGGAGACCTGTCCTATCGGACTATGACAGCTTCGGCAGTTGTCTCGATTGGCACGCCTGCCCAAGCCCGGTCAGCGGTGAGGATGGGCGTGCCTTCAGCTATGCCCAGACCGAGGCAGGCCTGGTCTCCGAGCGATAGTCCTAGAGGCCGCGATACTTCGCGGAGGGTCCCTGCCATCAGCGCTAGCTTTGTGTCAACTTCTCGGACTTCCAAGCCGTTGCCTGACAGGATTTCGGGCACCTCTTGGCTGTAAATCCCGCGGTCGCTAAGTCTTGCGGTGACCTCCGAGGAATTGACGGAGGATACTCCAGCTTATGCGAATTTACGGCTCAACCATGACAGAGCTAGGCTCGCGATACAGCACGGCGAGCAGAGCTGGGGCATCGAGCATTGTCCTAGGTATCGCCCGATTCCCTGCGAGCCTCTGCCCGTCGGTCTTCGATCAATTCGTCCGAAGCCAGCTTGCCGCCTGTCTGAGCGATTCGCGCAGTCCGGTCCTGAGCTCTCCTTAGCTCCCGCATTCTCGTCGTGAGGGTCAGGTGGTCCCCACGCAGATCGAAGAACACCTCCGTGCGCTGGCCGGCTATGCCAAGCGCCGCTCGAAGTGCAGCCGGGATCACGACTCTGCCGTTTTCTGCCACCGTCGCGCTGAATCGCTGTCGGTCAGGTTCTGAGATTTGGACCATGTCAGCCACTACTGATAATTTGTCATTTCCATGGGATTTGGCAAGGCAATCGCGCGTGTCGCAACTGCGTCGACCGGAAGAATTACGAATCACCGCTTCGATCCCAGATGCGAGTTCCGGAAAATCTGACCGCCCAAATTCCGGAAATTATGGCCGGTGGCTCCGGTCCTGACAAGCCTCCCACTCCCGTATTCTCCGAGCCGAGGAGTCCGCGCGCGGACTCCTCGGAACAGGAGGAATCCATGTACGCAGGGGGGAAGCGTCGCGATATCCAGTTGCTGCTGGCAGGGGGTGTGCCGCAGGAGCGGATCGCCAAGCTGACCGGCGTCTCCGTGCGCACCATCCGCAGGATCGGGCGGGAGTCGGCCCAGCCGGGGCCGGCCCTTGGCGAGCCAGCGGCGGCGCAAGCGACCCGGCCGGTGCAAGCGGCCAGGCCGGGTCGGCCCTCGACGGTGGAACCGTATCGCGAGGCCGTGGCGGCGCTGCTGGCGGAGAGGCCGAAACTGAAGAGCCTGGAAGTGTTGCGACGCCTGCGCGAGCGCGGCTACGGGGGCGGCAAGTCCGCGGTCTACGAGCTGGTCCGGCAACTGCGCCAGCAGGCCGTGCGCCCGATCTGCCGCTTCGAGGGTCTGGCCGGCGAGTTCAGCCAGCACGACTTCGGGGAAGTCTGGATCGAGTGGGCCGGCGGCGGCCGGACGAGAGTGCACTTCTTCGCCTCGCGCCTGAAGTACTCGCGCTACGTGCTGGTCAGCTTGGTGCAGAACCAGCGGGTCGAGACGCTGGTGCGGACGCTGGCGGGGCACTTTTGCCGCTTCGGGGGGCTGCCCTTGCTGGCGGTGTTCGACCGCCCCGGCACGATCGTGACGAAGTCGGATCCGAAGACCGGCGCGGTGCTGGCCTGGAACGCGACGTTTGCGGACGTGGCGGCCCGGCTAGGCGTCGCGGTCGAGGTGTGCTGGCCGGCGCGCCCGAATCAGAAGGGCAGCATCGAAAATGTTGTCGGGTGGGCGAAGCATTCGTTCTTCAAGCAGCGCCAGTTCGTGGACGCGGACGACTTGCAGCTGCAGTTGCAGGCCTGGCTCGAGGAGGTCAACGAGCGGCGTGTCAACCGGGCCACCGGGCGGATTCCCGCAGAGTTGCTGCGGCAGGAGGAGCTGGGCCGGCTGCGGCCGGTCAAGCTGCTGCCGGAGCAGCTGGACCTGCGCTATGCGGTGCGGGTCGGCCCGACCGGCATGGTGACGTTCGCAAGCAACCGCTATTCGATGCCGGCCGAGGCGCTGGGCTACTCGGCGACGTTGCGGCTGTACGCGGATCGGGTGGTCATCGAAGCGGGACGTTACCGGGCCGAGCATCCGCGCCTGCACGGGCGCAACCAGGTCTCGAGCCTGGCGCCACACCGTGCCGGATTGCTGGCGGCGGTGAGCGGCCAGCGCGGTCGCATGTATTTGAAGCGAGAGCACTTGCTCGAACTGGGCCGAGATGCGGAGCGAGTCCTGACCGAACTCGTGCATCAGCGGCCAAGACAGTGGCCCGACGATGTCGAGCGTCTGCACGAACTCTTGCAGGCCTGCGGCAGCGCGGTCCTGCGGGAGGCTTTCCGACGGGTCGCGCAGCGGCCCCGGATCTCGCTGGCCGCCGTTGTGCGGCAAGTCAACGGCCGCGCCCCGCTGTTCGCCGGCTCGACGGAGGAGCGCTCGTGACCGCCCCGGCTGTCTCCGCCCCCGCGCCGTCGCTGGCGGCCGGCCAGCCCGGCGAACTGGCTGCCCTGCTCAAGCGCCTGCACCTGGCCAACGCCCGGCGCGGCTACGGCGAGCTCATCGAACGCGCCGAGCGCGAACACTGGTCTTTCCACGAGTTCCTGCTCGCGCTCGCCCGCGAGGAAGTCGCCCATCGCGCCGAAACCCGCCTGCAGCGCTGCGTCCGCAAGGCCCGCTTCCCCCAGCTCAAGACCGTCGAGGAGTTCGACTTCTCCGTCCAGCCCGAACTGCGCCGCACCCTGCTCGGCTCCTGCTTCGGCCCCGAGTTCGTCAGCGAGGGCCGCAACTTGATCCTCACCGGCCGTTCCGGCCGCGGCAAGACGCATCTCGCCACAGCCATTGCCTACCGCGCCATCCAGAATGGCTTCGACGCCCTCTTCGCCACCGCCGCCGCGCTGATCGACGACCTCTCCCGCGCCAGCCAGCAAGGCCGTTTCCAAGACGCCCTCAAGGCCTACCTCCAGCCGGCTGTCCTCGTCTGTGACGAAGTGGGCTATCTCAGCTACGGTCCCGACGCCGCCAATGTCCTCTACCATGTCGTCAACGCCCGCTGTGTGCAGCGGCGTTGCATCCTGTTCACGACCAACAAGCCGCTCAAGGACTGGGGTGCCGCCCTGCACGACTACGACCTGGCCGAGGCCATCATCGACCGCGTCCTCGAGCGCGGCCGCATTCTCACTCTGGAAGGACCATCGATGCGCACGCGCCACCTGGAGGGAATCGACTATGAACGCTGACCGCCTGCTCTGGAACCCGGCCGAACCTGCTAGCCTCGACCTGCCCCGCTCACCCGGGGCCCTTGCCGCTGCACCCTTGTCCGACCGGCCGCTCCATCAGCCACGCGCTGCCCAGACCGCAACTCCATGCGCGGATCCCGCCTCACTGCCGGACACGAACCTGAAATCTTCCCCGCCTGCCCCTGCTCCGGCAGCAGCTGACCGGCCAAAATTTCCGGAATTCACCGGCCATAGTTTTCGGAACCCACACCAGAGTCAATCTGCCACCGAGTGAGCAGCACTTGCTAAGCCATCCATCTGCGAACATGCTTGGGGCTGCGCCCCCGTTTCTCATCCGGGAACCAAGGTGCTAGATTGACCGCTTGAGGTGATTGCATCATCGCGTTGACTTTGGAAGACAACTGGATCTGGGTCCAAGGTAGCGCGCAGCGCTAGCCGGCGATCTTCCGGCCATGCGCCGATCGCGAGTCGTGGTCGATCACGTTCGAGAGGGGAATGCTAGAATTCACAACGATGGCAGTGCAGACCGAGACTAGTGAGGCCACGGGTCCTAGCCCGTCAAGCGCTGTGCCTGCCGACCGCGCTGCTAACGCGGCCGATCTTGGTAACAAGGCCGGGTTGGACGCAGTTGAATTCGATGTTCGCGTAGTTGGGCTGATAGAAGATAACCTTTGGTACGCGCGAGCATTGGAGCTCAACTTGCTCGGCTACGGCGAGAGTTTCGCCGAAGCCCTCGAAGACCTAAAGGGTGCCATCGATGCTCAGGTGTGCTACGCAGCGCGACACGACAACCTGAACACAATCTATTGGAACGCCAACGAGCAGTACTTCGATCTTTATGTTGACGGTGCAGAAGAGACGCCACGGCGAAAGCTCAGGGTCTCGCTTCGCAAGCCAGAGGTATTGATGCAAGGAGCGAGGGAGCAGTGCGAATATGAGAACGATATCGTATCGGAAATTAGTGAAGTTGCTGAGTAGAAATAAGACTGGTATCAACAGCGAGCCGGGTCGGGCAAAGGGGAGCCACCGCCTATTGGTGCGGGCCAATCAGGACGGAAGTGAGTGTGCCTACCCTGTGCCATTTCACGGAAGCCAGACTCCCATCCCGCCACGCATGCTGAAGGACATCATCGAGAGGTTCGATCTGCCTCGGGACATCTTTGACAAGCAACTGCCCGCGCCCGCCGGCGGCTCGCATACGCGTCGCCGTCGATCCCTTCGGTGAAGCGCTCGATTTCCGCACCTGCCCGGTCGACATCCGCCAGCAAGACACGATGGTCAGGAGGCATAGACAAGCTCGCGCGACCGGTCGATAGCGGCCCGCAAGTACGGGTTATGGACTGCGCTGGACTCGACCAGATCGACGGGGCGTTCCAGAGTACGACGCAAAGCTTCGGCAAGATCGAAAAACTGGTCGAACGGCACTAGCCTGCTGTTCGGATCGAACTCGACCAAGAAGTCGGCATCGCTAGTTTGTGGATCGAAATTCGTGCCGCGTGCCGCCGAGCCGGAGACTTCGAGCCGCGCTACGCCATAGCAACGACAGAGTTCCGCAAGCCCCGTCCTCTTGTTGGCGATGGCGGCATGCATGGTAGACCCTCCAAGCCGGACGGAGACAGACGTCCTTCCAAACGTATTGTACGGAGCCGCCTGTCGAGCTTCCGTTGGCCGTGCGTGCGCCGAAATCCACCCGCTCAGCCAGTGGCCGACGACAATTTGGCTACCTACTAGCCGCAGTGCGGGTGTCTTGCTTGGTCGATACGAGCGGCGGCCGTCCGTCCGGGGAAGAGCCCCCACTGCCTCCGGTGCGGTCACCGATTCGCCCTGAGATTGAAATCGGCTTGCAGCAACTTGACAATCCTCTCCCAATTGCCAACAATAAAGTTGGCAACAAAAATGTTGGCAACGAAAAGTTTGGCAAACTGCGTGAGGTGAGGTGAACATTTTGAAGAAGACGGTGGGGAACTGGGTCGATGGACAGCGCTTCTTCGACCGCGATGACGATTTGCTGTTCCTGAGAGAGTCCGTGCAGGATGGCACGAACGTGCTGCTTACGGGCCAGCGAAGGATGGGCAAGACCAGTTTGGTGCGCGAACTCTTGCGCGACTTGAAGGTTAACGATGGCGCTTCGACGCTCTTCGTGGATCTCGAGGATGCCCGGGATCCGGCTGACGCCATTGTGAAGATCGTGTCTGAAGCTCGGAATTCCGCGAGTCTATGGGAGCGAGTGACGCAGTGGCTTGGAGAGAGCTTGGCAGGAGTTGTGGCCGAGGCTAGTTATGCGGAGTTTAAGGTGGCGCTTAGGGCTCAGATCCACACGGGCAATTGGAAGGACAAGGGGGATGCAGTCCTTGAGACGATCGCTGGTAAGGGCGGTGACCAGGTCGTGATCGCGATCGATGAACTGTCGCTATTGATCAATCACGTTCTCAAGGGCGACGATTACAAGATCTCCAGAGAAGGTGTCGAAGAGGCGCGTGAGTTGATGGCATGGCTTCGCCGGAACTGCCAAATGCACAGAGACCGAATCACCATGGTCGTGCTGGGCAGCGTGGGCTTGCCGCCCATTCTCAAGCAGGCGGGCCTGTCCGCGACCATGAACACCTTCTCAAACTACGAGTTGCGCCCGTGGGATCAGCGAACGGCATCTGACTGCCTTTCCGAACTCGCGACTACCTACGGACTAGACCTATCTGTTGGAGTGCGACGTGCGATGTGCCAGCGCCTCCGAGCTTGTATTCCTCACCACGTCCAGCAGTATTTCGATGCAGTGCATCGGCGCTTGCGGCTGGTAGGGCGGAGCAAAGCCTCGCTACAGGATGTCGAGGAGGCGTATCGCAACGACATGCTCGGCACGAGGGGGCGAATCGACCGGGATCACTACGAGGATCGTCTGAAGCTGATTCTCGGACTTGAGGCGTACCCGCTCGCTCTCGAGATTCTGGCTCGTACTGCACGGGCGGGAGTTTGGACTCCCAGTGACCAGCTTGAGTACGAACACGAGCTTCAGACCTTGGAGGAGGGTGGCGCGACTACTATGTCGCTTGTCTTGGATGTTCTGGAGCATGACGGTTACTTGGCGAGGCGCGCGAACGGATTCCGCTTTGAATCCGGGCTGTTGGAGGACTGGCAGCGCGTGTCGCTGGGACTGCCGCCTACGGATCTGAATGAGTGTAGACACTAGGGAGGGATCCTTGAGATGGCCGGCCCAGCGGTGAAGTTCAACCCCGGTTTCCTGTCCGACCAAGAGCTGGTGGACTCGTTCTGCGTTCGAGTTCCGGAGTTCGAAATGCTGCTCCAGACGATACGAGAGAGCACGGACAGTTCGAATCCCCACCAGCTCGTGGTAGGGCCTCGCGGCAGCGGAAAAACAACCTTGCTCTTGCGAGTTGTTGTCGAACTCAAGCGAGACCCCGAACTCAGTAGGGCTTGGCTTCCCGTTATCTTTCCGGAGGAGAGCTACGAGATCGCAACCTGCGGCGAGTTTTGGATGCAGTGCCTGACGCACCTCGCGAACCAGTCGTCTCAAAGGGGCGGAGGCATAGACTTGGCCCGCACATTGGCCGAGGCCCGGTCGGAGCAGGACGACCAGAGGCTAGCTGCCCGATGCCTCGCGGCCGTGCTAGACTTCGCCGCCCAGGAGGATAGGAGACTGCTGCTGATCGTCGAGAACCTAAACATGCTATTCGACGACATCAACGATCCCGATGTCGGCTGGCAGTTGCGGCATACGCTCCAGAACGAGAAGCGGATCTTTCTCCTAGCGAGCGCCACCAGCAGGTTCGACGAGGTCGAGCGCTATGGGAGGGCGATGTATGACCTGTTTAACGTGCAGGAACTGCAGCGGCTCGATACAGACGCGTGCTCTGTTCTTTGGAAGGCGGTCTCCCATCGGGATCCGGACAAAGGTGTCATCCGATCGCTGGAAATTCTGACGGGCGGAAATCCTCGCCTGCTTGCAATCATTGCGCGCTTCGGGGCCATGCTGTCGCTTCGCGAACTCATGGACAATCTGCTGACCCTAGTCGATGATCACACCGAATACTTCAAGAGCCACCTTGATGCGCTTGGGGTCCAAGAGCGCAGAGTGTATTTGGCGCTTGCACGGCTGTGGATGCCGGCCACAGCAAGGGAAGTTGCGGAACATGCCCGGCTTCCGACCAACAACTGCAGTGCCTTGCTGGGTCGCCTAGTTGATCGCGGAGCGGTGCTGATAGGCGGCGGGGGGCCGCGACGCAAGCAATATTACGTCGCCGAGCGGATGTACAACATCTACTACTTGCTGCGGATAAGCCGGGGATCGGACCGACTGGTCGAAGCCCTCGTTCGCTTCATGCGATCGTTCTATTCTCAGAGCGACCTACAGGACTATCTCGATTCCCTCAGGAGAGATCCTGACTCTGTTGACCCAATCGTCCTCCGGCAGTTTGGACAAGCCTTGGAACGTGCCGATCCGTACATCGAATTCGGACAGGCGGGGTCTCGCGAACTAAGGGAGTTGGCGGCTAGGGCCGATGAGCTCTTGAGATCCCAGAATTGGGATCCACTCATCCGCACCTGCGAAGAGATTGAATCGAAAGTTCCTTCCGATGCCTCCATGTCGGAGTCTGAGTACTTGGCCGACTCCCGTAACCTGCGAGTCACTGCATTGATTGCGCTGGGTCATCTGACGGAGGCTGAATCTCTGTGCTCGGCGACGTGGTCTGCATACAGCGGCAGCGACGTCGCTCCCTTACGCAAGGTCGCGGCGATAGCTGGCGCGAAGCGGCTTGAGTTGCTGGCTTTGTCAGGGCAGAGCAGTGAGACGATCCTTGAGGCCAGCGAGGATTTCTTGGGCCGATTCAGTCGCGACAGCTTATTGGGCATTGCTGAACCGCAAGCTGCGGCGCTACTGCGCAAGGCTGCAGCACTAGGCTCGCTGGGGCGCGTGGATGAGGCGCTTGCGGCACATGAGGAACTCATTGCGCGATTCGAGCGGGATACCTCACCTGCAGTCGAATCTTGCGTCATAGCGGCGTTGCACGCGAAGGGTCTTTTCTTGGACCGTAGCGGCGAATTCGACAAAGCGCGTGCGTTCTACGATCTGGCGATACATCGCTTCGGAGACGGCGGCTCTTCCCAGGCCCCTGGACTCGTTGCTCGGATCGTGGCGAGCAAGGGTGCCTCATTCTGCCGGTCGAACCAGCTGCAGGAGGCTTTGCTGTGCCTTGACGACGCCATTAATCGGTTCTCCACCTGCACCCCAAGCGAAGAGATCGACGCCTCTGCTCGCGTTCGCTACAACCGGGCAGTGGTGTTGAATCAGCTTGGCGAGTATCAGAGCGCATTGGACGAATTCGACCAAGTGGCTCGGACGCTCGAAACTCACGACTCGCCCATTCTGATTGAAGTGGCTGCGCATGCATTCTTGCGCAAAGGTGTCCTCTTGTCCTATTTGAATCGCGTCGAAAAAGCGCGCTCGACATTCGACTGCCTCATAAATCGGTACAGCGAGAATCAATCCCCCGAAGTCGCGTCGGTGGTCTTTTACGCAAGGCTCGAAAGAGCGAAACTAGACCTCCTAAAAGGTCGGCCCGAATCGGCTCTCGATACGATCAACGGTGCCCTCGTCAATTCTGGAGCAATAGATGGTCAGGGCCGACTGTTTGCGTTCTTGCTTCGAGCCGATGCTGAGTTCAAGTGCGGCCGCAGAGATGCGTGCAAGCTCGAACTCGTCGCGGCCTTGGGATTGCTCCCAGAGCTGCCGGAAGTACCCCGTTTTGCGATAAAGGCGCTATCTGCCTTCACGATTCGCCTTGGTCCCAAGCCCGTACTCGACCTGATCGAGGGGTCATCGTCTAGAGATCTATTGCACCCGTTTGCGGTCGCGCTACGCCAAGAACTGGGCATTGCAGCCCCGGCCGCCACGGAGGTGTTGGAAGTCGCGAAGGATATTCGGACGAAGCTCGACGAGATCAGGCGGGAAGGTCTTCGTTAGCCCGAGCTGTCTGGACCAAATACACCAATACGCCCGTCCCAGCACGATAGCGATCAGACTTCCGAGTTGTGTATTCGCAGCGCTCCGCACTTTACTGTGTCTGAAAGACCACCGTGTTGCTCCTGACTCCATCGGCGGCAATCTGAACTTCGTGTTCGCCAGCCGTGAGGTCTGATGGCAGGACCACGATGACCTCGTATACCCCCGCCTCCAGCGTGGAAAGACCGCTGAATTCGACCTCAACTGTACGATTGTCAATCCACGCCTGAGTTGTCGCCACTACAAGTTGTGGTGTCTCGCTGTCGCCTGCAAGGCCGGTCCTGCCGGCTGGACTGACCGCTCCCAAGCCAGTGCAATGAATCGTCAGGCGTTCGCCCGCACTGGGAAGTGCCTCGTTCTGCAATGTAAGAGGATCGTCTTCGCGTTCGGCTGCACCGATCCGATCCGGGAAGATTCCCGGCTGCACGGCGCTCACGGGAAGCGCGGCGACAGCGCTGCGTCCGTACGGCGTTGCCATGCCGACATTGACCGATGGGCCTTCCGCCCAGAAGGGCAACTGGAACGTCACCTGTAGGGGCGAAACTCGAACAAGAGGAGCGCCCACGCCATTGACGGGTACGCGAATCAGGCCCAGGCGGTTGGGCAGCGTCGGGACGTTCGTCTCCGTGTCTGGTTCGGCCACCAGCTCTTCCAGAGCCAGTTGCGAACCATGCAGCGTGAGTAGGCTCCCCGGAGCGAATCCGCGGCCCGGGCTGGCCGGCGCCTGACTGGCTGCGTTGACGACATTAGAGACCTCGAACGTTGGCGGTCCGGGAGTCGATCGAATCGTAGTCGAAATCGCCACTTCAGGCGCGTTCTTAACACGCGCCACGTAGTCCGTGTCGCCCGGCGTCGGTCCCAGCTCCCAGTTCACCGACACCACCCCGAAAGCGTCAGTTGTCGGACTCGCGATGATCGGGCTGTCCTCTCCGGCTGCGAGAAACTCGATTTCGACACCGCTGTACCGCACGTGATCTTCGTCGCGCAGCACAAATCCCAGCGGCGCTCTCAGTTCATTCCCGGTCAGACCGTAGAGCTCCGGTGGATGCATCCGCTGCATCTTCATGCCCTCGAGGCCGGAGCGCACCCTCAGCCGAGTGCGAGGCTGGTCATAGCCAAGTTCCGAGGCCTCGGCCACGAACGAGGTCACGCCTGCTTCGAGCCCGCTCACCTCGAATTCGGCATGCAACTCTCCCGCCGGGATCGTGACAGTCGACGGCACCGTGGCGATCGCGTCGCCCAAGGTCAGCCGGACCGTCAGGTCAGTATTCCGCGCCTCGGCGATTTCGATTCGCGCACGGCCGGTGCCATCGGCGATCACGCCGCCTGCAGGCCAGGTCGACAGGTGGAGCATGCGCACTAGATCGGTGGCTATCGTGGCGCGGTCATCCAAGTGCGCAATGAAATAGCCGCGCCAGAGGCGGCGCAGCCGCTCCAGCCGCCTGAGCGTGTCCGGGTCTGGAGCCGTCCCTTGATCCACCACCAGCACGAATGCGAACCGGAAGTGCCGCTGCGATACCGATGTGTCTGGCCTGCGCTCGCCGTGCGCAGCGATGATGTCTTCGATGCGGACCTCCTTGCGCACCCCGTTGAACTTCACGCCAGCCTCGGGTGATCGCGAGCGGGCGTCCTGGGACATCGCCGAAGGAACTTCGACGAGAAACGAGGGCTTGACCTCGTCAGGGTCGAAGAAGCCCATCAGGTACTTGTCCAGAGCGCTGTAGGTTCGAGACGGGACGAGAGTCTCAAAGCGGGGGTCTGCCTCGGGTCCGTTGTCGCGGATCGCATTGCCCTCCAGCACGGACGCATCCGTGTTGAAGTAGAAGCTCCAGTGATTCAGCTGCCGGCCTAGCGTCGTCGGATTGAAGTGACCGGTCTCTGGATCCTTGAAGATTGCGTTGGCCAAGAACCTGTGGCCGATCTCGTGTGCGAGCACCGTGAGCAGCGAGCTATCGGGGCGGTAGGGGATGGGCTCTACCGGGTTGTCAGGGTAAGCTGAGATCGGACCCATGTTCACGAACGACCCCGTGCGGCGCGGCGAGCCGAAGTAAGGACCCGAATTGGACACGGGCTTGCCAATACCTGTGACTTCGTTGCGCACAGTGTAGGCGTGCGCCAGAGTATGCGCGCTGGCATCTAGGCCGATGTCATTGAACAGGATCACCGAGTCGTAGGCGTCATCTTGAGAGCGGAAGAACTGGTGAAACGCCGCGAACTCGTCGATCGTTGTGGCCGAAGTGAAGACTTCGGCCAGAATCGCGGTCTCGTCGAACACGTCCGCTGACGCTGAACTCCAATCGACCGCCAGCGAGGGGCGCGTCACGTCGCCCGGAAAAATCCCCACGATCGCCGCGGGCAGGTCGATGTCTCCATAGCGGAACTCGATCGAGTTGTCCGCGCCCAAGGTCAGCTGAAACGTCTGGAGGTTGCCGACACCCTCCAGCGCCCAGAGCGGGATCCCGTGCCAGGTCACCAAGACGCGGTCTGGCGAGGCGGCGTAGTAGATTTGTCCGGCAACGCTGGGATCCATATCCTCGAAGAGCGGAGCGATCCGCGGCGGCCCGCCCGCCGCTCGCGCGTAGGTGCGGTAGTTGGAGCTCGCTTCCGGAGCGACGAACGTCAGATTGCCGTCGGAATGCACGTAGGCACCTGGATAGGTCCTTCCGTAGTATGTGAACTCGAACGGCAGCTCGATCCTGACCGCGTCGTCGTCACCCAGGTCGAGCGGCACTCCTTGGGCACTGACCGGCGGAAGGGCGGTAGCGTCCGATGACTCTATCTGGAAACTCTCGCCACGTGGAGTGATCAAAATCCTCCGCCCTTCAAGGTCGACCTGATTGGGCGGCGACACGATTTCGGGCGTGGCCTCGATGATCGCGATCTCACCGACGGAGGTAGGAACAGGAGGTACGTCTTGAGAACGCCGGGTCGGCACTAAGGACGGAGACAACAGGCGGGCCAGCTTGCGCGATGGCACGTCTGGCTGCTTGGCACTGGGATCGCCCAGCACATGTTGCTGGTGCAGGAAGACTGTTTCCTCCGCGCTGTGCTGCGCGTCACAAAGGCCGATCCCCGGTGTGGCGGGGGCAGCTGACACCCACGGCACCACTACAAGCGCGGCCATGGTGGCGCCGAGCACGGGTGCAGAACCCATCCGAAGTAGAATTCCCACCGCTTTGATTGTCACACTTGGCGCGCTCAACTTGCGAATTTTGCTGGTCCGACATTGACAAGCTTGACGAAACCTCGGTGTAAGACCGGAACGCATTGGGGTGCTGGGCACGGTATGGGCTAGGGCGGGATAGGGTCCTGGAGAGACTGGCCGAATGCGGCCTAACCGCACCGCGGCTGTCTTGACCGCTTCGCCAGACGGGTGGGGCAGCAATGCTGCCTGAGCTTCCATAGCCGATGAGTGTGTAAAACCTAAACGATCCGAATGTCTTAATTAATGAATTGGCACGCAGTTGGTAAACTCGATGGATGCCGTGGTTCGGGGTCTGTGGAGCCGTGCGCTACTTTGCGGGATCATAGCTCCCGTATGGGCTTACAGCGCGGAGACAGCGGACTTGCCGCGCGTACCGTCCGCCGAGGAAGGAACGGCTCCTGCCGATACTACGGACCGCGCGCCACACGACGTGCGGACTGCCGTCTTTCGTGGGCGCGAACTGTCCTACGTGGTCGTAGATGGCATGGCTGTCCATGCCGGCGATATGGTCCTGGGTCCGGCTAGCGATATCGAAGCCGCGTCAGCCGGCCCGGGGCGTTCCGATCGTTCCGGTCGGCTCATGCCGGCAAGACGGGAGCTCGCCGCAGCCAGCTCGGACCAGCTCTGGCCCAATGCAACCGTTCCCTACGTGATCGACAGCGACGTCTCGGATTTGCAGCGCCAGAATGTCGAGCGCGCCATCGCTGAATGGAATGACAAGACCGTAATCTCGCTGGTAGCGCGGACTGCGGAGGCGAATTATGTGCGCTTCCGAAACATCGCCGTGGGCAACTGCAGGTCCAGAGTCGGCATGGTCGGTGGCGAGCAGGTGATCGGCTTGCCTGCCACGGGCTGCTCGGCCAACGCAGTCGCGCACGAGATCGGCCATGCAATCGGGCTGTGGCACGAGCACCAGCGCGTGGACCGATGGAAGTACGTCTCCATAGACGTCGGGAATCTAGACCGCTCCCTAGACGATTGGTTTAAGGCAGAACATCCTGGCAGTGACTTCTATGACTTTGCATCGGTGATGCACTATGGCCCTCTGACCGCGACTGCCAACGGCGAACTCGTGATGGAGACCATCCCGCCCGGGATCGACATCCCCGCTACAGGACTGTCTGCCGGCGACATCGACGGGGTGGCGCGACTCTACGGCCAAGTACCGCAGGAGCTCACGATTTCCAGCAATCCCCCTGGCTTGGACGTTCTAGTAGACAACGTGCGCTACACCACTCCGGTGAGTTTCGACTGGCCGGATCGCAGCATCCACACGATCGAGCCGCCCGTGTCAATCGTCAAGGGAGAGACGCGTTATCTGTTCGGTCGCTGGAATACAGGCGGGAACCGCTTGCGCTACGTGATTGCCGGCCAGGTGGGAACCTGGCTGGAGGCCAATTTCATTGTCCAGCACCGAGTGGAAATCGAAGCTCGTCCCCCTGACGCGGGTGAAGTGGTGGTCACTCCGCGCACGCCGGACGGCTACTACACGCTCCGCGCGCCGATGCGGGTCGAGGCCAAGGCGAATCCCTCCGGCGAGTACCAATTCTGGCAGTGGGGTGGCACCCTGCACGGTGAGCACGGCCGCTCCTCGAACCCGGCGACTTGGGTCGTGGACCGGCCGGAAAAGCACTTCCATGCATATTTCGTGGATCACCCATTGGTCCGCATCACTTCAACGGTGGATCCGTTCAGAGTCTATGTCAACGGCACGCTGCGACTAGGACCGCTCGCGCTTTCCCCTGGAGAGCATTCCGACCCGGTCGAACTCAGGGCCGACGAAGTCCGTCCGGCTCCGGGTCCGGGGCTGCTGCGCCATCGATTCCAGCGCTGGAGCAACGGGGGTGCAATCTCCCACAGGGTCGTCCTGCCGAAGCAGGGCGGGGAGATCTCGGCTGAGATCGTGCCCGAGGTTCCGCTCTCCTTCGCCGTGGCCCAACCCGGGACCGGGACCGTCACGGTGGAGCCGGCCTCGGAAGATGGCTATTACCCCAAGGGCACTCCTGTTCGTGTCACCGCCAGGCCTTCTCTCGGCTGGACGTTCGCCGGGTGGATTGGCGAGATCGGCTCCGTGGACCCGGCGGCTCAGCTGGAGATGGTCCGCCCCATCCATCTGAAGGCGTCCTTCTCCCTAGCCGGCTCTTTTCAGGTTGACGAGGAAGACATCCTCGAAGAGCCGTTCCTAGATCAAGGCCGCGCTGGTTCTGAACGCACGACGGAGAACTTCTGGCCTCCCTCCGAACCGGCCGAGGATCTCTTCCGAGTCGAGACGTTACCCTCTGATGGCGTAGTCGAGCGATTCGTCGAAGCCGGTCAACTGGCGCTAGCCCGGCCGAGAGCCGCAGATGCCACGGCACAGACTTCCAATCTAGATTCTGGGGCGAGAGTGCTTGATTACCCCGATTTCATTGGAAGCGAGGCCAGATCAGGGACGAGTCCGAGCGACTTCGCGAGTCTGCGGGCGCAGACGTTCGTGTCTCCACCGGGGTACGATCCCGAACCGCAGGTGCTCGGGCTGGTGAATCACAGCCTTCAGCAAATGCGGTTCGTGGTCGAATCTGACCGTCCATGGTTGTTTGCTTACCCAAGCGAGGGGACGCTAGCGAGTGGGGAAAGTGCTCAGATCTTGGTGAAAGTCTCCAGCGCCGGAATAGCGCCGGAGACGTATCACGGCCAGCTCGTGATCCATCAGATTCCAGCGGATGTAGCGGCTGTCGGAGTAGCCGAGGCGGTTCATGTCACATTCGTGAGCGTGCCCAGCGACCGGGGATCACTCGGCGAGACTCGATAGGAACGAGGGATCTGGACTAGCCGTAGTGCTTCCCGATCTAGGCTTCGTGAGTCGGTGCCCCCTCTGGACTGGATGAAGCAAGAGCCAGAGACGCGCTCTGGCGATATTGGAGGGCTCCAAGGGAGAACTATACGCCAGCATAATGTTGTTTGGTCGCACTATATGATAATCTCAGTGCTATATGGTTCGCCGCTCGTATTGGATCGAGGCAATCGAGCGTCTTTGGCGTGAGAAGTCGGTGGTCTGGCTTTCCGGAGTCCGCCGGGTCGGCAAGACCTTCCTCTGCCGGTCCCTGCCAGACGTCGAGTACGTCGATTGCGAGCTGCCGAGCACGCGCAGCCGGTTGGAGGATCCCGAGCGGTTTCTCCGGGACTTTGCCGGCCGGAGAGTCGTCGTCGACGAGATCCAGCGACTGCGGAATCCCTCTGAACTACTCAAGATTGCGGCGGACTACTATCCCGAGACGAGTGTCATCGCGACCGGGTCGTCGCCCCTCGGTGCCTCGCGACGGTTCCGCGATACGCTCACCGATCGCAAGCGCGACCTTCGCCTGACGCCGATGACCCTCCAGGACGAGTGGGAGTTCGGCTCCCGCGGCATCGATCACCGGTTCCAACACGGCGGGCTGCCGCCATTCTTTCTGGCCGCAGAGGTGCCCGAGCGCGGATTCCAGGAGTGGCTGGATTCCTACTGGGCCCGGGACATCCAGGAGCTGTTTCGCCTAGGACGCCGCTGGTCGTTCTCGAGGTTCGTAGAAATGGTGCTCGCACAGAGCGGCGGTGTCTTCGAGGCCACGCGGTTTGCCGCTCCGTGCGAGATTAGCCGGACCACTGTCGTCAACTACCTGCGGGTTCTCGAAGACACCCTCGTGGTGCAGGTTGTGAGACCCTACAGCGCGCGTCGCGCGTCCGAGATCGTGGCGGCACCGAAGGTATACGGGTTCGATACCGGGTTCGTCTGTCTACTCAAGGGCTGGGACCGACTGCGGAACGAAGACAAGGGCGTGCTATGGGAGCACTCCGTGCTCAACGAGTATTTGGCCCGTACTCAGGACCAGCGGATACGGTACTGGCGGGACAAGCGGGGACATGAGATCGATTTTGTTCTCGCCCACAGAGGTGGCTCGACGACGGCGATCGAGTGCAAGTGGCAAGCAGCGGGCTTCGATGCGCGAAGCCTGAAGGCGTTCCGCTCGCGGTATCCCGACGGCGATAACTTCGTCGTGGCCGACGATGTAGATGCTTCGTATGTACGTGACTATGGATGGGTGACGGTCCGGTTCGTGAGTCTGCCCGAACTGATCCGGCGCGTCGCGGCCTGAGGGTATTCGCCCTGCCGCATAGGCGGCGTCTGGGCGCTTGCCGGTTGATTGGCGAGATCGGCTCCGTAGACCCGGAGCCTCAGGTGGGGATGGTCCGCCCCGTCCAGCTGAAGGCATCCTTGGGCCTAGCCGGCTCTTCGCAGGTTGACGAGGACAACCTCCTCGCAGGACCATTCTTGGATCAAGGCCTCGCGGGTTCCGGACGCGCGACGGGGACTCTTGGACTCCCTCGGAACAGGCCGAGGATCTGTTCCGAATCAAGACGCTACCCCTTGGTCGAGAGATGGGGCGGTTCGTCGATGTCAATCACTTGGCACTAGCACTAAAGAGGGCCGCAGATCCCACGGCACAGACTCCCGATCTAGACTTTCGGTCGATAGTGCTCGACTACTCCGACTATGGTGGTGCACGCGAGGCCGCATCAGGGACGTGCGCGACCATGACCAGCTTGGCGAGTCCTAGTGCGCAAGCGTTCATGTCTCCGCTGGGAAATGACCCGGAGTCGCAGGCCCTTGGGCTAGTGAATCACGGCCAACAGCGAATACGGTTCGTGGTCGGACCTGACCGCCCATGGTTGTTCCATTACCCGTGCCAGGGAACAGAAGCGAGCGGGGCAAGTGCTCCGATTGTACTGAGCGTCTCCAGTGCCGGGAGAGCGCCAGAGACCTATCGACGTCAACTGGTAGTCCGGCAGGCCCCAGAGGACGGTACCGTGGCCGGCGTAGCCGATACCGAATATGTCACGTTCGTGGCAGTGCCTGCCGACTCCGGGTTGCTCGACGAAACCTGCTAGAGGTGCCCCTCAACCGCCAATCGAGCGGTTCAACTGCATCGGCTGGAGCCATCGAACCGTGCCGTCACCTGCATCGCAGACGCGACGCGAATGGTGGCCGCCGGCACCGCAGCGGATCGAGCGCCGGACGTTACGGAATCACCTCTGCGCCGAACGCACCATTGATGTCTCCCCAGCCCCGGGTGCCAAGAACAGGCTTTGGTCCGGCAGCGGTGTAGCCGACGAATCTGTCATCCAACGTGGCTGTGCTGGAACTCCTCTCCGCACGGCTCGGATCGATGTGGCGAACGCGGTCCGAATGTAGATTTCAATGGCAGGTCAGTCGCCTGTGCCAGCACCGCGATTTCTTCGCCGCAGACATCCGCGGTTTCCCCAGCGGCGATTTGCATGGTGCCAGAAAATCACGGATTGCCGTCAATGGCGTCCCTGCAAAGCTGGTTGCTGGCGGACACTAAGAATCCGCACGTGATTGGGTGCCGCAAGGGCGGAATCAGCGCACATGGCGACGCAGCACGGTCTTCAACTTCTCCGGTGCGGCGCGCCTCGGATCCGACAGATACACATCGTGGTGCTTGCCAGCTAGCTCGAGTCCGTTCGATTCCGCGAATGCACGCATGGTGGAGATCGCCCCTCCCATGGAGTCGTATGGGCCGACGTATAGGCACTGCACGACTCGGCCCCCTTCCAGTTGTTCCATTCTCATGTTCCGATGGGCAGCGGTGAGCTTCCCCTTCTTGTCCAGTACGTCCAATACGTCCGCGATGTCTCCCTCGGAGACATGATCAGGCTGGACGAGCATCAGTGTCCACTGCCACTCATCGCGGCGATTCTCCTCGAACGCGGACTCGTCATCCGCCCACCAGAGCGCCTCGAGTGGCGGCACGACGAAGTCGGCCCGCCCCGCAGCCTTCAATCGAAACTTGGTCGTGTAAGCCGTCGAATACAGTGCGCCGATCGCGTCTTGAAACGCTGCGCCATCGGGTGACCCCCTGCCGTCGATCATCCAGTACCGGAACTTCGGCACCTCGACCAAGTGCGGCTCGCGCTTCGATGCAAACAGGTGCTTGTGCTGTTTCTTGATGTCGATCTTGCCCGCCATTATTTCCTCGCCTCTTTCAGCCTACCTGCACCCGCGTCTTGAGCCCTTCAACGCGGCTCGCGGACTGGGCACCAGCAGCAGGCATGGCAGGACCATTGCATCCTGCGCGCGGGAGTGGGAGCGCTGGTCAGCAGTCGAGTCTACGAGACAGCTGATGCCGGCTCTAGGCGTGAGGCTGCTCTGCTCACAGCTGCGGCAGTGATCATTCCAATCGTCGAGATTCCGCAAAGCTGCAAGAAGAAGTACTGATAGCCCGCGACTCCCGGAAAGTTGTCCAGCAACCGGCCCGCGATCGGTCCGATGAAGATGTCCGGCGTATACCCGATCAGCGAGATCAAACCGACGGTAGCGCCACCCAGTCAGATGTCTTCAGTGTTCTCGCAGTATTTCGGATAGCCGGAACAACCCCAAAACTTCTCATTGGTGTAGCGGTTGGTGCGGATTCGCATCGGCCTTCTACACTCGGGGCACGTCCTCGAAGCGAAACTGTGCTGATCCCGCCCCAGAGCGACAACGCGAACTTCCGATGCGTTGTTCGCCGATAGAACCCGAGCACACTCTTCGGCTGTGGCGCCGGTCGTAAGCACATCGTCCAGCAATAGAACCTTCCGTCCGTCCCAGTCATAATTGCTCTCGAATGCTCCTCGGACTGCCGCCGAGCGTTCGAAGGGACGCATCCGCTTGTAACCTTGTATTTCTCGCACACACGTCAGACCATCCACGTCGACTTCGGTGTCGCCACCGAGGCGTGGTTCGGCCGCGTTGAGCACCGCCTCGAACCTGTTGCGTGCTTGGTTGGGCTTGGATGGCACTGGGACGACGAAATCAGGTGTCCATCCAAGTCGGCGTATGAATGCGACCAACGCGTGTCCGAGTGCCTTGGCCGATCGATCCCTGCTCTTCAGATCAAGGAGGCTGGCTGCCAGCGCACTGCCCGCGTGGCGCGGATCCTCGGTCTTAAAGTATCGGCCTAATGAGTAGTATCGAGGAGGAAACCCGCAGGGCAAGAACGAACCTCGATGCACCTTTGGAGTCTTGCCAGCACATAGCACTTCGGCCAAATAGCCGCCACGATCAAGTTCATTGAACCGAAGCAATGAACTCGGCTTTCGGAGCAGAACATCCGGAGCTGCTGAACTGAACTCTTCGAAGCTCCTCACTCCCCAGCCAGCACCAATCGAGACGATCCCTGCGTGGTAGCAGGCCTGGACATCGACGATGGAGTCGCCGACGAGACATGATTGTTCCGGGTCAGCGCCAAGCTGTTCCAGTGCCATGTTGATCGGCTCCGGGTCAGGCTTGTGCAATTCGGTGTCGTCCCAAGCAACAACGACGTCAGTGATGATCTTGAAGTCCTCAATCAATCGGTTGGCGTACCACCGGGGAGAGGATGTTACGACCGCAATGTCATGTCCGTTCTCCTTGAGGCGTGCAGGCAAGTCGTGAGGTGCGAGTTTGCCGGTCGCAAACGGTCTCGCAGTCCCAATCTGGCGACGCACTTGGCTCCACTGTTGCCGTTCACGCCACCGCTCCAAGAGGGAGGTATCAAGTAGCGTCATATCCAGATCGAAGACGAATGTCGCCACAGCCCTATTCGTCCAACGATCTAGATCTAGAAGAGACTCGGGTTGGAGACAGCTAGGGCTTCTCTGGATTCGGACTCAACCGTCAGCGCGTCATTGAGGTGCCCAACCAAGGCACTGTAGTCTTGATGGCCATTTAGTGGGATCGCGGGCGGCTTGTCCCGATAGACCTCTTCGAGGAGTCTCCGGTACTCTCCCTGTGCCTCCAGCAGATTCCCGAGATCCGCACCGCATCGCTGCGTCAGAGCCAAGACCCCCTTGCTCTTTTCCTCTTCCGCATGGCGGCCGCGCGGTACAGGTGCAAACAGCTTTCGCCCTTGCAGCAAGGTAAACCGGACGGTATGCATAGATCCGCCACGGAGGCCCGTCTGCATCACGATTGTTCCCGCCGACATCCCACTCTGGAGTCGATCTCTGCGGATTAAGTTGTGCGGGATTGCGGGAGTCCCGAACGAGCTCTCGCTGAGCCAAGCCCCTCCAGAATCCAGAATCCGAGCAGCAAGGCTCGCGTTCCGCTTCGGATAGACGGACTCCAACCCGTTGGCGAGCACTGCAACAGTATGGCCATGTGCCGCCAGCGCCGCTTCGTGTGCGACCGCGTCGACACCGAGCGCGAGGCCACTGACGATGCTCCAGCCCCTCTCCGCGAGCAATAAGGCAATCCGTCGTGTCACCCTGTCACCGAACAGTGACGGCTCTCGAGTTCCTATGCAAGCAACGAAACGACGACCGACGGGAAGGGTACCCTTCACATAAATCACCGGAGGGCGATCAGGTATTTCCCGAAGCCAAGAAGGGTACCCCTGGTCGCTTGCCGCGAGAACGCGAACCGAGTGCTGATGTGCCTTCTCGATGATTCGACGCGTACGTGAATACGCTCTCTCCCATACCCGATCCTCCCAAGTCTCGCCGGTTGCGAACTTGGAGAGCGACCTCGCAAGCTGCTGCGGAGACGCGTCGCGCACTTCGCCCAATGTTGCGAATCGCTTTGCGAGTCGCTCGGCGGCGCGTGGGCCTATACCTCGGATCGCAAGCAAAGTGAGGAGGCCGTCCACACTTGTGCACTTGATGTCCGGGTTCACTCCTGTGGCCTCGTATCTTATGATCGCGGATCGTAACGCTCCTGCACAGCGTGAAACAGCAATTGTAACTACTCCCCATCGGCCAGCCGGGACGACTTCGGCCCCTTGGCGGTCTCGATCACAGGTTTGTCTGATCGACAATCGACCGGGCAGGCATTCTGAAATGCAAGACCACGCCGCATAGGAATTGACCACCGATCAATGGCGCGAGGGCGCAATCAGCCGTACGACCAAGTTTCACCGTAAAGGCGTCGAATTCCTCTGTCAGCCGCTTCGCCCGGGACCGCTTCCCGTCCACTAAGAGCGCCTAGACCGCCGCCGCCGCGATCGCGTCCACCGCTGGATCACCCGCTCGATGACCCGGTGGAGGGTTGTCTCCGAGGGTGTCACCTCGGCTCAGTCGCACTTGTCCACCAACACTCGCATGCCTGTCGCTGCCTGACGCCGCAAACACGACCAATCCATACTGGCATCACCGAATCGCGTCCTCGATGCGACCGGAGATGCAATGCCCTGCGGCACTTCCGACTGCTGTGCGGGATCAAGCAAACGGTGACTCCGTACCTGAGTGAGGACTATCTGCACATGCGGTCGACATAGAGCGGCTACCTCGTGGCGTGCGAAGATGAGCGTTCGGAGCAAGCAGCGGTAGAATGGCCCACCCGTTCCAAGAAAACAGCCTGTTTGCATTGATTGCTGTCAGCGACGCTTATACCGACCTTCCTGAAGGCCACTTCCAACTCTCCGACGGAACTTGGATCTTGCCTCACATCCCAGTTGCCGACAACCATGGCATATGGGAAGAATGGCTGGGTTCGATTCGATTGAAGCACCTTACGGAAGCCAATCTCGTTCTGCTTGTCGAGAAGCCCTCGGACACACCGCACTTTTTCGGTGACGAGTACCTGCGGCTCTCCCATCACCTAGGCCGTTTGTTCTACCTGCTACACCTTGGTTTTGGCATCGATGTCTCCGAAGACGCTGCGGATAGGCTGACTGGCTTCTCTGTGAACGGCGCTCCCGACATCAAGTCGGTTGAATACATGCCAAGGTTCTACCGTACTCAAGGATCGTCCAGCATCCCAATAGCACAGGATTGGCTCGAGGACAGTCTCGTTCTACGATCTGGCTACGGTGAAATGGCGTCTGACAAGACACAGTTCAGACGGATCATTCGCGGCTTGGATACGCTGTTCAAGGGCAAGAAAGAAGAATCGGGCCAAGATCGGCTGCACCAGTTTGTCCGTGCGCTCGAAGCTCTAGTTCTCCCTAAGCAAGGCAAGTCCAAGAAGCAGTTTGTGCGCCGCTGCCAGACATTCGCCGATGTAGGTGATGATGCGCACGCTTTGTTTTCGGAAGCCTACGACTTGCGCAGCGCTACTGAACACCTCAATCGATGGGATAAAGCTGTAATGAGCTACAGGAAGGGCGAGCGCGAGGCCATCTGTTTGCAACGGACACTGCAAATGGAGCGCCTGGCCTGTGATGCATACTCGAGGCTCTTGCGCAAGCCTGCCCTTCGTGACCACTTCCGGACAGATGACGCCATCGCAGAGTTCTGGAAGTTGCCCAACAGCCAAAGATGCGAGCTCTGGGGCACTCGCCTTGATCTCACAATAGCCGAGCAATCGTAGTGTAGTCGGCCGCGCGGTTACTGCTGAGACTTCCGATGTCAAGACAAATGAATCTGAGAGTCGAGGACTATTGGGCTATTCGACTTCTCGAAACAGGATTTCTGGCCGAGCTATTCCGTGTGAGAAGACTTGAACGCATCGACCGCGCGCAGCACGGTGACCCGCCTGACGCCATGTACGAAGGGCTGGATGCTCGCGGTGCCCTGCTGCAAATATGGGTGGAAATCACTGGTGCGTGGCGCTCGCCAGAGGGCGCCAAGGAGACTCTTGAGGTTGCTGAGAGAAGGAAACCCGCCCGCACGGGACCACATGGGTTGCTGGCGGGGCCAGATGAGACTACCGCCGAATCGGTAGCACATGCAGTTTGTTTGAAGCTACAGAAAAAGTCCTATCATGACCTAGCTCACAACTACGGCCCCGGACATCTTCACGTATTCGTCTCTTCCGATCACTACCCACTCTTCGACGCTGGCACGCTCGTCGAAATTCGTCACTACCTGCTGATGGCACATCTAGAGGGTCAGTCCGTATTTCGATCGGTTTCGGTCGGGTGGAACGGGCAAACGTATCTCGTCTGGAACAGGTCAGGCGCGCCAACAGCGGCGAGGCAGGCGATCCTCAATGGCTCTCGCCACCGCCAAGTTTGGTTGAGGGCGGGCACGCGCTCCACCGCCATTCCCGGAACACCCCACGACCTACCCCTGCTTGCAGTAGGCATAGCTGCTGCCCGCGAGACGTTGCTCACGGCGACGCCGCACATGGCATCGATCTGGACCGACTTGCTCGCGAGCTTCCTCTTGGAAGGAGAGTCTAAGTTGCTGTGGCGCGACGATGGCCCCGGCATTGGCCGGGACGTGCGGATTGCCTACTCCAGTCTGCTTGGGCGGTACTTGGCCCGAGCCTATCTCACAGAAGAACAAGGAGTGCAGACGTTGGTTCCCATCGACGTAGCAAAGCGCTCGCTCAAGGGCACGCGCTTTGCGATCACAAAGCGTTCGAGTCGAGGGCTGGAAGCGGACTGGATCGGTTTTGACGGGCACGGGCTCGTAATCGTTGAAGCCAAGGGCTCATTCGATTCCAGGATAGGCGCATGGTGCGGCCCGAGCGCTCTGCCTCCAACAGTAGAAACCGCGATTGAGCAAGCAGAGCGGACGATCCTGATCGACCGCGACACAGGCCATCAGTTAAGGGCGGCGCGCTGGGCGGTCGCCTCGAGATGGGGAACCGAGAATAATGAGTGCGAGCCGACACTGCTTGCCGTACGAGATCTGGGCGGGAGCGATCTGGACGAGACTGAGAGGGCAGTTGAGGGCGAGGACTATCAGGAGCTTACTGAGGTCTTGCTAGCTGCGGACATCGAGGCTGTCAAGGATGGCCTGACGGTCTCGAAATTTGGAGGCCAAAGAATAACTCAAAATGACCAAGGCCCGCTGCCGATTCGGATAGGTGAGGAGTCACTTGGGCCGAGCTACTCGGCCGCGTTCGGCCCGTTTGGCTGGCAGCCTCTACGTAACCGAGACGATCTCGAGATGGTTCGCGGGGGCGTCAGAATCGGGGCACCGGTTGCGGTGGCATCACTTTCGCATCGTTACTACCAACACATCGTGTCTGGACGATGGTCCAAACCCCCGGCGGAAGACGAGAAATCTTGGCGTGAAGATGACTCGGATCTGAGAGGTCGGTCGCAAGTCAGCGAGAATGCTCGCGGCCTGGTAGTCGAGCGGCATGGCTTGACCGTCGCTTGGTTGGACCGCGATGAGGACATCTCTCTGGTCCCCTAGTGTGCCTTGCTGGCTGTTGACGATGGCTTTTCTTGTCCAGTTAGACCCAGTCCATGCCTGAATGGGTCAGCATGGCACTTGGCCCCTCCGGCGCGGTGCGGCGCGGACCCGACAGATACACATCATGATCCGTGCTGGCCGGCGGTCGAATTTACGAGACACCTGACGCCGGCTCTAGGCGCGAGGCTGCTCTGCTCACAGCTGCGGAAGTGATCATTCCAATCGTCGAGATCCCGCAAAGCAGCAAGAAGAAGTACTGATAGCCCGCGACTCCCGGAAAGTTGTCCAGCAACCGGCCCGCGATCGGTCCGATGAAGATGTCCGGCGTATACCCCACCAGCGAAATCAAGCCGACGGCAACGCCGGTCACCGTGTGTGGCACCCGGGTCTGCTCGAGCAGCGCGAAGTAGAGGCCCCTTAACGCGTAGACGCCGAAATACGTGATCACGAGGTTGGTGTACACGATTGCCAGGACTTCCGGGCCGGCCCCGAGGAGATCCAGGATTGCCCAGCAGCCCGCCAAGGTCCCGAACGAGATCCAGGTGAGGCGCGCGATCCCGAACCGATCTCCCAACAGGCCTGCCCCCACTGCCGCAATGAGGCGCAGGTAGCCGGCGTTGGCAGTAAACTCCGCCGCATCAGCTTCGTTCATGCCGAGGACGTCATAGGCGTACCCGGAATAGTAGTCGATCCCCTTGTAACCGGAATACGCGCACGTTACGATGACCGCTGTCAGCCAGACCGCCCGCATTCCGAACACCGTCCGAATCGCCGGCCAAGTGTTCCGGCCCCGCTCGAGTTCTTCCAGCGAGGAATCAGGGATGCACACCCAGGCAATGATTCCCGCCGCCAGCGTGGCGAGCGTGTATTGGAGGATGACTGTCTGCAGTGCGCCCGCTCGAGTCGCTGCATCCGCCAAAGCCGGGTCGCTACCAAGGCCCGCCCGCAAGAGAAGCACGCCGAGACTAGCGAAACACGCTGCCACGAGGCCGCGGCCTCCGTCCAGCAGACCAAAACCGCGACCTTGTGAAACCTTGCCACCCCAAGATCTGGTCGCCCTGATCAGGGCCCCCCAGTACAGAAAAACGGAGGTGACGCCCCAGAAGGCATAGAGGAATGACAGACCTGCGAACCCGGGGTAGGACATCAAGTACACGCCGCCCGCAGCGGTTGTGGCCAGCGAGATGGTCATGAGTCTGCGCGCCGAGAAATGGTCGGCTAGGACACCACCGGGGAAATACCCGATCATGGCCAAGACGCCGTAGAAGACGAAGGCATCCCCGAGGTCGGCGTTGGAAAGCCCGAACACTTCCAGGACCGTCGGCCGGTAGTAGCGCGGCAGGTGATAGGGCAGGCTGAAGATCATCTCGCCGCCGAAGACAAGCGCGAACATGGCGAGGAAGCGCGAGCTGAATCCGGACTTAGGCGGTGTCGGCATTAGAAGGGGTGGATCGCTGAGGACTCGTACTGCTTGGTCACGACCCACCAGCAGCGAGCCTAGAAGTCCTCAGATCCGTTGCAGCCCGAAGCTCTACCATTGTCCACGAGTCGGCGTGTTTTGCCTGATGCAGGATGACGGGTCGGACCGAACGGTCAGGAATCCTGAGTGGAAAATCCCGCCGGCGAAACTATCGACGGTCAGCTTGCCCGGAACGGGTTCCGGGTCCCCCGCCGACCGCTCAACCAGCGCGTGAACGCGGTAAGCCACCAGATCGTCTGCCGCAGTCCCTCCTCCATCAGGACTCTCCGCCTCACAAACCGCGCGAACACGCCCTGACCCGCTTCGAGGTCGAAACGTAGGCCCTAACGCTGGCTTCCCGCCTGTCTCTACCCCTGGATTCCGGTCTTTCTATTCGATTTCTACTGGAAACACACTACAGAATTTGCACGCTAGCTCTATGATTAGACCCGCACACGCACTTGATCGAACGGAAAGGGGGGTACACCCATGACCAATTCGTTTGCACGCCTGGCGGTTTTCGTCACCATTCTTCTCGCCAGTCTGGGCTCGCTGACCGCCCAAGTAGACACCGGGGTCTTGACAGGTTATGTCTATGACGACTCGGGAGCCGTGATCCCCGGCACTGCCGTGGTCGTGCGCAACACGGGAACCAACTATGAGGTAGGTCTCGAAACGAACGCGACCGGCCTGTACGTCAGTCCTCCACTCACACCCGGAACGTATCGCCTGACTGTGCAGCAGGCAGGCTTCGCTACGGCCCTTAAGGAGGTATCGCTTCATCTCTCGGAGAGACTTGCCGTCGACTTCACGCTCCAGGTCGGAACGGTTGCCGAGACCGTCACGGTCGAGGCTGTCGGAGAGACCCTGCAAACGGAAAACACCACCTTGAGCACGCTCCGGACCGAACGGGAAGTGAAGGAGCTTCCGGTCAATAGTCGCAATTTCGCCGAGTTGCTCCGGTTCAGCGCTGGGGTGGTCCCGGGCCTGTCGCAGGCTGGCGGATTGGCGCTCTCGCAGTCTCGCGGCAACACTTCCAGTAGCGTGAACGGAAACGACATCGGAGACAACAACTTCTCGATTGATGGCATTCAGAACAACAGCAACCACCAAGGCCAGGGAATCATGAATTTCATCGAAGTCGAGGCCATCGATCACTACCGGGTCGAAACGTCAGTTCCTGACGCCCGCTTCGGTCGCTCGGGAGCCACGATCAACGTTGGCTACAAGTCGGGGACCAACGAATTCCATGGAGTCCTCTTCCACTTCCTGCGTAACGACAAGCTCGATGCCCGAAACTACTTCGCCCGTGGCGACAAGGCTCCTCTCAGGCGAAACTTCTACGGCGGCACGTTCGGCGGGCCCGTGGGAGGCAAGTCGGCAAGCACGTTCTTCTTCCTCTCGTATGAAGGACAGCGCAGCCGGCAAGGCATTACCCACTTGTCAACGGTGCCGACACCGCGCATGAAGAGCGGCGACTTCGGCGAGCTCCTGTCCGGCCGGAGGCCGGTCACGATCTTCGATCCGCTCACGCATCGGGCCAACCCGGAAGGCGGAGCGGCGATTCGTGACCCCTTCGCCAGCAACTCGATACCAGCCAGCCGTTTCAGCCCACAAGGGAAAGGGGTTATCGATCTCTACCCAGACCCCAACGCCGGAGGCCTGGCAGCCAACTTCTCCACCACGTCATCACAACCCACCAACGGGGATCAGGGTACTGCCAAAGTGGACCACGACTTCGCCGATGGGTCCCGAATCTTTTTCCGCTTCACTAAGGCGCACTGGGAGTTCGTCGACTCCAGTCGGCAGACCCTCACGCCAGAAGCGACCCCTTTTATCGGAATCGCCGTGCCGTTTTGGCAAGCGGTCGTCAGTCACACCAAGGTGCTCTCGTCTCGGACGATCAACCAGGCCAGGGTTGGCTACTCGCGGCAACCACTCGTCAGCAGCAGCCTGAACGGCGGACGCAACGTTGCCGAGGAACTGGGGATACCGAACGTCAATGTCGACGAGTTCTCTGCCGGCCTTTCGCAAATGGACGTGACCGGAATGGCCCGGTTAGGAGACTTCCAGTTCAGGCCAGCGGTGATCGTGTCAAACAACTTCCAGCTCAGCGACAATCTCGACACGAATCGAGGAAACCACTCGATCAAGCTCGGCTTCGAGGTCGTCCGGCGGCAAACGAATGTCTTCCAGGCGCAACGGCCGCGTGGCCGCTTCCAATTCGCCCCGACGTTCACGACCAATCCGGCCCAGAGACGCAACACAGGCTCGGGCCCGGCTGAACTCTTGCTCGGTGCGCCGCGTCGCATAGATCTGAACGGCATCGTGGGAACCAGAGGCTTGCGACGGACGGACTGGGGACTGTACCTACAGGACGACTGGAAGGTCAGATCCAGGTTCACAGTCAACCTCGGCCTGCGTTACGAGATTGCCGACGACTTCCCGCAATCGGAAGTCTACGGGCGCATGATGCAGTTCGACGTAGCCACCGGCAACCCGGCCCCTATCGAGGGCGGAAGTGGTGTCGCGACGGACCTGAACAACTTGGCGCCTCGTATCGGCTTGGCCTTTCGAGCGACCGACTCAACTGTTATCCGAGCTGCCTATGGGGTGTACTACTCCCTCATTCCCATTGCGCTCGGAGGGACTCTGGCTTCGAACCCCCCTTTCTTCGTAAACACGGCGGTTGTGAATAACCAGAATCGTTTCGAGTCGGCACGCACCTTGGCAAACGGACCGCTGAGGACAAGCGACCCCAACGCCCCAAAACCAAAGCAGAAGAGGGATCGCCGACGACTTCACAGTCCCCTATATCCAGCAATGGAACTTCTCGATTCAGCAGCATCTTCCGGGGCGTCAGCAAATGACGGTTTCGTATGTTGGCTCAAAAGGGACGGGATTGAGGCAGGCGGTGGATCTCAACCAGCCCGCGCCGGGTGAGGGGCCCGTATCAAGTCGTCGACGCTGGCCGCAACACGCGAACGTCCAGATCCTCCAAAGCCGGGGGCACTACAGCTACCATTCGTTGCAGGCCACACTCGTCCGAAGATTCTCCGGAGGCCACTACCAAGTCGCGTACACCTATAGCCACTGCCTCGACGACCGGTCCATTGGCGGCATTCCGATTTCCAACCTCGCGCTCGCCAAGGGCAACTGCGCATTCGATATCCGACAGAATCTGCGCGCCACATGGGGCTGGGAGTTGCCGTTCGGCCGGGGAAAGACCTTGGGGACGAATGTCCTTCCGGCCGTCAACCACCTGATCGGCGGCTGGCAAGTCAACGGTGGCGTTAGTCTGTACGGCGGAATTCCGTTTTCTGTGGTTGCTGGAGGCAACACGCTGAACAATGGCGTCGGGGGCGTGCGACCGGATCAGCTGAGGGACGGCAACCTGCCGCCCAGCGAGCGCCAGGTGACGCGGTGGTTCGACACTGAGGCGTTCGCGAATCCAGGATTCCGGCTCTATGGAACAGCCGGGCGAAACATCCTCGCCGGCCCGGGAACGAAGCAGATCGACTTGTCAATCTTCAAGAACTTCCAGCTGACCGAGGGCGTGCGGCTGCAGTTCCGGACGGAGTTCTTCAACGCCTTCAACACGCCGCAGTTCAATAACCCTCGCGGAGCAGGCGTCCGGGTCGGAGCGGCTGCCATGGGAAGAATCACTCGAGCCGGCAGCGAACCGACCCTGCAGCGTACGCAACGTCAAGTACAGATGGCGCTGAAGCTGTTCTTCTGAGCAGCGGGGCGAACCTGCGGAGCCTGGGGGGTCGTGAGATCCGCACCCAGAAGCCGAGCACCTGTGAATCGAGCGCCATGGGAGACCGTCGCGCAGAGTTTGGCGTTGTCCAGATTCGCGCCGTGCAGATGCGCATCGATCGGCCTCGCCCAGTCTAGGTTCGCATTGTTGAGGCGCCCCTCCCGCAACTAGCGATCGCACACAGTTGACACAGGGGGTCCGGTTCCTGTAAGACGAGAGAGT
>VXRL01000079.1 GCA_009838515.1 Terriglobia bacterium | reverse complement strand
CACGAACACGACCTGCTCCCCTGGCTCGAGCGCGAACTCGGCCCGGACCCCCTTGCCCGCCTGCCGCAGCGGAATCGGGCTCAAGAGCGCGAAGTCGGCCCCCGTCGCGCTGAACACCGCCCCTTCCGGGACAATCTCGGTGCGGTGCTTTGCCCGGGCGTAGTCGTAGGCGGGTTCGCAGTCGAGGCGGCACGGGAGCATGCCGCGCACGGAGTGGACGATCCGCACGATTTCGTGCTGCTGGTTGTCGCCACGCTCGCTGATCGGCATGAAGTCGATCACTTCGCCCACTCCCTCCTCGCTGAGGAAGCGCGTGATCAGAATGTTCGTCTCGGGCAGGTAAAGCTGGCGGTGCGAGCTGTCGTGCTCGACGGCGATCTTGAAGGAGCCGCCCTTCTTGTCGTCGAGGATGGCCCCGAACACGCTCGGGGAATCGAAATGCGGCAGGCAGCACCAGTCGATCGCCCCGTCGTTAGCCACCAGCGCCACCGAGCGCAGGTTACCAATGACTCCGTAGGATTCAATGGGCTTGTAGGGCATGGGCTCCGCCGGTTCGACGCAGGGAATCGCAGTCTACCCGCCGCCCGCGCTAACTGTCAATCGAGGTTGCCTGCATCGCCGAAGAAGCGCCACCTGCTCGTGCAACGGCCTCGCTGCCCCTGTGCTAGACTCCGAATTTCGGGAGCGCGCAGATCCTGCCAGCTCCGCCCTTGCGGGCTTTCGGACCTATGTTGCTGACGCTTGAGAACCGCCTTCAGGCGGCCCTGTCGGCGCATATCTCGAATCGCTACGGCGCACAGGTCGAGGTGGTGACCGAGCTGCCTCGCCAGCCGGAGCACGGAGATCTCGCCACTCCGGTCTGCTTCAGCCTCGCCAAGGTCTTGCGCAAGGCGCCGCGTCAGATCGCCGCCGAGCTGGTGGCCGAACTCCCGCCGGTAGAAGGCATCCGCTCGCTCGAGACGGCGGGCGCCGGTTACGTCAACGCCCGCTTCGACCGGGCAGCCTATGCCTCCGCCGTGCTGTCGGGGCCGGAGGCCGTAGCGGCGCAAACCGCCAAGGTGATCGTCGAGCACACGAACATCAACCCCAACAAGGCGGCGCACATCGGCCATCTTCGCAACGCCGTGCTCGGCGACACCCTGGTGCGCTTGCTGCGCTCGCTCGGCCGGACTGTCGAGGTGCAGAACTACATCGACAACACCGGCGTGCAGGTGGCGGACGTGGTGGCCGGCTTTCACTACCTGCGGAACCATGGCACGGATGCCGTGCGCGCCCTGGCGGCCGATCCCGGTATCCGCTTTGACCATCTCTGCTGGGACTTGTATGCCGAGATCTCGAGGCTGTTCGCGGCCAAGGACCAGCAGGCCTTCGCTTGGCGCGCCGAGACCCTGCACGCCTTGGAGTCTGGCGAGGGCGAGATTGCCGAAGTCGGGGCGGTGGTCGCGGATGCGATCATGGCCTGCCACTTGGCCACGATGAGGCGCATCGGCGTCGGCTACGATCTCCTGCCGCGCGAGAGCGAGATCCTCAAGCTGCGCTTTTGGTCGGCCGCGTTCGAGCTGCTCAAGCAGCGGGGCGCGATCTACTTGGAGAACGCCGGCAAGAACGCCGGCTGCTGGGTGATGCCCGCCACGGCGTTCCGCGGATCTCGCGATTCCGCGCAGGGCGAGGCTGCCGATACCGACGAGGAAGCGCCGGACGCGGACAAGGTGATCGTGCGCTCGGACGGCACGGTCACCTACGTCGGCAAGGACATTGCCTACCAGCTGTGGAAGTTCGGGCTGCTCGCGGGCAAGGACTTCGGATACAGGCCGGCGCGAGTCCCGTCGGCTGCAGGCGCTTGGGTGACCGTAGCCGACGGCGGATCGGCCGATGCTCCCTCGTTCGGCGGCGGGGACGAGGTTTACAACGTTATCGACGTCCGGCAATCGTACCTCCAAGATGTGGTGCGGGCCGCCTTGGAGGCCCTGGGGTTCGAAGCGCAGGCGCGGGCCAGCATACATTTCGCCTACGAGATGGTGGCCCTGTCTCCGCGCTGCTGTGCGCAACTCGGCATCGAACTCAGCGAGACGGACCGGGCCAGGCCGTACATCGAGGTGTCCGGCCGCAAGGGGCTGGGCGTGAAGGCGGACGACTTGCTGGACCTGCTGATCGACACCGCCTTCGACGAAGTGCGCAGCCGCCACTCCGAGCTGGGCGATGCGGAGTGCCGCGAGATTGCGGGGCAAATCGCGGTCGGGGCCCTGCGGTACTTCATGCTGCGGGTGACCCGCAACACCGTGATCGCATTCGACTTCCAGGAGGCGCTGGCGTTCGAGGGCGAGACCGGCCCGTACCTGCAATACGCTGCCGTCCGAGCCGGGAACATCCTGCGCAAGCACGCCGCGGCCTCCGGCGGCGAGACCGAGCGCGGAGAGCTGCCGCCACCCGACAGCCTGCAGCGGCACTTGGAGGACGAGAGCCTGTGGCAGCTCGTGCTGAAAATGTCGATGTCGCGCTGGGCCGCCGCCCGCGCGGCCGAGTCCGGAGAGCCGGCGCAGCTAGCCCGCAACGCCTTTCAGGCGGCCCAGGCGTTCAGCAACTTCTATCACCACACGCACATCCTCAACGAGGAAGATCCTGAGCGCAAGGCCGTGCTGTTGGCAATCGTGCGCTTGGCGCACCGGGAACTGGCAGATCTGATGTCCGTGATGGGCATGCCCGTGCCGACGAGGATGTAGATTCCCGCCCGCCGCGTGAACGCGCCTAGCGCGTGGTAGATTCAGTCCAATGCGGACCCGTGCCATCGTCGATCTCGGCGCGATCTGCAAGAACTACGAGCACCTGAAGCAGATCGTCGGAGAGCCGACGATCCTGATGTGCGTGGTGAAGGCCGACGCCTACGGGCATGGAGCGGTCCCAGTGAGCCGCGCCCTGGCCAGGGCGGGCGCGCGTCATTTTGCGGTCGCCACGCTCGAGGAAGCGGTCCAGTTGAGGACGGCAGGGCTGGCCGGGACGCTGGGGGTGCTGAGCGGCTTCGAGCCGGGCGAGGAGAGTGAAGCGGCGGCACGCGGAATCTACCCGATGGTCAGTTCCGAAGAGCAGCTGGAGCGCTGGAACGAAACGGCCGAGCGTTCGGGGCGCAGGCTGCCGTGCCAATTGATGCTCAACACTGGCCTGAATCGACTCGGCTTGGACTTCGTTCCCGGCAACGGCTCCGGGCCGTCGGCCTTGCTCCAGAAGCTGCGCGAGTGCAGCGCGCTGGACGTGCAGGGGGTGGGCACGCACTACGCTTCGCCCGAGAATCTCGATTCCGACCAGACCGAGCGCCAGAACGAGCTGTTCCAGCGGCAGCTACAAGCGCTGCGCGCTGCCGGTGTGGAGCCGCGCTATGTGCATTCCTGCTCCAGCGCCGCGATCATCCATCGCGCCGGGGACGCCTGGTCGCGGCAGAACTGCACCATGGCGAGGCCGGGGCTTGCTCTATACGGCTACGTGCTCAATGCAGTGGGGCGCGGTGCCGGCAAGGCCAGCGGCCTGGTGCCCGCCCTCGACTGGCGCGCCAGACTCGCCGCCGTGCACGACCTGCCCCGAGGCACGGCCGTGGGCTACGCGGCGTCGTTTGTCGCGCCCCGAGCAATGCGCATCGGAACCCTCTCGGTCGGCTTCGCGGACGGGCTGGACCGGCGGCTTTCGAATCGCGGGGAGGTATTGCTCGGAGGCGCGCCCTGTCCGATCATCGGCGCCATCAGCATGGACCTGACCATCATCGACCTCAGCGCCGCGATGTCGGCGCGGGTGGGTGACGAGGCGGTGCTGCTGGGAGCCGCGCCGCTGGACGCCGGCACCGTCGCGGACCGGGTCGGCGGCGTGCCCTACGAGGTCCTGTGCCGCATCACCCAGCGGGTGCCGCGCGAATACACCGGCGCTGCTAGCGGCCGATAACCAGGCCGACCGCGTTGCTTGGCTGCCCGTTCGCCTCGATCACCAGCTGCGCCTCGCCCGGAGTCGCGCTCGCGGGAATCGCAAGCTCCACTAGGTACATGCCGACGTAGCCCGGGGCGAGCTGCATCGAGGCGACCTTTGCCGGAACGCCTCCCAGCCGCGCCTGCACTTCGGCAAGCGGACGGGCGACCACGCTGTTGGGGGAGGGCATGCCGGCGGGCCACGGCGGATGGACCGCGCCGAGTCCGGCCATCATGACCAGCACGTTACCGCCTGCCATGGCCGGACGGTGCCACCCGACCAGCGCCCCTGTCGCGGCATCCAGGATCAGCGGCTCACCGTCGACGATGAAGACCGCGGGCGAAACCTGGGCGAGCGGGAGGTCGAGCACGTGGCTCGTATCCCCCGCGTCGAGCTGCAGGCGCAACGAATCGCCGTCCACGGCGAAAGGCACTTGCAGCTGTGTCCGGCCCCGCGCCGCTTCAAGAATCGGCGCGGGGCGGGCGGGGGGGCGCCGCGCCCCGGGGGGGGGGGCCGCCGTGGTGTGCGGGGGGCGCGGGGGGGGCGGCCCGCCCCCCCCCAGCGGCGCCCG
>VXRL01000031.1:100772-176674 GCA_009838515.1 Terriglobia bacterium | reverse complement strand
GAGGGCAAGTGGCTTTGGTGCGTCGAATCGAACGACAATGCCATCTACCGCTTCGACCCAGAAACAGGCGAGACTAGCGCCAAGATCCAGCTTCTGGACACCGACCCCTTGCCGCATGGGATGACGATTCGCGATGGCTGGATGTGGTATTGCGACGACGTGGGGATCGTCTGCCGCCTCCGCCTGAATGCCTAGGCACCTACAGGCCCTCCCTGCCGAGTTCTATCGGCGAACGTTCTCGGGTGGGATCACCGCATGAACCAATTGCTCATCCAGAAGCTGCTTGACTCAGGGTTGTCGGAGAGGGTCGCTCACCTTACGGCCGACTCGTTGGAGATCCTGCTGATTGGGTGCATCGCCTGGCTTGGGCGCTTCATCTGCCTGAAGGTGATCGTGAGGGCGGTTCGCAAGGCCGCATCGAAGACCGAGTCCACCTGGGACGACCGCTTGGTCGAGCGCCGGGTCTTCGCGCAACTCTCGCACCTCGTCCCAGCCCTGATCATCTACCTCCTCGGGCCGCAGGTGCTGATCTCGGCCTCGCTCTCGCTCTGGGTCATGCGCGGCGCCGAGCTATACGCGCTGGTGGCGCTGCTGACGACCGCGAACCGTGTCTTGACGGTGGCACGAGAGATCTACGAGGAGGAGTACGAGATCGCGCGACGCTTCCCGATCCGGGTGTACGTGCAGGTGCTCAAGATCTTGCTCTCCGTCGGGGCGATCATCCTCGGCGTCTCGATTGTCACCGGCAATTCCCCGTTGCTGCTGCTGAGCGGCCTTGGCGCCATGATG
Organism: Terriglobia bacterium; assembly: GCA_009838515.1. Classification (GTDB taxonomy): domain Bacteria; phylum Acidobacteriota; class Terriglobia; order Bryobacterales; family UBA6623; genus VXMF01. The sequence goes on along the minus strand of VXRL01000031.1, from coordinate 175,885 downwards.
GCGGTCATACTGCTCGTCTCGAAGGACAGCCTGCAGGGGCTTGTCGCCGGCATCCAGCTGGTGAGCAACGACATGGTCCGCCCCGGAGATTGGGTGGAAGTCCCGCAGCACGGAGCTGACGGCGATGTCATCGAGATCACTCTGCACACCGTGAAGGTGCAGAACTGGGACAAGACCATCGCCACGGTACCGACCTATGCCTTGATCTCGGAAGGCTTCAAGAACTGGCGCGGCATGGAAGAGTCCGACGGGCGTCGGGTCAAGCGCTCGATCTTCCTCGACGTGTCGAGCGTGCGGTTCTGCCAGCCGGAGATGATCGAGCACTTCAAGAGCATCGAGATCTTGCGCGAATACGTCGAACGCAAGCAGGCGGAACTCGCCGAGCACAATCGAGCCCACGGTATCAACGAAGCCGTCGGGGTCAACGGGCGCAGGATGACGAACGTCGGCGTCTTTCGAAACTATCTGGTAGCCTATCTGTCAGCCCATCCGATGGTGAACTCGAGCATGACGCTGATCGTGCGTCAGCTGCAGCCCACGCCGCAGGGGCTGCCGCTGGAAGTGTATGCGTTTATCGCGGACAAGCGCTGGGCAGAGTACGAGGCGGTCCAGTCCGACATCTTCGACCACATCTTCGCTGCACTGCCGCAATTCGGGCTGCGAGCCTTCCAAGCGCCCAGCGGCGAAGACGTCACCAAGGCCGCGGAGGCCGTGGCGGCAGGTTGAATTCCGATCCCGCCCAGCTAGCGGAAGTCGGCCGGCACTGCGGCCCGCTGCTGCCAATACTCGGGAGGATGGTTGTTGAACCTTGTGGGGCTGTACTCGCCGACGAGTTCAGACGCCACTCCGCCCTCCGGGATTGCGGACTCTTCCCCCAGAGCCCAGAACACTGCGTTGAGCAGCATCTTGCGGACGCCGGCCTCGAGTAGGTCCGTTGACGTTCCCAGCGTGGTGGAAAACGCCCGGCCCTGCGGTCCCCCCGGAAGCTGATAGCTCTTGGTCCAGGCGACCGGCATCATGGGGTCGTTCTTGGCGTCGACCGGCTGGCTATCGCCCGGCCGCATTCCGTAGAGCGCGTCCTCCTCGTCATACTCCCCAGCCCGGGCCATCACTCTGCCGTACACCAGCGGCAGCGAATCGCCCGGCAGCGGCAGTCGGACCGTGTACACATCGGCCGCGCTCCAGACCGAATCCGGGTCGACGCCCCTCAGAATCGGGTGGTCCGCCGCATCGGCGGCGATGACGCCCTTGGCAGATTCGTGCTTGTGCCTGCCATGGTGGGCCACCCAGCGCTCGCCGACCACGAGCCTGCCGAAGCCGTCGCGCCATTCCTGCATCGGGCCGGTATAGCCGTCTCCGTAATGGTCGAACGGCCCCCAATCCTCAGCCGCGATGTCGGGCAGGGGGACAGAGTCGGGGTCTTCCGCTCTGCGGGCGGCGCGCAGGTAGCCCAGGATCTGCTTGTGCAGCTCCGGTTGGGGCGCAAAAGCGTGCGTGGCCGTGCGGAGTGCGACCACTGGCTTGCCAGCCATTAGGAAGCGGTCGATCGGCTCCATCTGCTCGGCGGGCAGCACGCGCCAGCGGGTCTGTATGAACATCAGATCCGCGTCGACCAAGTGCTCGGTACCGGGGATGTTGGTGTTGACGTGAGGGTTGACGATGCCGGATTCGGGATCCACCGCGAAGAGCACCGTGCAACGGAAGCCATGGTGCTGCGACAGCATGCGCGCCAGTTGAGGAAGGCCTTCCTCTGACCGATACTCTTCGTCGCCGCCAACCAGCACAATGTGCCTTCCCTGACCGGCCCCTTCCCCGCCCTCGTACTGCACGAGGTACGGGGGAGTCTCCTGCGGAGCGGACTCGCTCGACGCGGAGTCTCCGCCGGCGCAAGCCCAGAGGAGAGCGAAGCAAAGCGACGCATGGATGCACTTGTGAATCGACATGATCTCGTTAGTAAGTTTATCCCAAGAGCCAACGGCCAACGCGGCGCCTGGCACCTGCCGGCGATTCCGCGATCTTCTCGCGCTAGCGCGTGAGCGGAAAGTACGGCCGGTAGCGTTCCGGCAAACGGATCATCTTGCCACGCGAGTCCGTGACGACGTGGAGAGTTTCGCCGCAGGCAAGCAACTCACCATCACGCAGCATCTCGTAGGAGAAGCGCACGCTGCGCGACCGGCTCTCGGTCACCCAGCAGACCAAGTCGACTTCGTCGTCGAACCGCGCGGGGGCGCGGTACTGGCAGCGCGCCTCGGCCACAGACAGAAACGCCCCGTCATTCCGTTCCATGTCGCGGTACTCGAACCCGGCGTGCCGGCAGTAGGCGACGCGCGCAACTTCCATCCAGACCAAGTAGTTGGCGTAGTACGCCACGCCCATCTGGTCGGTCTCGGCGTAGCGCACCCGAACCTTGGTGCGGGACCTGCCGCCCGTCATCAAGTCAGCTCTTCATCGACGCCAAGAACTCTGCGTTGCTGCGCGTCTTGGAAATCCGGTCCAACAGCAATTCCATGCATTCGACAGTGCCGAGGTTGCTTGTGACCTTGCGCAAGACCCACACCCGTCTCAACGTCTCCTCGTCCAGCAGGAGCTCTTCCTTGCGAGTCCCGCTGCCGTGTATGTCGATGGCGGGGAAGGTGCGCTTGTCCACCAGCTTCCGATCCAAGTGCAGCTCCATGTTGCCCGTGCCCTTGAATTCCTCGAAGATGACCTCGTCCATGCGGCTGCCGGTGTCCACCAGTGCTGTCGCGACGATCGTGAGCGAGCCGCCCTCCTCAATGTTCCGAGCCGCGCCGAAGAAGCGCTTCGGCCTCTGCAGGGCATTGGCGTCGACACCGCCGGTGAGAACCTTGCCGGACGACGGAACGACTGTGTTGTATGCCCGCGCCAGACGCGTGATGGAGTCCAGCAGAACGACCACGTCGCGCTTGTGCTCGACCAGCCGCTTGGCTTTCTCGATGGCCATCTCGGCCACTTGCACATGGCGGGTCTGGGGCTCGTCGAAGGTAGAGCTGATGACCTCTCCCCTGACCGAGCGCTGCATGTCGGTGACTTCTTCCGGCCGCTCGTCGATCAAGAGCACGATCAAGGTGACGTCCGGATGGTTCGCAGTGATGGAGTTGGCGATGGACTGCAGCAGCATCGTCTTGCCTGTGCGCGGCGGGGCCACGATCAACCCGCGCTGGCCCTTGCCCAAGGGAGTGATCAGGTCCATCACGCGGCCGCTGTGGTTTTCCTTGACAGTCTCCAGGCGCAGTTGCTCCTGCGGGTAGAACGGCGTGAGGCTGTCGAAGTCGATCCTCTCCCTCGCCTCGTCGGGATCGGCGTGGTTGAGCGCAGCGACATTCGTGAGCGAGAAGTAATTCTCGCGGTCGCGCGGCATGCGAGCTTCGCCCTCAACCGTATCCCCGTTTCGAATGGCGTAGTCATATACCAGTTGCGGGGACACAAAGACGTCGTCTCGCCCCGGCAGGTAGTTGTAGATTCGGGAGCGCAGGAAGCCGAAGCCCTCGGGCAGAATCTCCAGCACGCCCTCGACCCCGAGCATGCCGTCCTCATCGACCTGCGACTTCAGGATCCTGAAGATCAGATCTTGCTTGCGAAGTCCGCTGACATCCTCGATATCGAGATCGACAGCCATCTGGGTGAGAGACTCGATGTCCTTCTGATGCAGTTCGCCTATGGTCATCGGGGGAGAACGCAGCCTCGCTGCAGGCGCGCTTTGGGACTGCTCCGCGAGACGGAAGGTCCCTAGCAGGCACGAGCCTGCCGAGCTCTCCCAGCATACCGTAGCGGGGTTTGCCTCGGCAAGACTAACCGCTTCGGCTGTGTCCGTTGCCAGCGGCCAGAGCGCGGCTAGAGCGCATCGCAATGCAAGCGGGCCCAGCGGCGCGCACGGCGTGGAGAATTGGCAGACAGAGATGTGTGGCTCTGCTTTACCATCATTTCTGAAAAATAAGAAATCTAGTACAGTAAGCAAATGGAGTTTGCCAAGATTACTTCGCGAGGCCAGACGACAATTCCCAAGAGCATCCGTGAGGCGGCCGACTTGGGCGAGGGCGATGTGATCACGTTCGAAGTCGAGGGGGATCATCTGGTGGTACGCAAGGTGACGCCGGGGCAGGACGACTACGTGTTGGGCCTCTCAAGAGTCTTGAATGAGTGGGTTTCTCCCGAGGACGAGGAGGCATGGCGTGACCTTTGAGTCATTCGATGTGGTCGTTGTCCCTTTTCCGTTCTCGGATAGAGGGACGGTCAAGCGCAGACCCGCCTTGGTCATCTCATCGGCAGACTTTAATCGGAATCATCGGCAATTGATACTGGCCATGATCACCTCAATCGGGACTGATTGGCCGAGCGACGTGGACATCGCGGATTGGCAGGACGCCGGCCTCAACGTCCCGTGCAGAATCCGCTTCAAACTCTTCACGCTTGATGACACGTTGATCATCCGCAGGCTCGGAAGATTGACGAAGAATGACGCCCAATTTGCACGCAGCGCACTGGGTATCTGGCTGGCACGCAACGGATAGCGGCTGGTCCCGTTACGCGCCTGCGGGCTGACCCAACTTTGGCACGGCGGGCAGTGTTGACTAGGATCACGGTGGGGCGTAGCGCCGCCAGTTGCTACCGTCCAACCGTGCTGCTGGTCTCCGTCGTCAGGCACCCATGCAGGCTGACTGCTTCGGTTCGCGCTTCACTTCGCGGTGGGCTGTGCCGGATCTTCGCCCAGCCAGCCCGGCACGCCCTCGGCGAGGAGCCCTTCCACCCTTCTCCCGAAGGAGTCCGAGCCTCCCTCTTGGATCGATTCCGGAACGGCGTTCTTCTCCGGCAGATACGCTGCTAGCCTCGCCCTGACCTCCTCGTATTCGGAGTCCGCCGCCAGGTTACGGTGTTCACCGGGATCGGATCGGTGATCGTAGAGTTCCTCAGTCCCGTCACGATAACGGATGTACCGAAAGTTTAGGCTGCGGACCGAATGGTTGTTGTAGTGCCAAGTCGTCACGGCTGGCTCGACGCGGCGGGCGGACGAATCTTCCAGCAAGGGCAGCAGGCTCTTTCCCTCAAGCCCCTTGACTTCGGGGAGGTCGACAAGGTCAAGCAAGGTCGGATAAATGTCCAGCAAGCTTACCGCTTGAATCGAGCTTTGGCCGGCGTTCACGGACTTCGGCAAGCGAATCGCCAACGGAACGCGGGTCGATTCCTCCCATAAGGCCTGCTTGCGCCAGTGCCGTTTCTCGCCTAGGTGCTGGCCATGATCCGACCAGAAGACGACGATGGTGTTGTCTGCGTAGGGGCTGTCCGCGAGTGCGCGCAGCACCTTGCCGGCCTGCGCATCGACGAAGGTGACGCAGGCCAGGTAGGCCCTGACCATCTCCCTCCAGTAGTTCGGCCCGATTTTGAGCACGTTGCGGTGGTCTCCGCCCTGGAGTGTCCCGAGAGCCATGGCCTTGCCGAGGAGCGGAACGTCGTCCATCTCATCCGGCGGCACTGCGGGCATCGCGACGCTTTCGAGCGGGTACATCTCAAAGAACTCTTTCGGTGCCGTGTACGGCACATGCGGTCGAACGAAACCCACGGCCAAGAAGAACGGTTTGTCGTGCTTCTGCCGCAGTCGCTCGACCGCCCAATCGGCTACCTGTTCGTCCGGCATGCCCTCCGGGGGCATGTCACCCTCTTCAAGTGCCCCCCAGCACAGCGATTGCCCGCTGACACCTTCCTGATATTTCTGGTAGATCGCTCCGCCATCCGGCGGGAACGGATGGAAGTGTCCTCCGCTCTTGCCTTGGTAGCCGTGGCCGCGCTCGGCCAGCCACTTGGGCCACTTGTACTTGGGACGCGCTTCGTCCCAATAGTCGTAGCCATCGACGTCGCTGGTTCCCTTGTGGAAGATCTTTCCAGCGGCCATCGTCTTGTAGCCACTGCCCTTGAAGTGGGTCGGCAGCGGTACCGTGTCGCCCAGGATTCTTTCGTAGTCAACCCTGTCCTTCGAGGAGTTCGCGTACCAGCCCGTAGTCGAGGGACGCAGGCCGCTTAGCAGGGCATGCCGCGATGCGCTGCACACGGGCGCAGCGGTGTGAGCGTTTCGAAAAAAGACGCTCTGGGAAATCAAGCGATCTAGGTTGGGCGTCTTCGCTTGCGAATGCCCGCCAGCCGCGCCGACCCAGTCGTTCAAGTCGTCAATCGCGAGAAATAGGACGTTGGGACGGAAACCGGCTTCAGCCTTGACGTTCAGCGGCTGGCCGGCTAGTTGCGATGCCGAACTGCCCGCAATCGTGCCGACAGAAAAGAACAGAAACAACCAGCGGGACTTCATGGCAACTTCGAGTAAGTCGGATACATGCGCAGTCCACGCGGCCGACACCACTCCCGGACGATGCGATTGTAGCTCTGATCGAAACGCCCTCCGAACGCTGGTGGGAGAGCTAGATTACAGAAACAGCCGCGGGAACGGGAATCCCGGCTGGGACGCTCTTGTCGCCAACGTCACCCAGTTTCCGGACAGGCAAGAACACAGCCTGATCCGTCTCTAGCGTCAGGCGACGCGGTTCATCGGTTTTCCCCGGAATGCAGCGAAGACGTTGTCAACGGCTAGCCGCAGGCCGGTTTCCAGCGCCTCAGCCGTCACTCCCCCTGAATGCGGCGTGATCACGACGTTCGGAAGTTCAGCCAGGGAGTGGTTCTCGGGCAGCGGCTCTTGCTCGAACACGTCCAATCCGGCGCCGCGGATAGTCTCGTTACGCAGCGCTTCCAACAGCGCTGCCTCGTCAACGACGGCACCGCGAGCGGTGTTGACGAGGATCGCGGTGGGCTTCATCGCCGCCAATTCCCGCTGCCCAACCATTCCCGTGGTTTCTCGCGTCAGGCGCACGTGCAGGCTGACTACGTCACTCTGACGATACAAGTCATCCAAGTCCACCAGCTCGATTCCCAGTTCGGCCAGAGGCTTCTCTCCGGGCGTGCGAGTCCAAGCGATCACTCGCATGCCGATTCCCCTCGCAACGCGAGCCGTCTGCAAGCCGATGGCACCCAGGCCTACCACGCCGAGGGTCTTGCCGTGAAGTTGGGTCACGAATCCCCGCGGCCAAGCCCCCTTGCGTGTCCTGGCGTCGATCCTGGGAATGTCACGGGCGACAGCCAGCATCAGTGCCAGGGCATGCTCGGCCATGGCCACGGCCGACACGCCCGGCGTGTTGGTGACGATGACGCCGTGCTCCCTGGCCGCACTCAGGTCGACGTGGTCTGTTCCCGTCCCCCACAGAGATAGGACACGCAGCTTCGGGCAGGCTGCGAAAACCTCCTCCCCGAACGCGATGGACGATCGGATGTTGAGCACGGCCTCGGCGTCGGCAATGCGCTCAAGCAAGACCTGGGTCGAGGCGGGCAAGCTGTCATGGTGGGTTACGCTCGCATCCGCCATGAGCGTCTTGAACGCCGCACTAGGCCCGAGCACCGGCGGGTAGTCGTCCGGCACCACTACTGTCGGTCGCTTCATCTTGGTCCTCCAACTCCTGTTCCGCGAGTGTCAGTGGAACAGGACATACAGCGCTGCAATGACCACGCAGAGCAGCGTCGCAAGCCGTCGCGGATCTACGCCGGCCCCGGTCCAGCGCCGGGTCAGCGCGCTAAGCGGGTTATCCCAGGTCAGCCCCTCGACCTTCTCGGCCGGTGGCGGCGGCGTCAGCTTGCTGACCGTGTAGAACACGCAACTGCAAATCACCGTCATGTAAAAGGCTTGCAGCATGAATGGGATACCCCAGCCTTGGGTGATCAGCTTGTAGCCGTCGGCATCCTTGAAATCAAGCACGAAGGCCGTCGCCCCCATGATGAAGCCGAACACCAGCGTCGATACAGCCGCTTGCGCAGTGCCGCGCTTCCAGAACACGCCCCAGAGGAACACAGCCGTGATGGCAGGTGCCAGCGCCGCCCCAATCTCCTGCACCGCTTCAAATATGCTGGAGAACTTCGCGCCCTGCGTGGACCACGCCATGGCCAGCAGCATGACGACAACCGCGCTCCAGCGCCCGATTCGCACCTGTGACGCGTCGCTGGTGCCGGGGCGCACCCGGGCCACGATGTCGACCGCGAACAACGTCGCGCAACTGTTCAGCGCGGCCGCGATGGTGCTCATCAGGGCGGCCAGCAGTCCGGCCGAGATCAGCCCGCGCAAGCCTGTCGGAACCAATTCCTGAATCAGCATCGGCAGCACTTGGTTGGCGTTTTCGCCAATCTCGCTGCCATACAGCACGTAGCCGATCACGCCCGGCAGCACCAAGATGAACACAGGCAGCACCTTGATGAACCCGGCAAACAAGGGACCGATCTGAGCGTCGTGCTCGGATCGGGCAGCAAGCACGCGCTGCACGATGGTCTGGTCGGTGCACCAATACCAGATGCCCAAGACCGGATAGCCCAGCAGAACCGAGTACCACGCCAAGCCTACCGAGTTGTCAGTCCAGATCATGCTGAGCTGCCTCGGCCTGAGCTGCGACTGGAACTCGGCCATGCTGCTGATGCCGTGCTCCGGTAGCGCCCCGATAGCAAGCGCCGTGACCAAGATCGAGCCCCCGATCAACAGCACCGTTTGGATCGTCTCGGTCACGACGACCGCCTTGAGGCCTCCCAGCACTGTGTATATGCCGGTCACGATGGAAATCACCAGGATCGATGTCACGACGTCGATCCCGAAAAACTGCTCGAACACGGTCGCGCCCGCGTACAGGCTCATCCCGATGTGAATGAACAGGGCGCCGAGGATTGCCATGAAGGCCAGGAAGGAACGCGCCGCCGCGTTGAAGCGGCGCTCCAGATACTCAGGCAGCGTCTCGATCCGGTTGCGGAAATAGAACGGCGCGAAGAAAAGCGACAGCACCACCAGAGTGAAGGCAGCCATCCACTCGAAGTTGCCCCATACGAGGCCCTCGTTGTAGCCTGACGCGGCGAGCCCGACCAAGTGGATCGTCGAAATGTCCGACGCGAACAGGGCCGCGCCAATCATGATCCAGCCCAGCGACCGGCCAGCCAGAAAGTAGGCCTCCCCGGTCATCCGCTGGCGCCGAACCGAGAGCACGCCCACAGCGAGAATGCCGAGCAGGTAGGCGACGATGATGAACAGGTCGATGAATGGGATGCGGAGACCTTGCATTTGAACTAGGAGTCTTTCGGCGGCGACAGCGCTTCGGATCCGCGGATTCAGGTGGGCGGACGGGGCGGATTGGCCCAATGCCCCGCCGGGTCCGACCCTTTGACCACGACGCCCTTGAGGTTCCAATCCAAATAGGCGCTCACGTCCGCCGCACAGTAGCGCAACGTCAGGCCACAGCGCCGACGATCCGAATCGTTGGCCTCGGAGCCGTGCAGCAGCAAGTCCGAGTGCAGCGATATCTCGCCCGCGCGCAGTTCGTTGTTTACCGGCGGACCGAACTCATCCACGCCGCGCACCTTCTGGTTCAGGACCGTCGATTCGTCGTCGGCGACCTCGAACGGCAGCGGGCCGCGCAAGTGCGAGCCGGGCACGAAGCGCATGCAGGCATTGCCGCGATCAGCATCATCGATGGCAAGCCACACGGTGACTGTCTTGGATGGAGTCAATGGCCAGTACGTGGCATCCTGATGCCAATCCACGTGCTTGCCGTCATGCGGCATCTTGCAGAAGTAGTGGCATCCCCAGCCCACGATGTCGGGTCCCAAGACGTCGCTGACGTAGGCGACAACGCGCTCGTCGGTGAGCAGATCGTAGGCATCGGCGTAAGCAAGATGCGCTGAACTGATCGAATAGCTGTCCCCTCCTCTGGCCAGGACGCTTTCTAGCAAGCTGTCGAAACGGCGGCGAATCGCGGCGATCTCGGCGTCGGGAAAGACGCGTATGCGGGTCAAGTATCCACAAGCGTTGAACTGGTCCAATTGTGAGTGCGAAAGCCTCTGCGGGCGCTCGTTGCGCGCAGGGAAAAAGGCAAGCTGGCGATCGATCCGCCCGAGGTCCGCCAATTCAGGAGCGATCGCGAACTGCTTGGCAGGCTGCGCCATCCTAGGCCATCATAGCGCGTGGAGCAGAACAGCCTCGGTCACGCGTCCCGGGCCGTCCCCGACCGGCCGACCCGGCTGGCTCGCGCACTATTCGGTAGGACTGGCCCGGTCGCGGTGGCCAGATCTTGCGCTCGCGCGAACCGTCGGCGAGACCCAGTCGAGCCCTCGCGCGGAACTTGGCGCTCGGCTTCAGCGCCGGCCGCACTACCGTGAAATCCTTGCCGCCCAGGCATGCCCGAGCTGCGAAGCGGGCGTAGTCTGGTCAGCCCAAGCGGGTTGGGAACTGCTGTCGGGCCGATCGCCCACGAGGCCTGCAAGGGTCACAACAGGCTGCAGTTCTGGGCGCTTCGCAACGTTTTCTAGCCGCCTTGTTACAATAAGAAATCGTCGGGCTCTGGCCGTCGGCCCCACCCTAGGATTGTGTCGCCCAAAAGCATTGCATTAGCAGTGTGTCTGTGCGCATCGCTCGGCTGTGGCGTGCTCTCCACGACCACGATTCTGCCACCGCCGCCAGAGGCTCGCACTGCGAGCCGCGCGGATCTCATCGATGCCATCCAGCGCATCGCCTCGGTGCGTTCGATGAAGGCCGTGATTGACATCACGCTCACCGTGCAGTCCGAAGAGCGCGACCGAGAAACGCTCTACCCCGACGTGCGCGGGGCGCTTGTCATCCGCCGTCCCGGCTGGATAAGGACGAATGCGCAGTCTCCGGGCGGCATCGCAACGGTGTACGACATGGTTTCGGACGGCGAGCGATTCCGGGTCCACTTGCCGTGGCGCAATCGCGTCTACGAGGGCAGGACCGCTCTGACTCACGTGTCGGAAAACCGTGCCGAGAATATCCGCCCGCAGCACATGCTGCAGGCGATCATGCTCGAGCCAATCGAAGACGTGAGCAAGGTCGTGCTCGACATCGAGATGTATGGCCAGTCGGGCTATCAGGTGCTGCACGTGATCGACCAAGGTCCGGACGGCTTCTTCCGCATCCTTCGCAAGTACTGGTTCAGTCGGTCCGACCTGCAGCTCTCGCGTCTGATGATCCTCGACGAAAACACCGAAGTTGCCACCGATGCCTGGTATCGCGATTGGCTCGAGGAGAAGGGGCTTCCCTACCCGCAGCACATTCGGGTCGAGCGCCCGCAAGATGGCTACGGCCTCGAGATCGAGATCCTCAGACCGGGCCTGAACGAGGAGGTCCCGGACACCTCGTTTCAACTGCCGCTGCCCGACGGCGTCGAGATCGAGCAGGTCGGCGAGTCCGATACCGCAAGCTCCTAGCAAGCGCCAGCCATGATCCACCGATTGGTCCTCCGCAACCTGCTTCACCGGCCCGTGCGCACGGGCCTTACGATCCTTGCCGTCGCGGTCGAGGTCGCGATGATCGTGATGATGGTCGGGGTCTCGGAAGGCCTGCTCACCGAGTCCCTGCGCCGCACGCGTGGCGTGGGGGCCGACATCCTCATCCGACCGCAGTTTTCAGGCGCCGCGCTTAGCACTGCCGATATTTCCGACAAGCTTCCAGCCATGCTCATCGAGCGCTATCCGCAGATTGAGCACGCGCTAGGGGCCACCGTCTACACACCTGGCAACGTGCAGACCATCACCGGTGTCGACTGGCCAGCGTTCGACGCCATGAGCGGCGGGATCGTGATTTTCGAAGGCCGCACGTATGCCGCGCCGTATGAGGCGGTCGTCGACGAGCTCTACGCCCGTCAGGAAGAGGTTTCAATCGGGGACAGCATCGAGCTGATGAGCCGGCAATTCGAGGTGGTCGGCATCATGGAGACCGGCAAGATGTCGCGCGTGTTCATCCCCCCCGAAACGATGAGCGACCTGCAAGGCTGGCAGGGCCGGGTCAGCCAGGTATACCTCAAACTCGAAGATTCGACCAAGACGCGGGAGTTGATCGAAGACCTGCAGACGCTGCTGCCGAATCGCGTCGTCATTTCCGTGGAGGACTTTCTGGCGACGATGGCGACGGACGTGCGCCGGATGTCCTCGCAGTTCGTCAATATCATCATTTCGATCGCGGTGGCGATCGGCTTCATCGTGGTCATGCTCGCTATGTACACGGCGATCTTGGAGCGCACGAGGGAGATCGGGATCCTCAAGGCCATTGGCGCCTCAAAGGCTGTGATCGGCTCGATTGTGATGCGGGAGACGCTGGTCGTAAGTGCGATCGGAATCGTTGTCGGCTACGGGCTGAGCGTCGTCGGCACGGAGCTGGTCGCGATCCGCTATCCCCTCATTCCGATCATCTTCATCCCGGAGTGGCTGGCGGGAGCCGCAGTGCTTACCATCGTCGGCTCGATCGCAGGAGCCTCGTATCCTGCTTGGAAGGCGGCCAAGGCTGATCCATGCGAGGTCCTCTCCTACGAGTAGGGGCGAGAAGGAGTTGCAAGTGCCAGCTGACGCCTTGATCAAGACCTCGAACCTGAAAAAGGTCTACCGCCTTGGCAGCGTGGCCGTGCCGGCTCTTCGCGGAGTGTCCATGGAAGTCCAGGCCGGTGAGTTCGTCGCCCTGCTAGGGCCGTCCGGATCCGGCAAGTCGACCCTGTTCCACATCATCGGGGGCATGCTCGCTCCGACCAGCGGCGCGGTGGAGATTGACGGCCAAGACCTAGCCGGCATGTCAGATGCGCAGCGCACTGAATTGCGCAAGACAAAGGTCGGATTCGTGTTTCAACGCTTCAACCTCTTGGCGACCCTCAACGCCGAGGAGAACATCCGCATCGCCCAGCACATCGCTGGGTCGGCCGACCGTGACCACGCTCAGTTCAACGAAGTCGTGCGCACCTTGGGCATCGGGCACCGCCTGCGCCACAAACCGAACGCCCTGTCCGGCGGCGAGCAGCAGCGGGTGGCGATCGCGCGCGCGCTGGTAAACCGCCCGCAGATCCTGCTCGCCGACGAGCCTACCGGAAACCTCGACTCCGAGAATTCGATGGCGGTCCTAGACACGCTCAAGACTCTCCACCAGAACCTAGGGCAGACCGTCATGATGATCACCCACAATCCCGAAGCGGCGTCGTATTGCACGGACCGGGTCGTGCGCATGAAGGACGGGCGGATCGCCTAGATCTGTCCGGGATCCGACAGCCGGGCCGTGGGCCCAGACCGGGCCTGTTCGCGTCAGTCGCCGTAGATGCGCTCGTACATGGCGCGATTTCGGAGCACGGACTGCACGTACCCGCGGGTCTCGCTGAACGGAATCGTCTCGGCGAATTCCTCGTTGTCCTCAAACGGGCCAAGCGCCATCCACTGCCCGATGCGCCGCTCCCCGGCGTTGTAGCCCGCCAATGTCTTTTCCAGCTCTCCGCCGAACTGCGCCAGCACTTCCTTGAGGTGGAACGTGCCGAGCCGCAGGCTGATGTCAGGCACTGTCAGCTTGCGGTTGGTGAAGCCGGAGATGCCCAATCTGCGGAACAGCCCGCGGCCCGTCCCGGGCATGATCTGCATCAGGCCCAAGGCTCCGGCGCGGGATCTCGCGCCGGGGTGAAACTCCGACTCCTGGCGGATCAGGGCCGCCACTAGGTACGGGTCCAACCGGTGGCGCTCGGACCGGGCGCGCAGCCGATCCTCCCAGCCGATCGGGAACAGCAGACGCCAGTACTCGATGTCCAACGAATCGTAGGGCATTCGCAGATAGCCGAACAGGTAGCGCTTCATCGCCCGCAACGCCAAGTGGTGCTCGTCGCGGCCTTCGTGCATGCGGCCGAGATGCAAGCCGGCGAAGTGGCCGTCCGGCTTGCGGTAGTCCACGCGGGAGTACTCTGTGCGGGCGTCGTTGTCGAACCCAAGCTGGTGGAGGTCTCCGGCCCGCTGCAGCAAGCCCTGCGTTGCCGCGAGCGGCTGCGCCGCTAGAGACCGAACCTCGGGCAGGCCAGCCAAGATCCGCCTCTCGGTTTGCGAGTCTGCGGTCATCCTGCCCATGCGCCGGAGCCGCTGCTCGGCCAGGAACGCATAGTAGTAATGCGGAAACCCGCCCATGACCGCGCCGAAGTGCGCCGCAGCTTCCGCCCGGCGCCCGCGGTCTTCGTGCAGGCGCCCAAGCCAATAGATCGCCCCGGCCCCCGTGGGCGCGCCACCGTAGCGCCGGATGTGTTCGTTCAGCAGCTCGGCGCGCCTAGGGGAATCGTCCAGCCACGCGCGCCAGCAGACCTTCCAGTGGGCGTAGGCGGCATGCTTGCCTTGGGGAAAGGCATCCGCCAAGCGCTGGAACCACTTGACGTAGCTGGCCCGGTCGTCCAGCAAGTAGAAGTAGTTGCCCACGGAAAGCAGCGCTTCCTCGTACCACGGCGACTCGCTGTGCTTTGCGGCCAGCTTGGAGATACTGGACAGCATCTCGCCAACGATGCGCTTGCGGCGCTCGATGGCGCACAGCAGGTAGAGGCGCTGTGCTTCCAATTCCGGCTCTCGAGGACGCGCCCTTGCCAAGGACGCGTACGCCGCGGAAGACCTCCGCCGGGAGTAATCTGCCGCGCCCCGGCCGATGACGGCTCGGTCGCGCTCGTCCCCCGTCAGGCCCGCACCCAAAGCCCTGCCGTATTCCGCCGACGCGCGCGTATACTCGCGCCCCTTGCGAAGACTCTCCGCTCGCGCCAAGCGCCAATCGGCGGGCGCCTCGGGATAGGCGTTTCCCATGCCCGCCCGCAGGCGGTCGAGCTGCTGCTCAGCTGCGCGAGCTTGGTCGCTGGACGGGTAGAAATAATACGCCTCGCGATAGAGCGAGACGGCGCGCTCGAGCTTGCCGTCCAAGTGTTCGGCCCGCCCAGACAGGTACAGCCGAACGGGCTCTTCCAACTCGCTCGAACCAGCGACAAGCAGCGCTCTGGCGTCGTCCAAGCGCTCCAGCCTCAGCAGGCTCTCGACGCGCAGACGGCCAGCGGCTGGACGAAACCGGCTGTCGGGGAACAGCTTGGCAAAAGCGCTGAGCGGAGCGAGCGAGCGTTCGAACTCCTCTGCCAACACGATGCACCTGGCACGATAGTAGGCGGCATACTCAGCCACCCAGCCATCCGCAGCACCCAGCCTTGCCAAGGCACTCTCGGCAGCAGGGTAGTCCCTGGCCCGATAGTGCGCCATGCCGATGGCATAGTCGGCTAGTGCGCGATCCCTCCCTGAGGCACCGTCCGCAAAGTTCCGCAAGGCGCGGAAGTTCGCATCAGACCGGGATGCAACCAGCGCCCGGCTCAACTCACTGAGTTTCGCGGGAACCGCGCCGGCAGTGCCTGATGCAACGATCAGAAGAGCCGCCGCCAGCCCGGCGACTCGCAGCCACGGACGGGGCCTGATCACCGCGCGCATGGAACCGCCGAAGAACTGCTGAGCGCGGATTCAATGTTTCGGAGCATCAAGTCTTGGGGCGCGAATTCAGGGCCTCGATCCAAGCCTCCGCCGTGAGGATGAGAGACTCGATGGCCGATTCTCGAACCGCTGCGCCGTCTACAAGCACCAGCCCGAGCACGGTGTCCCGCAGCACCAAGGGCACGGCCCGCAACTCTGTGTCGTCCGAATAGCCCAGCTTGGAAGCGAGCTGGTGCGACACGTTGTGCTGGCCACCTGTGATGACCATCGCGTCCTTGGTCTCCACCGCATGAGCCAAGGCGGGGGCGGATGCGAGATCGAACGAGACCTGGCGCAGATCCGTCGATTCGGCGGGAGATTCGCCGCCCGACGCGCGAAATCCGGTCAGCCGATCGCCGTCGTTCAGGAGCACCACCGCACGGTCGCAGAGCTGGCCGACCGAGTCCGCGAGCTCGACCAGTACTGCAGCGGCATCGCCCGCAGCACGAATCCGCCGCGTCGAGGCGGCGATTTGATCCAGCAGAGCGGCAGTGTCGGCGGCTGTCTTCGATGCAAGGGTCGCAAGGCGATCCTCGGCGACCCGTCCGGCCTCCTCTCCCAAGCGGGCCAGGTGTTCTTGGCAGATGGCGATGATCTCTGCCCGGACCGCGGGAGTCTCTGAGTCTGACATCAAGAGGCTGGGAGCGGCACCATCCGCGAAATGCTATTGTATCGAAGGCTGGAGCCTTGGCTGCTATAGGCGCGGAACCAACGCTCGTCCCTCCGGCCGCACTCCGATGACAGACCTCAAGGGGCAGCGTGCCATCGTCACGGGCGGGACAAAGGGGATCGGCTACTCCATCGCCGAGGCATTGCTGGCGGAAGGGGCTAGCGTGGCCATTTGCGGCCGCAGCGCGGCCGCGCTCTCCGCTGCGATCCGATCTCTGGGCAGGGAGGGCCGGGTCGTCGGCCGTCCGTGCGATGTAGGCCACTGGGAACAGGTGGAGGAGTTCTTCTCATTCGTCGACCAAGAGCTCGGCGACGTCGACATCTTGGCAAACAACGCCGGCGTCGGTCATTTCGGCGCGGTCGACGAACTCGCCCCCGAATTGTGGCGAGAGGTCATCGACACGAACCTGAGCGGGCCGTTCTACTGCTCCCATCTGGCGGCGGCGCGCATGAAGCGGCGCGGTGGAGGATTCATTCTCAATATCGGCAGCTTGGCGGGCAAGTACCCGTTCGCCACCGGCGCGGCCTACAACGCGTCCAAATTCGGACTGGCCGGGTTCACTGAAGCGATGATGCTAGACCTGCGCCACTCGAATATCCGCGTGAGTACGATCATGCCCGGCAGCGTACAGACCGGGTTCAGGTCAGAAATCGAAGGTGCGGAATGGAAGCTCGACCCGGCAGCCATCGCATCCACCGCGATACACCTCTTCAAGACGCCCGGTCGCAACCTCGCCAGTCGCGTCGAAATGCGTCCCAGCCGACCTCGGCGAAAGTAGCCCCGCAGGCAGCTCGGAGAGGACCCTCATTGGGCGGCGCCCTCGCCCACGATTTCGTAAACTCGCTCCAACGCACCTGCTAGCGACTCGGGGTTCTTGCCACCGGCTTCGGCCATGTCTGGACGCCCGCCCCCGCCTCCGCCGACCAGCTTCGCAACGGCAGAGACTATGCGGCCCGCATGGACCCGTGTCCCCGCAATATCCTTGGTGGCCGCCGAAATCAGCGCGACGCGCCCGTCCTTGACAGTTCCGAAGACCACCAAGCCAGAGCCCATTTTTTGGCGGACGGCGTCGGCCAGCAGGCGCAGCTGCTCGCGCTCCACACCGTCCAGCTTTGCCGCGAGCACCTTCAGGCCGCCGACATCGCGCGCCTGGGCGAGCAAGTCGCCCACGCTCGTCCTCGCCAGCTTCGCCTTCAGCCCGGCGATCTCGCGATCCTGTCGGCGTCGTTCGGCCATCAGCCGTTCGACAGCCGACGCCAGCCCGTCATCCTGAACCCTGAGCAGCGCCGTTAGCTGCTGCACGCTGCCGGTGGCCTCGCGGAAGTGCCCGAAGGCGCCGGTGCCGGAAATCGCCTCGATCCGCCGCACGCCGGCGGCGCTGCTGGTCTCGCTGACCACCTTGAACACGCCAATCTCGCCGGTGCGCGCGACATGGGTGCCGCCGCAAAGCTCCACGCTGAAGTCGCCCACGCTGACAACCCGGACTCTGTCGAGGTACTTCTCTCCGAACAGAGCCATCGCGCCTTCGCGCACCGCCACATCTAAATCCTTCACCTCTGTGACAACCTCGCTGTCGCGCAGAACGTGCTCGTTGACCAAGTCCTCGACTTCCTCGAGTTCCCGGGCCTCGATCGGAGCGTAATGCGTGATGTCGAAGCGCAGCCGCTCGGGATCCACGACGCTTCCGGCCTGCTTGACATGAGTGCCCAACACCCTTCGCAGCGCAGCGTGCATCAGGTGCGTGGCGGTGTGGTTGCGGCGGGCCGCGTCGCGGCTCGATTCATCCACGCGACCGGCAAGCATGTCACCGAGCGCTATGTCGCGCAAGACCTCGACGCGATGCACGCTGGTCCCGCGCACCGGCGCTTGCACGTCCGAGACTGCGGCAACCGTCTCCGACCCCCGCGTGAGCACGCCGCGATCACCGACCTGTCCTCCGGCTTCCGCATAGAACGGAGTCCGTTCCAGGACTACTTCGGCTCGCGAGCCAGCCTCGGCCACTTCGACGGCCCCCCCGTTCCGCAACAGCCCGACCACGCGCAGCTCCTCGTCACTGGTCCGGTCGTAGCCCACAAAGACTGTCTTGCAGCGCTGGGAGAGATCGATCAGAGCAGGCGTAGCAGCCGCATCGCCCTTGGCAGGACCCTTCCAACTGGAGCGGGCGCGCGCCCGCTGGCCAGCCATCTCGGACTCGAAGCCCCGCAGGTCGATCTTGAGGTCGCGCTCCCGCGCCATCTCCTGCTGCTCGTCCATCGACAACCCGAACGTGTCGTACAACCGGAAGGCCACCGCGCCTGGAATCATGCCGTTCTCGAGCTTCTCGAGCGCACTCTCGAACTCCCGCTCGGCCACCGCGAAGTTGCGCTCGTAGCGCAGTTCCTCATCGCGCACGATCCGTGCGACACGCCCGGACGACTCTTGCATCTCTGGATAGGCCGACCGCATCATCTCGGCGACGAAACCTGTCATCTGATGCAGGAACGGCCCTCCCGAGCCGGCCAGCCGAGCGTGGCGGAGCGCCCTGCGGATGATCTTGCGCAGTACGTACCCCCTGCCCTCGTTGGCGGGCATCACGTCGTCATGCACCAAGAACGCCGCGGAGCGGCTGTGGTCGGCCACGATCCGCAGCGTAGTGTCCGTGGCAGGATCGGCTCCGTAGCGGATGCCCAGCAACTCCCCGGCGCGATGGATGACTGGCTGGAAGAGGTCGGTGTCGAAGTTGGAGAGCTTGCCCTGCAGCACGGCAGCTGTCCGCTCCAAGCCCATGCCGGTGTCGATCGATGGCCTGGGCAGGGGGTGAAGCTTGCCTTGCTCGTCGCGGTTGAACTGCATGAAGACGAGATTCCAGATCTCGACGTAGCGAGACACGTCTGCCGGGAACGGGTCATCCGGCTCGCCCGGCTCGAGGCCCTCGGGGCCGTAGTCGTAGAAGATCTCCGAGCACGGACCGCAGGGTCCGGTGTCGCCCATCTGCCAGAAGTTGTCTTTCTCGTCGCACCGCTTGATGCGGTCCAACGGCACTCCCGCGACCTTCGTCCAGAGCCGCTCGGCATCGTCGTCATCGCGGAAAACGGTGACATACAGCCGGTCCCTGGGCAGCCCGTAGACCTCCGTGATTAGTTCCCAGGCGAAACGGATCGCGTCTTCCTTGAAGTAGTCCCCGAACGAAAAGTTGCCCAGCATCTCGAAGAACGTGTGGTGTCGCCGCGTGCGGCCCACGTTCTCGAGATCGTTATGCTTGCCGCCCGCGCGGACGCACTTCTGCGAGGTGGTCGCGCGCGCGTACGGGCGTCGCTCGTCGCCGGTGAATACATCTTTGAACTGGTTCATCCCGGCGTTGGCGAACAGCAGCGTCGGGTCGTTTGCCGGCACCAGCGATGAGCTGGGCACCCTCCGGTGCCCCTTCGTCTCGAAGTAGTGCAGGAACTGCTCGCGGATTTCTTCGCCAGTCATGGAGGAAAGGGCCGAGCCCCACGACTCGGGGCAGACTCCCATTCTAGTGCCGACTTGGGCAGCCTCGAAGCGAGCGGCAGCACAGCTGGCCGGCGAGCCGGATAACCCTCGTCCGCCGCGCAGTAGCCAGCGAACCGCTGCCCGCTCAACAGCGCAGCCGCATCCACTGAGCCATGTTGCAGGGCGTGATGCCGGAAATCGCCGAAACGCCGTCCGCTCCAGCCGCCAGGACCTCGCTCGCGTTGGCAAGCGTAATGCCCCCGATCGCGACCAACGGCTTGGCCGTCATTGAACGCGCCTCGCGTACGCCCTCGATTCCGACCACCGGGTCCGGGTTCTGCTTGCTCGACGTCCGGAAGACCGGACCGATCGCCAGGTAGTCCGCCCACCGGCACGCGTCGTCCGAGAGTTGGCCGGCATTGTGCGTCGAGTATCCCAGCAGGATGTCCGAACCGACCAGCCGGCGCACGTCGGCAGGCGGCAGGTCGTCTTGCCCGACATGGACGCCGTCGGCCCCCAAGGCCAGCGCGATGTCGGCCCGGTCATTGACCACGAAAGCGACCCCGGCCCGGCGCAGGATCTCGCCGGCAGCGCGGGCTTCTTCGAACTGCCGCCGCCCGAACTCGCCCTTGTGCCGGTACTGCACGATTCGCGCACCCGCTCTCGCCAGAGCGCCCGCCACTTGTGCAGCGTCGCTCCCGGCGGCTCTCGCGGCATCCGAATCGATGATCGGATAGACCACCGGAAAATCGGCAAGAACCGCCGACCTCAGCCGCACATCCATGTTCCGCCTCCATGCGGGCCCAAGCGGGAGGCGCCTACCCGATCTCGAGGATCTCCTTTTCCTTCGCTGCTCCCGCCGCATTGATGCGCTTGACTGCGCCATCGGTGGTCTTTTGGATCAGCTCATGGCCGCGCTTGCCCTCGTCCTCCGAGATGGCCTTGCCCTTTTCGAGCTGCTTGATAGCTTCGTTGGCATCGCGGCGGATGTTGCGCACGGCCACCCGGTGCTGTTCGACGACATCGTGGAGCCGCTTGACGAGATCCTGGCGGCGCTCCGTGGTCAGGGGCGGCACGGCCAAGCGGATGATCTTGCCGTCATTGGCCGGATTGATGCCCAAGTCGGACACCTGAATGGCCTTTTCGATGGCACCCAGCTGCGTGATGTCCCATGGCTGGATCGTGAGGGTCGTCGGATTCGGTGTGGCCAAGGTCGCCATCTGGCTCAGCGGCGTGGGCGTGCCGTAGTAGTCGACCTTGATCGGATCTAGCAAAGCGATCGAGGCGCGCCCGGTGCGAATGGTGGACATTGCACGGGAAAGGTCTTGGACCGACTTCTCCATCCGCGCGCCTGCCTCGGTGTTGACCTCGGCGACGTTCTCTCCGTGGATGTGGGTCATGCGCTTCTCCCCTTTGTTCCATACAGCCTAGGACATCAGCGTGCCGGGAGTCTCGCCACGCGCCACGCGTGCCAAGACCCCCTCTTCGTCCAGCCCGAAGACCAGCACCTTCAGCGAGTGGTCGCGGCACATTGCTACCGCCGTGGCATCCATCACCGCCAACCTTTCAGCGAGCACTTGATCGTACGACACGGTTTCGAACACCCTCGCATCGGAGTGCAGCGCGGGATCCTTGTCGTAGACCCCCCCGACCTTCGTACCCTTGGCCAGCACGTCAGCCCCGATTTCGACCGCGCGCAGGGACGCGGCGGTGTCGGTGGTGAAGTATGGATTGCCCGTGCCACCGGCCAGCACGACGGCCTCCCCCCGCCTCATGGCTGCGACGGCCGCCGCGCGACCGTAGGCTTCGGCCACAGCGGAACATGGAACGGAGCTCAGCACCTTGCTCGGGACCCCCGCTGTGCGAAGGGCCTCGGCCAGGGCCAGCGAGTTGATCAACGTGGCTAGCATGCCCATGTGGTCGGCGGTCGTGCGCTCGATACCGGCTCCCGCGAGCGCCGCCCCGCGCACGAAATTGCCCGCGCCGAGCACCAAAGCAACCTCAGCACCTTCGGAGCGCGCCGAGGCGATCTCGCCGGCGAGCCAAGCCAAGCGGGCATGGGCAATGCCGCAAGCGTCGGGGCCGGCAAGCATTTCGCCCGACAGTTTGAACAGGACTCGGCGCGGCTTGTGCATGGTCAGGGCGGCCCCATGATAGCCCGGCTGAAGGTACGGCTCTTGTTGGCTCGGCCCTAGGAGTCCTCGCCGACCTTGAAGCGCTGAAAGCGCCGGATGGCCATGTTCTCGCCCAGCTTGGCGATATTGGTCTGGAGCAAGCTGCCGATGGTCGTGGAAGGATCCTTCACGAACGGCTGGTCCACCAGCACAATCTCCTCGTAGAACTTGCCCATGCGGCCATCGACAATCCGATCGACAACGGCCGCAGCCTTGCCTTCCTGCAAGGCGCGGTCGCGCTGGATCTGGCGCTCCTTGTCCACGGTCTCCGCCGGCACCTGCTCGCGAGTGATGTACTTCGGGTCGGCGGCCGCGATCTGCATCGCAATGTCCTTGACGAGTTGCTGGAAGTCGTCCGTGCGCGCCACGAAATCCGATTCGCAGTTCACTTCGACAAGCACGCCGAGCTTCGCGCCGGCATGGATGTAGCTGCCGACCACACCCTCGTTAGCAGCCCGGCCGCTCTTCTTCTGGGCGATCGCCACGCCGCGCTTGCGCAGGGCGATCTCGGCAGCAGCGAGATCGCCGCCGGCATCGACCAGTGCCTTCTTGCACTCCATGAAACCCGCGCCGCTCTTGTCGCGCAGTTCCTTGACTAGCTTTGCGCTAACTTCCGCCATTGCATGCCTCCCCTCGAGAATCCTCCGCCGAGACCGGCCTGGCCGGCGCCTACTCGCCGACCGAGGATGCGCCGGCGCCGTCGTCCACCAGCGTTCCGGCCGAATCGTCGTTTTCATCGCCGGCCGGCTCGTCCTCGGGCGGCGGGATGGTGGCCCTGCCTTCCAGGACCGCTTCGGACACCCTGTTGGCGAACAGCGAAATCGACCGCAGAGCGTCGTCGTTGCCAGGGATCACGTAGTCCACCTCGTCCGGGTTGGAGTTCGTGTCGACAACCGCGATCACAGGGATGTTGAGCTTCCGCGCCTCGTGCACGGCGATCTCCTCCTTGCGCGTGTCGATGATGAAGACCATGTCCGGCAGGCCCGGCATGTCCTTGATGCCCGCGATATTGGCCGCCAGCGCCTTGCGCTCACGCTCAAGGCGCGAGATCTCTTTCTTGCTGCGCCCCTCGTAGCCTTCTTCTTCCGCGAGCCGCTGGAGCTCCTTATAGCGGTCGAGCGACTTTTGCACCGTGACCCAGTTGGTCAGCAACCCGCCAAGCCAGCGATGGTTGACGAAGTACATGCCGCAGCGACGGGCCTCCTCGGCCACCGCCTCCTGGGCCTGGCGCTTGGTGCCGACGAAGAGCATCGTCTTGCCCAGGGCGGCCTGCTCGCCGATGAACTGCAGCGCCTCCTTGAAATTCTTCAGGGTCTTCTGCAGGTCAATGATATGGATGTTGTTGCGTTCGCCGAAGATGAACTCCTTCATCCTCGGGTTCCAGTGCCTGGTCTGGTGCCCGAAATGAACGCCGGCTTCGAGCAATTCCTTCATGGTGATTTGCGGCACGGTACCTCCGTTGACGGCTGTGCGCGGGTCTACGGCAGCTTGCTACAAGCCGCCCCGAACGACCGGGACCTTCCAAGCAGGATTTGGCCACGGACGCTATCTGAGCTTGATTCGATCCCCAACTAGCGCTTCGAGTATTGGAACCGCTTGCGAGCGCCGGGCCTGCCGTACTTCTTGCGCTCGTGCTTGCGCGGATCGCGAGTCAGGTAGCCGCCCTTCTTGAGCAGCGGCCGCAACTCGCTGTTGAACTCCTGCAGGGCGCGGGCGATGCCCAAGCGGACGGCGTCAGCCTGGCCCGACTTGCCGCCGCCGTGGACCAGAATCAGCGCGTCGAACTTGCCATCCGTCTCGCTTGCCAACAGCGGCTGGCGCACCTTGGCCTTGAGGGACTCGGTCGGGAAGTACTGCTCCGGCGATTGATCGTTGATCTGGATCTTGCCCGCCCCCGGTCGCAGGAAGACGCGGGCGACGGCGCTCTTGCGCCGGCCCGTCCCCAACCACTGTGTTTGATTCGGCAAAACGATGACTCCTGTTCCTGCTGGCTCCGCCACAGCCGCCTAAAAAGTCCACGGCTTCGGCTGCTGCGCCTGATGCGGATGGTCAGCACCGGCGTACACCTTGAGCCGCGACTTCAGCTGCCGCCCGAGCTTGTTCTTCGGCAGCATGCCCGCCACCGCGCGCTCGACCAGGCGCTCGGGGTGCTTCTCGCGCACCTCCTTGGCGGTCTCCTGCCTGATTCCACCCGGGTAACCGGTGTGCCGGTAGTAGATCTTGTCCGTCTCCTTCTTGCCGGTCAGGCAGACTTTTTCGGCGTTGACGACAACGACGAAGTCGCCGGTCTTCATGAACGGCGTGAAGTTAGGCTTGTGCTTGCCCCGCAGCAGCGTCGCGGCTTGGGTAGCCAGGCGGCCCAAGGGCTTGTCTTCGGCGTCCATGACGTACCAGTCATGGGTCAGCTCGGACGCTTTGGGGACGTACGTCTTGTTCGACATTTCCGAAACGGTGCACGAAGCGGGACCGCTTCGCGAGTATTTATGGTACCGCGCTGGCGCTCCGCGGGTCAAACTAGGCGCTGGCGGAAACAGCCCGGAACAGCCGAGCCGCGGGCCTGCGCGACCCTTGGCCGGGCCAGTCGCAAGCACCCTCCGCTCCCGGCGTGTTAGCATCGAAATGGTCTTTGGTTAATCGCTATGGTAGTCGGCCAGCCCTTCGCTGAGCTCGGCACCACGGCTTATCGGCCAGTTGTTGAAGGATCGAGGTCTTTCCATAGGAGGGCAAGACGAGGATGACTACAATACCCCGCGCATGCTGGCTAGCCGCCGGCATGCTTGCGATTATCGGGCTGATCGCTCCGTCCGCTACCGCTCAGTTGATCCAAGGTGGAATCGACGGGCTGGTGACCGACACCACAGATGCCGCGATCGTCGGCGCTGAGGTCACGATCACCAACGAGGACACGGGCCAAGTCCGCGAAACAACCACCGGCGCGGCTGGCAACTACAGCTTCGCCACTGTGAATACCGGCAACTACACGGTGACGGTGCGCTCGGACGGGTTCCAGGCGTCCACCACGACCGGAGTTGTGGTCTCGCAGAACAACGTCACGCGCGTCAACGCGAGTCTGGAAATCGGTCAGGTTACCGAGGTCGTGACCGTCGAGGCCTCGGCCGCGACACTCCAGACTGATCGCGCCGAGGTGCGGCAGGAGGTTACCGAGACAACCCTAAGGAACGTCCCGGTTCCGCTCGGCCGGAACTATCAGATGCTGTTCGTCACGCTGCCGGGCTTCTCGCCGCCGCAGAACGCGCACTCGGTGCCGACAAATCCGACCCGCGCCGTGCGCTTCTCAGTCAACGGCACGAGCCGCTCCAACAACAACACCCGCATCGATGGCGCCTCGTCGACCAACATCTGGGTGCCCCACATGACGGGCTACAATCCCGCGCTGGAGTCGATCGAGACGGTAAACGTTGTCACGAACTCTTTCGATGCCGAGCAAGGCCTTGCAGGCGGCGCTGCGATCAATTTGCAGATCAAGTCGGGCACGAACGAAGTCCACGGCTCCGCGTTCCAATACCACATGAACCAGCACTTGAAGGCCTATCCGTTCTTCAGCAATCGCAACTCTGCCCAGCCGAAACTGATCAACAACCAGTTCGGCGGCACGGTAGGCGGCCCGATCAAGCGCAACAAGTGGTTCTACTTTGTCAGCTACGAAGGCACCTATGAGTCGCGGTTCGCGCAGCGGTTCATCGACATGCCGACGAACGCGATGCGGTTCGGCGATCTATCGGGATCTCCTACGCCGATCTACGATCCCCTGACCGGGATCCAAGATATGAACGACTCCGGCTATGCACGCGACCGCGAACCATTCCCCGGGAATATGGTGCCGAGGAGTCGGATCGACTCTGGCGTGTCTGCCATGATCCATGATCCGGCATTCCCTGACCCGAACAATATCGGCAATCTGTTGGGCGGCAACGGCGGCTCGCTGGGGCTGGGGCAGAACCATGTAGCGGACGGCTCCACGACGTTCTTCCGCGACACAGTGGACGCGAAGACCAACTTCAACCTGAGTCCGACATTGACCGGCTTTATTCGGTTCAGCATGCTCGACTATCGAATGGCGAACGCACAGACGCTTGGGCCGTTCGGCGGAAACCGGCTGCACCCTACGAACTCGAATCCCGGCACGGGCTTCGGAAACACCTACTCCGGCACGATCTCCATCACGAAGGTCGTCTCACCGACCTTCATCGTCGACGGCTACTACGGCTACACGCTGGTGGACACCAATGTCGAACAGCAGCGGCTGGAAGAGAACCTCGGCTGGAGCGTGCTGGGGATCCCGGGCCTGCAGTCTAGCCGCTTTATCGACGGCGGATGGCCGCGCCTGCGCATCGATGGCTTCGAGGGCTTGGGCATGTCCAACAGCTTCCAGCCGTACTACCGGTCCGATCCGCAGAACCAGTTCGTGCTCAACGCCAACTGGACCAAAGGAACCCACAACATCCGTTTCGGCACGGACATCTACCTGCAGGATCTCGACCACAACCAGCCGGAGTTCTCAGGCGGCACAGGCGCCGCCTCGGGCGAGTTCCGCTTCCGCCAGAACACGACTGAACGCCGGGGTGGCGAGCGCGGGAACGACTACAACGCCCATGCCGCATGGCTGCTCGGGTTTCCGCAGCTCGCGGGAAAGATCTGGCAATTCAACGAGAACGGCTACTTCACGCGCACGCAGCTGCTTAGCTTCTACGTGCGCGACCGCTGGCAGATCACTCCGAAGCTGACGATGTCCTATGGGCTGCGCTACGAGATCTTCCCATTCCCGACCCGCGCGTCGCGAGGCTTGGAACGGTATGACTTCTCCAACAACACGATCTGGGCGTGCGGAGCCGGAAGCATTCCAGAGGATTGCGGCATTGACGTCGGCAAGCACAACTTCGTGCCGCGGGTGGGATTGGCCTACCGCGTGGATGACGATACCGTCTTGCGCGTCGGCTACGGCGTCACCGTGGATCCGTTTAACTGGGCGCGACCGCTGCGCACCAACTACCCGATCATGGCCAAGGATGGCCCCGGCCTGCCGCACAGCTTCGGGTACGCGACCACCCTCCGGCAGGGCTTGGAAGTCATCAACGAACCGTCCCTCGGAGATGGGGTTCTAAATCTCCCGCTGAACACCAACGTGCGCACGATGGACACAGAAAACCTCACCAGAGGCTATATCCAGTCGTGGAACTTCTCGCTGGAGCGGCGCTTCGGCAACTGGATCGCGACCGCAGGCTACGTGGCAACTCGCTCGGTCAACCAGCTTGCCGGCTTGGAACAGAACTGGGGCGACATCGGCGAGGGCAACGCGGGCCGCCAGCTGTTCAAACGCTGGGGCCGTTCCGGCTCGACTGCGCTGTTCGGCAGCCTCGGCACCGCCAAGTACGACTCCCTCCAGACGAAGCTCGAGCGCCGTTTCAGCAATGGTGTTCAGGTGAATCTCGCTTACACTTGGGCGCACGGCCGAGGCTATACCGATGAGGACTCCGGAGATGGCCCGGGGTTCTTCCGGATTCCTCGCTTCTACGACCGTACCTACGGCGATCTCAATCAAGACATCCGGCAGAATTTCCAGATGACCTTCATTTACGAGACTCCGTTCGGAAGGGGCAAGAGTCTGCTTTCGGACAGCCCGCTGGGCATGATCCTAGGCGGATGGCAGCTCAACGGGCTCATGAGCGCCTATACGGGCACACCGTTTTCCGTCACCGCAAGCAGCAACGATCTGAACGCCGCTGCTTCCAGCCAGATCGCTGATTGTGTTGGAGAGCCGCGGTATCTCAAGGCCGGAAGCAACGCCCTGTGGATTGACCCTGGCGCGTTTGCACAACCCGACGGGCCGCGGTTCGGCACGTGTGGGCCGAACAGTGTACGCGGGCCAGGTCTATTCAACCTTGATATGGGAATCTTCCGTAAGTTCCAGATCAACGAGAAGGTGACCCTGCAGTTCCGCGCCGAGGGCTTCAACATGACCAACACGCCGCACTTCGAACGTCCGAACAGCCGAAGTGTGGCCTCGGGCACGTTCATGATCCTCAATCGCATCCGCAACACCGGGCGAGAGGGCATTGACGAACGGTTCTTCCGCGTCGGGCTGAGACTCGGCTGGTAGGCCACACACCTCCGACCAAGTCAGAACACTCAGGGGTCGCGCTTCGGCGTGGCCCCTATTTCTTGGCGCCCAAGATGCTCGGCGGCTGGACAGTCCCCCGCAAGACCGCATGGAGGCGTGCTGGAGACGCGGCGCAGAACGGCCCTTGCGAGGCCGGCACCTTGAGGATCAGGGAGAAAGGCGTTGTTGGTCAACAGCGGCCCGCGGCGAGGCGTAGGGCTCCGGAAGCACTGGCAGGGACAACGAGACACTGCTCGAGGGACGCCGGAGGCACTGGGTGAGAGAGCGATGGCGTCGAGTAGCTTTGGATCTCGCTCGGCGAGAAAGGGCGGCGGACCGGCGGGCTAAGGAGGTGCCACTCCCCTAGGTTCAGAGCGCACCTCTCGTCGGTCTCGCGCCTAATCGCCGCCCTGCTTCAAACCAGTTTCAGCCCGGCGCTTGCAAAGCGACGAAAGTCTGCGAGACTCGCCGTCGCCAAGCGTGCATCGTCATGGATTGCTACAGCAGCGATCAGGCAGTCCGACGGTGAGCTGCGGCGACGGCCCGACTCGTTGAAGAGACGAGCGGTGATTCCGGCGTGTTCGAGAGTGAGGTCGCGATGGCCGTCCACGATTCGCAAAGCCAGTCCTTCCTCCGCGGGCTCAATCGGGCCGCATAGGAACTCGGCCCAAGCGATGGCGCTTACCACAACTGGCTCGTCGGGGTCTGCAGCCTCCAGAAATCGAGCCTCCGGTGATCCGCGTTTCAGCATGCGGATCAGAAAACTTGTGTCCAAGTGGATCATCGCGGTTCGTCGGAGAGTCGCCGAAAGGACGCGCTCCGAATCTCGCCCGCTTGGCGTTCCCACACATCCAAATCTACGTCTCGGGCCGCGACTGATTCCTGAAGCTCCCGAAGGGCCCGCAACCTCGCATCCGTCCGTGATGGTTGCCGCTCGGCTTCGTTACGGATCGCTCTTCGAAGCGCCTCCGATTTCGAGACGTTCCAGCGGCGCGCCAACCCCTCCAGCGTGCGGACTGTGCCAACGTCAAGGGAGTATGTGGACTTGATCGTCATGACAGCCATACTCCGAATCATATGACCATGTATTGCGGAAAGACGCATCGCCTAGTTCTGGCACTTCGCGGCCGCGGTGATTGTTGCGACCCTCGCGGACGGTGTTCTGGCGCTCACGGGCGCGAGCTATGATGCCGGTGTTGAGCCTGTCGCGGACTTTGCCGTCGAACTCCATTTCGAAGTCGCCGTAGTCTCCGGTGGTGCAGAGGAAGGGATTGGGGATGCCGTCGGCGGTCTCGCCGACGATCGCGCCGTCGGCGACGCGGTAGGTGGCAGTGCCATTTTGCTGTCTCCAGCCCTGCAGAGTCTTGCCGTCGAATAAATCAACCCAATCGCCGCGAACGCGGGCGTCGCGATCAATAGGGAGAGAAGGATGGGAGCTCGCACCGTGGCCTCCTTGGCGGGGGATTTAGGCCCACGCCTAAGGGTCGGTCATCGCCGAGCATGCGACTCTCGCTCAGTGGTTTTCCGCCTTGTCGGCCGGGCCGTGCCTAGTAGCTTCCTGTCTCAGGCTTTGGGTGAAACGCTTTCGTAGTTGAAGGCGCGACAGATCGTGATATAACGGGCCCATGCCGGCAAGCCGATTGGACCAGGTCTTGATTGCGGGGCTCGTTTGCCTCCTCACCGCCTGCGCGAGCCCGACCGAGCGTTTCTCCATCGTCATGCTGCCCGACACTCAGTTCTACAGTGAGAAACACCCTGAGGTCTTCCACGCCCAGACTCGATGGGTTGCGGAACACGTGGAGAGCGAGAACATCCGGTTCGTCACCCACGTGGGAGACGTCGTGCAGAACTGGGATCAATCGGAAGCGGAGTGGAACGTAGCTGAGGAAGCAATGGGGCGACTCGATGGGATCGTGCCGTGGGGAGTGGCAATCGGAAACCACGATTACGACTTAGGGCAGGATGGTCAACCGGGTCGAGATGCGTCAGCGTTCTTGAAACGGTTCGGCCCGCAACGCTTCGATCGTCACGACTGGTTCGGAGGATCTCATCCCAACGGCATCAATACCTATCAGCTGTTCGAGGCTGGCCTACGCTCGTTCTTGATCTTGCACTTGGAAGCAGACGTGCCGGACGACGCCATCGATTGGGCTGAAGGCGTTCTGGAAGCGCACCCGGAACTGCCGGCGATCGTCACGACCCACATCTACATCAGCGACAGGATTGGCGGCCGAACGCCGAGCGCTTACATGGGAGGCGACGGTGCAAACTCGGGCGAGGAAATCTGGCAGAAGTTCATTCGTAAGAACCCCCAGATCTTCATGGTTCTTTGCGGCCACTGGGACACAGTCGGCGGGGAGTGGAAGCAGGTCTCGATGAATGACGCCGACCAGGAGGTCATCGAGGTGCTGGCCGACTTCCAATCCCGTGAGAACGGCGGCAACGGGTGGCTTCGCGTCATTCAGTTCGACGAGGCTGAAAGCAAGGTTTGGTTCAAGACCTATTCGCCGTCCCTCGACCGGCACGAAGATGACAACAACAGCGAGTTCTTCTTCAACGTCAATTTCGAAGAGCGGTTCTGATCCGAGCGAGCAAAAGGCAGCGACCCAGCGCGGCCGATCCATGCTCAGTCGGTGCACGCCTCCCTAGCAGCCACTTGCGAAGTGGTCTCTGGCTGAACCAGCGCTCTTCCCGTCTCGCTTCGAGACGCTGCTATGCCCCTTTGAGGGCATGCCCCGCGGCCCGCAGCCCGGACAGGTAGGCGCCATGGACAGTAGCGGCGTAGTCGCGGTTGGTGGCGTCACCCACGAACAGAGGGGTGGCATCCGACTCGGTGACATAGCCCCGGAAGTCCGGCTCCTTCGGCCAGAAGAGCCGAAGGAGCGGTATGGCTACCCTATCGAGAACTCCCATGCCGAGGCGGCAAATCTCTTCCCGCTTGCTTTCAGGCCGCGAACGGTAAAATCAGCGCATCTTGATCGGAACTGTGATCAGCCATTACAACAGCCTCGACAAACTGGCCGCGGGCGCCCTCACGGGTGCCTGTCCGGCCGTCCGCGCCGCACGTGTCAGACCTTTGTTGGTTCTGCAAATCTAAGGTAGAAGTCGATGATCAAACGTTTTGGACTCGGTTCAACAATGGCATTCGTCGCCGTGCTGGTCTCGGCTGCGGCCCTTCCGCAAACGTCTAACGCCGACACCAACCGCGGCGAGCTCCTGGTCCCTCGCTACGGCCCAACCGCCGTCTCCGATGGCACGTGGGTCTACGTCTACGGCGGCGCCCCCAGAGGCGCGCGAAACGGTCCCGGCTTCATGCACGACGGTTTGCTCTCGCTGATCGAGCGCGTCGACCCGACCTCGTTGATGTCGGAGTACTTCAGCAACGGTTTGCATCGGCGCGCGAACCACGGGTCGGCTTTCGCGCACGGCTCCATCGTCAGCTGCGGCGGGCGCACCCAGGTGGGGCTTTCGCGCGGTCGAGTCTCGTCGTGCGAGTCCCTTGACCTCGAGAGCGGAACCTTCAGGGAGCTGCCGGCGCTTCCGGAGTCGGTCAGAACGCTCGGCATGGTGGCTGCCGGCGATGATCTCTATGCCGTCGGCGGGCTGACGGAGAGTGGGCGCTACTCAGCGGCCACTGTCCGTCTTGCTCCGGAGGCAATCTCATGGGAGCGCTTAGCCGATATGCCCCTCGCACGCGAGGGGAAGATCGTGGCCGTCGGCCGCCAACTCTACGCGATAGGCGGCTACGACGGTTCAGCCATGCGTTCGGTGATGGTCTTCGATACGGAAACGGAGCAATGGGAGCGGCGCGAAGATCTTCCATTCGGGCTGAGCGCACATTCGCTAGCGACCGACGGGGACTCCATCTACCTGTTCGGCGATTACGAGCGCATGAACTTGATCCACAGGTACGAGCCCGCTACGGGAGCGCTATATCGGCTTGACCAGCAGATCACCCCCAGGCGCCACACGGATGCCGTCGCGGTCGCCGGCCGCGTGCTCGTGATTGGAGGCAACCAGACAAGCGCTGGTCAAGCGACGACTTTGATCGAAGCTTTCGAATTGGAAGACCTCCGCGCGGGGGGACGTAGGATCGGCTCTGTGTCAAGTAAGTAGCCGTACCATTCGCCCAATTGCCTCAGTGAGAGTCTTGAAATCAGCAACATCAGGGCCGCCATCCAAGACTCGACTAGCCTAATGAGCGCGTATACGGGCACGCTGTTCTCTGTCCAGGCGAATACCGGCGATCTCAATGCCGCACGTTCCTTCCAGATTGCTGGCTGCGTCGGCGAGCCGTGCTACATCTAGACCGGCAGTAACGGCCTGTGGATCGACCCCGGCGCGTTCGCGCAGCCGACGGGCGCTCGCTTCGGCACTTGCGGCCCCTACAGCGTGCGTGGACCCGGTCTCTGCGATCTTGATATGGGAATCTTCCGCAAGTTCCAGATCAACGAGAGAGTGACCCTGCAGTTCCGCGCCGAGGGCTTCAACATGACCGACACCCCTCGTTTCGAGCGGCCAAACAGCCGGAACGGGAACTCAGGGACGTGCATGATCCCGAATCGCATCCGCAACACCGGGCGAGAGGGCATCGACGAACGATTCTTCCGGGCCGGGCTGAGGCCGGGCGGGTAGGCTACACGCCTCCGACCGAGTTCGACCTCGCTCGGGCCGCGCTTCGGCGCGGCGCTTTCTTTTCCTTGCCGGGCGGGTTCGGCAGCTTGACAGCCCTCCGCAATCCCGGATGCAGGTGTCCCGTGGACGCGAGGCCGTCGTTGCTAGGTCCCTAGCGAGGGGGCATGGGGTCCCTCGCTGCACCCACCGCAGCGCGCCGCCTCACCACTCCCGGCCATCAAGGCCGACGCAGCTCCGACAGCGAAGCTCCAGCAGCCCACCCTCCGCCCGGTCACTTGCGGGCGTCCAAGCGGTCCAGATCTCTGCCCCATGAGAGAATCCTCTGATCTCCAGTCAGCAGCCGGTGCCCGTCTTGGGCGGTGGCCAAGATAATCCGGTCAGCAGGGTCGCCGTGGAAGCCGGACAATCTGTTGGCGCGGACCCCTATTTCACCGTCAACGGGCACTTCGACGAGCCCCTGCTCCAACTGTTCTCGACGCCACAGAGACACGTCCCCCGAGAAGGCGATCCGCCTCTTCTCGTGAAGCAATGCCACTTCCCAGAAGGTGATGGCAGACACGGCGACCTCGCCGACCTGCCACGCGCGGTCGATCTCTCGTAGCGCAAGGTTCCCGAGGCGAGCGTCCCCTGTGCGCAACCAGAGCAATACGTGGGTGTCAAGCAATGTCACGGAGCCACGCTGCGGCCGGGATCGGTCTCGGCTTCCCAAACCACATCGACCGGCTCGACGATGTCACCCAAGACTTGGATGCGACCCCTGTCAATACCGAAGAGCGTAGAGGGCTTTGTTCGGTAAGGCACTAATCGGGAGATGGGACGACCGTGCTTGGTGATTATGACCTCGCCGCCACCTGCAGCCACGTCGTCCATTAGCTGCAGACACTTGGCTTTGAATTCCGATGCCTTCATGGTCACAGGGTTGTCGAACTTGCCGGTGGCGCTTTCCATCAGTCGGATCCTCCAGAGAGATGTCTCACATTATACTATGGTCATGACCATGGTCAACTACCGCCTGCCTGACGAACAGTGAGAGGCACCGGAATAGTGCCATTGAAGGTGCGGGCATGGATTTCTTCGCCAGATCCGTTCACGACCCTCTTCCGCCCACGGGCGACAAGCTCGATTTCGACGATGAGCGGACCACCCGTGGAAATCTACTCGTGCTCGGGGACGGACGGCGGTTGGGCGAGATCCGGCGTGATGCGCGGCAGACCGTCGATTTCGTCGGCCGACGAGTCGGCAGCGCCAGCCGGGGCACGGCTGAGAGCACTTCCCTCCAAGATGCCTCGGCTGCTGGCATTTGAAACGGCTGCTAGGTCAACTTGGGCGGAATGGCATCCAAGGCGTATGCGGGCTGCAGCCAAGCCGCACCGGTGGCATGCCGTGCGATCTTCCACGACACACCGCATCCTTGTTCGCTTGTAACCCGACTGTCCGCCGCTTTATCATGACGTTAGTGTTCGCAGGCTTGGTCAGAGGAACGACCGGTAGCGGGCAACGCACGGCGGCTCGCGACGTTGTTGGCGCGCTCTGTATCGGTGTTGGCACCGTCCGCCGATATCGGGATGCAACCGCTAGGGCCGGCGCCAACCTAGCTGGGCGAGAATAGCTCTGAGAGGAACAGGCATGGATCGTCGCATCATTCTGAAGGGGCTGGGCGGGGTGTTGACGCTACCCCTGCTAGAGGCCGGAACGCTCGCGAACGAATCCTCGCCATTGCGGCTCTTGGTCGTCGGCAACCCGCTCGGAATGCACCCCGAGCACTTCTTCCCGGAGCAATTCGGCAAGGCGTTCGCACTTCCCAGAACCCTCCGCTCTCTCGAGTGGCTGAGGGATCGTATGTCGATCCTGGCCCATACCGATCACGGGATGGTCAGCGGACACGGCCGCGAGATCTCGTTCCTGAACGGCATCTTGCCCGAGAACAGCCAGGCGTACCCCGAAAAGAACGTTTCCCTCGACCAAGTGATCGCTCGGAGGACGTCCGGCCGCGTGCGGTTTGCCTCGGTCCACGCGGCTCTCGAGAGCGGGATCCGGATGAGTTGGAACTCCAACGGCGTCGAACTGAAGCCGTTTACGGACCCCCAAAGGCTATTCGATCAGCTGTTTCTGAACCTAACGCCGGAAGAACGGACGGCACGGCGAGCACTGATCGAACGCAACGGTAGCATCCTAGACTCCGCTGGGGAGCAATTGGCGGCGCTGAGGCGGCGCCTGGGAAGCCGAGACAGCGAGCGCTTGGATCAGTACGCAACCTCGGTGCGAGAGCTGGAAAGCAGCTTCGCAGACCGCACGCAATGGATCAACCGCGACAAGCCTCGGTTCGACATCTCCGAACACTTCTCTGCCTATGAAGCGACCGTCGAGAATCGCTACAACGCCATCTTCGACATGATCGCCTACGCGTTTCAGACCGACTTGACCCGGGTTGCTACCGTGGCTTTCCCGAACGAGCTCAGCTACAGGGACCTTGACGGCGTCACGCGCGGATATCACGCCTGCACCCACAACGGAAAGAAGGAGGAGATCGTCGCCGAGTTGGTCGCGATCGAGTCCTTCCAGATCGCACAGCTGTCAAGGTGTCTCGGGAAGCTCGACGCGATCCAAGAGCCCAACGCGGACGGCACGATGCTCGATCACACGATCGTCCTCTTCGGCAGCGGCATGGGCTACGGCGGAACGCATTCGAACCGAAACCTGCCAATCCTCGTGGCAGGAGGCGGCTTCAAGCACCGCGGCCACGTCGACACCCGCAGCGCCTCCGGAACCAACATGCCGCTCTGCAATCTGTTCCTGACGCTGATCCGACGCTTCGGTATCGACCGGGACAGGTTTAACACCAGCACGGGATCGTTCGACCTGCGTCATGTCTAGTCGTCTCCGACTAGCGGGCTTGCTGGCGGCGCTCGCGATCCCTCAGTCAGTTCTCGCCGACCAAACGCTCCTCGAGGCTCATTGCGCAACGTGCCACAAAGACGTGGACCCGCCGGCCGGCTTCAGCGTGGGCTCCCTCGGCAGCAATCCCAACGCTCAGAGCATTGAGCTCTGGGCCAAGAGCCGGAAATATGTCGAGGCGGGGTACATGCCTCCTGCGAACGAGAGCCAGTTGTCTATCGAGGAGCGGCGACGGCTGATCCGATATCTGGACGAGAGAATTCGCGCCCACTACGACGCAGCCGCTCAGCCGAAACCCGCACCCCCGCGAAGACTGAACAATCGAGAGCTGGCCAATAGCGTCCGTGATGTTCTCTTGATCGAAGACGTCGGCACCCACCAGCCGCTGGCCAATCTGCTCGGCGACACTCTCGAAGATGGGTTCGACACCGTTGGCGACACCCTCGGGCTGAGCCAGTTCCATCTGGAACAGTACATCGAGGCGTTCCGAAGGGTTGTTGACGCAACCATTCTTTCCGGTCCGCTTCCGGCGACCCGACGCTACATCGTAACGGCTGACAAGATGCGGATGACCAGCTTGTCGCAAGCGGCGGGACGCGAGTGGGCGATCCGCACCCCGGAAAGCGTCGACTTCCTAGACCCGCGACTGCGTGTCTTTTTCTCAAACTTCAACATGGCCCCCTTTACGGGGCGGTACCGCATCAAGATCCGAGCCGCGGCCACGGATCGCGGTGTCTACGACGCTGACGAGACCGGAATCTACCACGGCGACCCCGTCCGGCTGGCAGTCCATTTGGGGGATCGGAAGAGAGTCTTCGATCTTCCCGATGGCGAGGCAGCCGACATCGAGATGGAGGAGTGGATTGCCGCTGGGACAAGGCTCGAGCTTTCCTACCCGACGGACGGGCTGCGCTTCAGGGGTAACGGAAACTTCAAGTTCCAGTTTTCGATCGGCCATGACTACATCAAGCAGCACGACCCAGGGCTGTACGACCGAGTCTTGCAGGAGATGCTCCCGAAGGCCCCTGCCAGAACCGCGAAGAATCCCCGCCACTGGAGCCATTGGACGGAGCATTGGCAGGGAGCGCGCCCGCGACTGTTGCATGCCGAGGTCAAGGGCCCGCAGTACGACAGCTGGCCGCCCGAGCGCCAGATCGAGCTATTGGGGCGAAACCCTCGGGCTCAAGACGCTGCAACGATTCTCCGCCCAATCGCGGACAGGGCGTGGCGCCGGCCAGTTCGCGACCGCGAACTCGACTCCATAGTTCGCTTGGTTCGATCCAAAGCTGGCGAGATGAGCGATCTAGACGCAATCAAGGAGGGCATCGTAGCGATTCTCGCTTCGCCGTCCTTCCTGCTATTGAATCTCGGCGACGGCGTACGGTCCGACCGCTTGGCCACCAAGCTCAGCTACTTCCTGGAGAGCACGATTCCCGGCGAGAGCATCCGCGAACCGGCCCGCACGGGGCGGCTGGATGACCTTGGGGGGATTCGCTCGCTGCTGCAGGCGCGAATCGATGGATCCGGAGCCGAGGAGTTCCTGCGGCACTTCCCGCGTTCGTGGCTGGAACTGGACCGGATCAACTTCATGGCCCCAGATCCTGACCGCTACCCGCTCTATGACCGCAAGCGCCTGAGCGAGGACATGGTCAACGAAGTGCTGCGGTTCTTCCGCCACGTGGTGGAAAACAACCTGCCCGTCACCGAGCTGCTTTCGGCAAACTACTCATTCATCAACGCGGACCTTGCCAAGGTCTATCAGATCGACGGCGTGCCCCAAGATTCGACGCTGCGAAAGTACACCTTCGCCGACGGGCGGCGCGGCGGGCTGCTTGGCATGGGAGCGTTCCTCACCTTGACCGCTGACAGCCTGGGAACGTCACCGATCCACCGGGCTGTATACGTGATGGAGAAATTCTTGGGAATTCATCCTCCGCAGCCCCCGGCCGACGTCAATATCACCGAGCCTGATATTCGCCAAGCGAAGACGATCAAGCAGATCCTCGCGGCTCATACGGAAGACGGATCCTGCGCCTCCTGCCATGCCAGCATCGATCCGTACGGGTACGCCTTCGAGAACTTCGACCCCGTCGGCGCCTGGCGCGACAACTACACAGAGCACATTGCCGCTAAGCCGTCCAAGCAGACCCTGCTCGAGATCGAGGAACAAGACAGGCAGCGGGCCGGGCTGGGTCTGCCGACACTGCCAAGACCTTGGGAGAGCAAGCCGATCCCTGTCGATGCCAGCGCCACGCTTCCCGATGGGATCGAGTACCGGGACATCATAGAATTTCGTCGCCACCTCCTCCGCCCAGAGAACCTTGAGCGGTTCGTCCGCTGCTTCATCACGAAGCTGCTCATCTACGCGAACGGGGTGGAACCCGAAAACGAAGCGGAGATCCAGAGCATCCTGTCTCAGTCGGCGCAGAGCGAGCA
Organism: Terriglobia bacterium; assembly: GCA_009838515.1. GTDB lineage: Bacteria > Acidobacteriota > Terriglobia > Bryobacterales > UBA6623 > VXMF01. Next base: position 138,135 of record VXRL01000031.1, on the reverse strand, counting down.
CCGCATCGTGGACACCATCGCCGCGGTCGCGGACAGCGCATTATTTCGCGAATAGCGCAAGGCGCGCGGTCACCGCTTGGCACCGCAAGGGCCTCGCCGCCAAATCCCCAAAGTCAAGCCGGTAACGAGCACAGGGACGTAGCCGACAAGCCAGGCTGGACCGCCTGCCGCCCAGGGCTGGAGCAGGTCACTCCACCATGCACGTGGGTAAGCCGCCGAAGCTCCTTCCGCCAACGCCCTATGCGAACCGCCACTCGTGCAGCACGCTTGACCCGTCTTGTCGGCGCAACCTCGCATGGCGGCAGAACGCAACGCTCTCGCCAGCCGGGAAGAGGATCGAGAACCAAGCGAGCCAGCCCTCGCAGTCGAAATCCACAGCGACCGTCTGCCACTTCGACCCGCCCGTCAAGCTAAAGCCTGACTCTCCCAATCCACCCATCTGGGCGGGATTGCCCCAGCGCACTTTCAGATTCCGCGCCGCCTCGCTCCGCAGTTCCAGCTCCAGCCTCAGGGCCCCGCCCTGCACGACCCAAGGCACGACGACCTCTTGGGGACGCCGCCCCTTTCCTGTCCATTCCAAGCGGAGCCCACTGTCCGACTCGCTCAGCAACCCGTTGTTGGTGTACCAGCCAGCGACCATCGTCCGCAGGTCGTACTCGGCGGGGAGCGGATCCTCGAGCTCCCGGCCGTGATCATCGGTCTCTTCGATCCAATCCGCAAGCCGCTCCCGCAGCCGATCGAAGATGTCGGCGTGCTCTGAACTCTCCGCCAAGTTGTTGACCTCTTCGGGATCAGACTGGATATCGTACAGCTCGTAGTCGGGCCTGGTGGGCGCCATCCAGAGAGCTGCCGGCCCGGTCAGCTGGCCGCTCGAATGCAACTGACGCATGACCTGCAAGGCCGGATAGCTCGTGTCTTTGTAATGGTTCTTCTGCGCGTAGGGCCGATCCGGCAGGAAATTGCGGATCAGCTTCCAGCGCTTGTCCCGCACGCAGCGGATCCGGTCTACCGTCTCGTCGCAGCGGTCCCTCGCCGCAAAGGCATAGTCCGGCTCCGGCTCCGCATCCGGGCCGATGAACACTCGACCCTGCATCGCGCCGGGGGGACTCTCGCCGACAAGATGCATCGATGTGGCCGTGATGTCGATATGCTGCAACAGCTGGCCATCGGCGGTGCCCGGCTCGAAGCCAGACGGCTGGAATCGAGGCGGGATCCTGACGATCAGGGGGATGTGGATCCCCTGCTCATAGAGCCACTGCTTGCCGCGATGCAACGCCTGCCCATGGTCACCGAAGAAGAAAATGATCGTTTCGTCGTAGAGCCCCTCGTCCTTCAAGCGCTGGATCACCTTGCCGACCTTCACGTCGAGATGCTGGGCCGTGTCGAGGTACAGCGCGATGTCCTCCCGGACCACCGGATGGTCCGGATAGAAGGCGGGCAGCGGGACGACGTCCGGATTCACCGGCGCTTGATCAAAGCGGCGGAACTTGCGGTGCGTCTCGGGGAAATTCACCTGCGCGTAGAACGGCACTCCATAGGGCCGCTCGCTCCAGTCGCTGCCGTCGAACGGCTCCTCGACACTGAAATTGAAATCGGTCTTGCCTCCGACCCGGATGCCGGGAGCCGGCTCGCGGCAATTCGCTGTGAAGTAGCCTGCTTTGCGAAACATGTCGGTAACGGTCTCGACACCTCCGGGCAAGTTGCGCGGACGGTCCCGGTAGCTCCGGTGGTTGTGGGCACCGATCGAGGTCTGGAACATCCCGGTCATGAGGGCGGAGCGCGCCGCCGAGCAGACGGGAGCCGTGCAGATGCACTGGGTGTAGCGCACGCCCTCCGCCGCCAAGCGGTCGAGGTTCGGGGTACGCACGAGCTCGTTGCCGTAGCAGGCAAGGTCTGGCGAGAAATCCTCGGCCAGTATCCACAACACGTTCGGCCGAGCTTCGGCCGGCCGGCATGCCGCAGCGGCCAAGCCGGGCAGTGCTGGCGAAATGCGGAGAAAGCTGCGTCGCTGCATGGCCCACATTGTAGGTGGGCAACGCGCGGTTCGGTCGAAAAGGCGCGCGTTAGCGGATCGGCGAGAAGGGCAGTCCGGCCAAGTGGATGTTCGACACCGTCGAAACGATCTCCGCGTTGCTCCAGCCCGGCGTGACCTTGATCCGGTTCCAAGCCTCACTCCTGCCGAAGGTCGACCAAGCCTTGCCACGGGCTTCCATGTCGGCGTAGTGCGACATGTAGATCAAGCTGGGCATGTGCGAGCCCACGATCGTCTCGCCGAAGAAAACCGGGTGGATCCCGCAATCTCGGAAGATCTGGATCTCTTCCTCGTTGAACATCCGCATCTTCTCCTGCGTGTCCCGCACCGTCTCCTGCTCGTAGATCCGCAGGTCGAAGGCGCGCCCCTTCTCCGCAGGCGGCGGTACCTCGATGGTCTTCATCCCGTCAAACGCACGCAGCAGCCAGCTCTCCACCCGGTCGTAGGGAGCGTGGTCGTGGGATCCGAATTCGGCCGAAGCCTTGCTCCAATCCTCGTCCGCTCGCTTGGCGGCGAGCTTCTCGCCCATGTCCGCCAAGGAGTCGTACGCCGACAGCGTGTAGACTCGCGGCGTGAACTCTCCGAGGGTGACGCGGAAATAGCCCTGCACCAATCCCACCCGCTTCGTCATCGGCAGGTGCTCCTGCTCCAAGAACTGGGTCAGTCGCCCGAACTGGTCGGACTTCGAGTAGCGCAGCTTGTAGCAGCGGATCTCAAAGATCTGGTTCTCGCCGTCAGCTTTGTCGGCCGCAGCAACAGACCCGGCCGCCAGCCCGGCAGCCGAAGCCGTCGCTACGAAATTGCGTCTGTCCATGTAGACCGTTATAGCACCTCGGCGACGGCCCGTCCTACGGACAGGGCCGCCCGCGTCGGTTGCCGCCAGCACCTAGCGAAAGATCGACCGCCGGCCAAAAAATCCGGAGCGCACTTTGCGCTCTTTGTCAGCTTCTTCAGCCGCCACGGTGGCCGGAGGAACCAATTCCGGCAGTTCATCGGTACTCCCGCTGAGGCCGCTAGCCGCCACTTGCCGCCGCACGCCAGGCTCGTCACCTACAGGCGTTTCCGCCCCCGACACATACTCGAGGTCGTGCACCGAGGCCTCGGGAGCCATCTCCGGCAACGGATCGTCTCTGAACAGTTCGGTAGCTCGTTCGGAATTCCATGAAGAGCCGGTACGTGTGTCGGACAGGACCTTCGCCTGGACGTCGTCCTCAAAGGGGAGTTGTCGGCCTTCCTGCGCGAAGCCGGATGCGATCACCATCACCGCGACCAAGTCCCCCATCGAGTTATCCTGAACGACGCCGATGATCAACTCCGCTTCCGAAGAAACCTCGCGCTGGATGAGATGCAGTGCCTCGGTGGCATCTTGCATGCCGAACTTGGTCGAACCGGCGATGTTCACGAGCACCTTGCGTGCTTGAGACAAGCCGTCAACTTCCATGACAGGACTTGCGATTGCATCGCGAGCCGCCTGCGTCGCGGCATCGCGCCCGCTGCGCTGGGCAGTGCCGACGATCGCTACGCCAGAGTCCTCGAGTACCGCCCTAACGTCGGCGAAGTCGGTGTTGATGATGCCCCGCTTGCTCAGAACGGACGTTAAGCCTTGGAGCGTGTTGGAAACTATTTGGTGAGCCACTTGAAAGCCCTCGAAGAAACCCGTGCCGGACTCGAGCTGACCCAATAGCTGCTCGTTCTGGATGACGATGGTAGTGTCCACGGTCTCGACCAGCTTGTCCAAGCCTTGGTCCGCGATGCGAGCACGGCGCGAGCCCTCGAAACCGAACGGTTTGATCGCGGCGGCCACTGTCAGTGCGCCGAGTTGCTTAGCCAGTGATGCGATCACGGGCGTCGCGCCCGTTCCCGTGCCACCGCCCAAGCCAACAATGACGAAGACCATGTCGGCGTCGCTGAGCAGTTCGGTGAGCTCCTCCGTGTTCTCCAAGGCGGACTGCTTTCCCACCTCTGGATTCGAGCCTGTGCCATGGCCTTGGGTCGTGCGCTCGCCGATCTGCAGCTTGGTGCGCGCATCGCAGATCTGCAAGGCCTGCGCATCGGTGTTGACGGCGATGAAATCGACTTCGTCGAGTCCGTTGGAGATCAGGGTGTTGAGGATGTTCCCCCCACAGCCGCCGATGCCAACCACCTTGATGCAGATCGCGTTGGTGGACGCGTGGCCGCGGACGAATTTCGCTTGCTCAACAGCCGGTTTCGCGTCGGATTCGACTGGTTCGAGTGTGATCGATAGCGGTTCGCGTATGTCAGTCATGGTATTACCTCCTCCTGTCGCAGGCCGCTGCTAGCAAGCCGCTCCTGCTTGTGTGTGTTCCTCTGTTGCCAGTACGCAAGTTGGTGTGCGTACGAAACCGCGCCGACGGCGCAAGCCCAGCCAGGGTGTTGCAGAGTCGGCGGAAGGTCGTGCAGCTTGGACGGCAGGCCAACGCGAGCGTCCACGCACAACACGCTCCTCGCCTTTTCTAGGATTCCGGGAAGCGCTGCAATGTCGCCGGTGAGCACGACAGAGCGTACGAAATCGCCTTGCGCGGCAATCTCTCTGATCTCCCCGTGCGCCATCTCGAGGCAGTCATTTACACGCCGGGTGATGATCTCGTTCACCAATTTGCACGAGCGCATCGCTCCGGAGCCCACCGGGTCTTGCGGGTCGGACCCGGGCACGAAAACCGACGCCCCGTCCTGCCCAAGATCGAACTCGATCCGGCCAAAATCGGTGATCAGTGACGACGCCACCGAAGTGGACGTCTTGAGTGACCGAGCGATGTCTTCCAACAGGTCGTCCCGCCCGATGGGCAGTCCAATGGCCAGCCGCAAGCAGCCCCGCCTGTAGACCGTCAGACTGCTGGCAGCTTTGCCGAAGTCGATATGGGCTACGCCTTCGCCCATTTCTGCTTGCGTAAGCGTGCCAAGGGCGGCTGCAAACCCGCCCAAGACGGTGTCCTTGACGCCTACACCGGCCTCATTCACCATCGCGGTGATGCTGTCGTGGTCGCTCTTGCGCACAGACACGATCCGCACGAAGGCCTCAAGCCGACTGGCCGGATAGCCGATCGGGTCGCGCAGGCCACTGCACTGACCTGCGGCGAACTCCAGCGGGACAAGTTGCAGGGCTGTCGTGCCACTGTAGGCCAAGCCCTGTTCGGCCTTCGCGAGCACGGCCTGAACGTCAAGCGGCCCGATCTCGATCTCGCAGGACGCCAACGTGATGCCCGTATGGACCAACTGACTGGCGACTCCCGCAGCGCCGATGCCTACCACCGCCGAGACGATGGTGGCTCCGCCGCTCTCCTCAGCCTCGCGGATCACCTCGTATACGGACTCCGCAGTAGCGTCGTTGGTCGTTGCTTCGCTGTCGTCCCAGCGCACCGGAGGCATCACTCCGCAACTCAAGTACCTCAGCTGCTCCCCGTCGGCCACGGCAACCAAGCAGCGGGTCAGCGCCCCGCTCATGTCGAGGCCTACGAAAGTGTTCGGTTTGTCTGTCATGACGGTCTGTCTCCGCCGATATCGAGCACCACGGGAATCTGACCCTCCAAGCGCAAGTTGACCGACTTAAATGGGCCGAGAGCGGACTGCCAGCTGTCGACGCCGTTGAGGAACATTTCCACGCGGTGGCGCAGGTGGTCGTTGCCCATTTCGAGCCTGACCAGTCGACCCTCGTGCTTGGCAAGGACTAAGGCGTTTTCCAAGTCAGCGACATTGATCTCCGACACCCGCTCGCTGAAACGCTGCACGCTGCAGGCGTCCATCACTGCCATGAAAAGCTTGACGCGATCCTGGCGCGCCCTCAAGTCCATCTCCGCGTCAACGCCAGTCATTATAGGAAGGCCATCGTTGCCTGAGCTGCGGTACTCCAGCAGTATGCCGTCCGCATCGATCATGCGGACCGCTTCGCCGCCGGCTAGCGGCACCAGTGCCATCGGCGCGCGCTCGCGCACGGCAACTCGGACTGTATTTGGCCAGACCTTGGAAACGCGGGCCTCTTTGACCCACTGGATGGCCAGCAACTGCTGACGCCGCTCGGCAACGTCCACCGAGGCCAAGCTCTGGCCGTTGTCAGGTTCGAAAACGGCCGCCACTTCGGATTCGTCTCCGGTCTCAACCCCGTCGACCGTCAACCACGACCCGTCCGGGGAAAGCCGAAAGACTGCGGCCCGCAGGACAGCCTCCTGTGCTTGCCACCAAGAGACACCCAGCACTGCCAACAGGAAACCCGAAAGCAACACGGCACGCTTGTATCGCGCGCCAGGCTGCGAGCCGCTGTCGCCGCGCGCTGCCAGCAGGACCTGGCTCAGTCTTGAAGTCTTGGCCGGCTTAGCCTTGCTGCTCACTTGATTCTTCACGATCAATCCCTTCCCCGCGCCCGAGAGAGGCGAAAGCCCGAACCCTTCTCACTGTCCTTGCCGCGGAGCCGTTTCAACATTTCCTCGCCGGCCATCCAGACGTTTCCGGCGCCGAACGTGATGAGCGCTTCGCCCGACCTGACGGTGGCGAGCGCTCGATCGACAGCGTCCTCCATGGTGGGACAGTAGTCGACGCAGCGATGCCCGGCTCGCAGGATCTCGCCCACCAGCCAGGGACTCGACACCCCGGGAATGGGATCTTCGCCGGCGGCGTAGATGTCGACCACCCAGAGTCGGTCCGCTTGGCCGAAACACTCGGCGAAATCGGCGGCGAGGTCTTCTGTGCGGCTGTAGCGGTGCGGCTGAAATATCACGTTCACCAAGCCGAATCCGCACGAGGCGGCCGCTGCAAGGGTCGCCCGGATTTCGGTGGGATGGTGTCCGTAGTCATCGATAACCGCAATGCCGCGTTCGACACCACGCGTCTGGAAGCGCCGGTCGACACCGCGAAAGTCGTCGAGCCCGGCGCGAACCTGATCGGGTGAAAGCCCCAATTCGAGACCGACCGCGATTGCGGCCGTGGCGTTGCGCACTGTGTGCAAGCCCACGCCGCGAACACGGAATCGGCCGAGGCTCCGGCCTTCCCGCTCGAGATGGAATGAGACCTGGCCGTTGCCAAGCTCGACCTGATCGGCCACGACATCTGCCGTCGGAGAGACTTCGCGCAGACCGTAGGTCACGCAGCGTCTCCGAAGGCGCTCGGCGACATAGCGAGCACGCGGGTCGTCCGAGCAGACGATCACGGCACCGTAGAAAGGCGCGTTGTTCCCGAAAGCCTCGAAGGCCTTGAGCAGATCCTCGTCAGTGCCGTAGTGATCCATGTGCTCGCGATCAATGTTGGTGATGATGCCGATGATCGGATTAAGCGCCAAGAAGGAGCCGTCGGACTCGTCGGCTTCGACCAACAGGTAGTCGCCTTGGCCGAGGCGCGCGCTGGAGCCAATCGAGGCAACCCGACCGCCGATCACGACCGTGGGATCCATGCCGCCTGCGCCCAGAATCGCCGCGCAAATCGACGACGTGCTGGTCTTGCCATGGCTGCCCGCCACCGCAATGCCGTACTTCACCCGCATCAGCTCGGCCAGCAGCTCGCCCCGGGCAATCACTGGAAGCCTCCGGCGGCGCGCTTCGGCCAATTCAGGATTGTTGGCCGGAATGGCAGAGCTGGTCACCACAGCCTCGGCCTCGCCGACCTGGTCGGCGCTGTGCCCCACCCAGATCGTGGCTCCCAGCTCGCGCAGCCGGCTCACGATCGGCGACTCGCGCAGATCCGAGCCGGTCACGGTGTAGCCGAGGTTAAGCAGGATTTCGGCGATCCCGCTCATGCCAATTCCGCCGATGCCGATGAAATGCAGCCGCCTCTGCTGGAACGCATCCTTGTTGAAGGGCATCGCTAGTTCAGTCCTCCTGATCGCGCGGCGGCCTGCGCGACCGCGTCGGCCGCGTCCTCGGCCGCTCCCCTTGGAGACAGCTCGGCAAGTGCGCGGGACATACGCTGCAAGCGGCCAGGATCTGCCGAAAGGGCGTCGATCTCGCGGACCATGCGTTCGCCGGTCCATTCCGAGTCGTCGCACAACAGGGCGCCGCCTGCGTCGGCGATCGCGGCCCCGTTCGCCCGCTGGTGGTTGTCCGCCGCGAACGGAAACGGTACGAGCACCGCCGGCTTGCTGGCGGCGCACAGCTCGGCAATGACCGACGCGCCAGCCCGGCAGATCACGAGATCTGCCTGAGAGAACAGCCGCGGCATGTTGTCGAAGAAGGCCGCTGCTTCGGCCTCAACGCCAGCTTCGCGATAGGCGGCCGAGACCTCTTCCGCGTCTCGTTCGCCGGTCTGGTGCAACAGGCGTGGGCACCGCTGGCCCTCGTCACGCCAGATCCGGACCGCTTCCAAGGCGGCTTCGTTCAGACGAACCGCGCCTTGGCTGCCGCCCAGAATCAGCACTGTAAAGGGCTCGCCCGGCACCTTTGCAGGTGCTTCAAAGAATTCCTTGCGTACCGGCAGTCTCGCCAGCTGGCAGGACGCGGATCGGAATCTCTTCGCCGCCCCTGGGTGGCATACCAGCGCCCGTCGCGCTACCAGTGCCGCGAGGCGATTGGCCAGACCGGGCCGGGCATTGGGCTCGAGCAGGACAAGCGGCACGTCCAGCAATGCACTGGCCAGCACCAAGGGGCCGGCCGCGTAGCCGCCCAAGCTGAGGGCGGCCGCAGGCCGGTACCTGAAGACCAAGCCCGCCGCTACGGAGAACGCGGCCGGCAACAGCAGCAACGTGGTCATGCGCCGACGCAGCGACACGCGGTTCAACGCTCCCGCAGGCACGTGCCGCAGGTCGAATCCGGCGGCCGGGACCAGCCGATTCTCGAAGCCGCGGGCAGTGCCGACGAACACGCACAGCCATCCCCGCTGGCGGAGCTCTTTGGCCACTTCCAAGCCCGGAATGACGTGGCCGCCGGTGCCTCCGGCGGCGATCAGCACGCAGTGCTCTGTCGTGGCCCTCGTCATGACTGGCTCAACCTGCTGACGGACAGCAACCCGCCTGAAGCTGCGAGTGTCGTCCAGAGCGAAGACCCGCCGTAGCTGATGAACGGAAGCGGCATTCCCTTGGTCGGGAGCATGCCCAGCACCACTCCCATGTTGAGCATGGCTTGGCTCACGATCATCACCGTGACCCCAGCAGCCAAATAGAAGCCGAAGCGATCCGGAGTACTCGTGGCGGCGCGCAGGCCGCGCCACAAGATAACCGCGAAGCCAACCACCAGCAGCGCCGTTCCGATCAGACCGAGTTCCTCGCCAACCATGGCGAACATGAAGTCCGAATGCGCCTCGGGCAAGAAGTCCATCTTCTGCTTGCCCGCCATCCAGCCTTTGCCCAGCAGCCCCCCCGATCCGACGGCGATCCCGGACTGGATGACTTGAAAGCCACCTCCCAGGGGGTCCGCCTCCGGCTCAAGGAACACTAGCAGCCGCTTCACCCGGTAGGGCTCCATGAACACGAACACGCTCAGCAGCGCCGCCGCGACCAGCGCAGCCGAAGCAAGCCACCGGAGCGGCACTCCAGCCAGAAAGATCAAGGTGCCGGCCAAGAGCACCAAGCAGGCCGTCGTGCCGAAGTCCCTGCCGGCGATGATCAGGCCAGCGAGCAGGGAAACCACCAGAACGGGCTTCACCAGCGCCTGCCCGAGATGCATCTTGTCCCGGTAGCGCTCGAAGTGATACGCCAAGTACAGGATGATCGCGGGCTTGGCCAGTTCCGATGGCTGCAGGGAAAGCGGGCCCAATCGCAGGAATCGCCGCGTATTCGCCCCTGTGCCCAAGCCTGCGGCTATGACCAGCATCAGCACGGCGACGGCCAGTACCGTGAAGACAACCCTAGGATCCCGCAAGGACCGGTAGTTGACGAACATCAGACCGTACATCAGTGCGAGCCCGATCACGGCGGCAACCAGCTGCTTCACGAAATGGGCCGAACCCGAGGCCCCGCTGGAGGCCGTGGCGCTGTAGACCATCAACAGCCCGAAGAGCACCATCGCAAGGATCGTCCAGATCAGCACGCGATCAAAGCGAAGCATCAGCGGCATGCTCCACCTCCAAGCCCTGCGACGATTCGGCGGAAGTCGCGCCCGCGCTGGATGTAATTCGGATACTGGTCAAAGCTGGCACACGCCGGCGCGAGCAACACCGTGTCGCCGGGTTCCGCCCGGGCTGCCGCATGATCCAGCGCGGCACGGAGCGTGTGCGCCTCCACCACGGGAACGGCCCCCCCCAGGTGATCGCGAATCAGCGGTGCGGCTTCGCCGATCAACAGGGCCTCCCGCGTATTGCGCCGCAAGACCGACGCCAGCGGGCTGTAGTCCGAGCCCTTGTCGTACCCGCCGAGGATCGCCCACAAGCCGCGGGGGAAGGAGCCGCACGCCTTGACAGCGGCGGCGACATTGGTCGCCTTGGAATCGTTGTAGTAGTCGACCCCGCGAATCGTTGCGACGAACTCCATGCGATGCTCGACGGGCTGGAAAGACTTGAGCGCCCGGCCGATCACCTCGACGCTCACGCCAGCCAAGGCGCAGGCTGCAACCGCGGCCAATGCGTTCTCCAGATTGTGCTCGCCGCGGATCGGCAGGTCCGTCTTGGCGACGTCCTCTCCCCGATAGCGAATCCGGCCCTTAGCGGCGCACGCGTCAACGCCCTCGGCACAGCGGATTCCGAATCGAACCACCGCTCCCCGCGCCGCCGGCTCCATGGCGCGACAGTGCGGATCGGACGCGTTGAACACTGCAGTGTCCCCAGAGCGCTGGTTGCGCAATATGCGCGCCTTGGCAGCGGCGTAGTCGGCGAAGTCGCGGTGCCGGTCCAAGTGATCCGGCGTAACGTTCAGCACGGCGGCGACATGGCACCGGAACGATGCGGCCGCCTGGAGCTGGAAACTGGACAGTTCGAGCACGTGCCAGTCGTCGGAGTGGGAGCCGTCGGCGATCTCGAGCACCGGGGTGCCAACGTTTCCGGCCAGCCTGCCGGACACGCCCGCTCGGCGCAGCACGTGATCGATCAACGAAACGGTCGTGGTCTTGCCATTAGTGCCGGTCACGCCGATCACGCGCCCGCGCAGCGCGCCAGCTGCGAGTTCGAGCTCGCCACACACCGCGACTCCCCGCTGCCGGGCGGACACCAAGCCGGGCAGATCCCACGGCACTCCAGGCGAGGGCACGATCAGATCCTGCTCGGCCAGCAGGGCGTCGGGGTGCCCGCCGAAGTGCAGGCGTACCGGCAAGTGTTCGAGCGAGGCCGCCGTCGCGGCCAGTTCGCTCTTCGCGCAAGCGTCCGCGGCGGCCACGATGGCACCGCGCGCTGCGAGAAAGCGCACGGCCGCAAGGCCCGACTTCCCCAGCCCCAGAACCAACGCTCGTTTTCCTTGCAACGTCATCGTAGCTTCAGGGTGCTCAAGGCCATCAGCGCCATGATCAGACCCACGATCCATAACCGCGTGATGATCTTGGACTCGGGCCAGCCGAGCTGTTCGAAGTGATGGTGAATGGGCGACATGCGGAAGATGCGCTTGCCTGTGAGCTTGAAACTGCCCACCTGGAGGATGACAGACACCGTCTCGATCACGAACACGGCCCCGATTAGCAGCAGCACGACTTCCTGCTTCGCCAAGACGGCCACAGTGGCAAGTGCTCCGCCAAGGCTGAGCGAGCCCACGTCGCCCATGAAGATCTCCGCAGGGTGGGCGTTATACCACAGGAACGCCAGACTGGCTCCGACCATGGCACCGCAGAAGATCGTAAGTTCCGCCGCCAGCGGGACGCTGGGCACGTCGAGGTAGGCGGAGATCTCGGCGTGTCCTGCAACATACGCGAGAATCGCCAGCGCTCCGGCACAAACGATGGTCAATCCAATGGCCAAGCCATCCAGGCCATCGGTCAGGTTGACGCCGTTGGCAGTACCGGCCAACACGAAGAACAACCACCCGAAGAAGCCCACATAGGCGAACGGAAGCGTTACTGGACTGCCCAGCAACGACTGGATGACCAGCTCTGGCCGAAAGTTCTTCACGAATGGCAGCGATAGCGCCATCGAGTAGTCCCCGCGACTGCTCAGCACGACCAAGACCAGCCCGATGAGTAGGGTCAGGGCGATCTGAAAGCCAAGCTTTTGCCTCGATGTCAGGCCGAGGTTTTGTTTCTTGGCCAACTTGTTGTAGTCATCCAAGAACCCGATGAGCCCAAATCCGACAAACGCCGCGAGCGCGATTCCAACGTAGACGTTGCTAAGGTCGGCCCACAGCAGTGTCGGAAGGATGGTGGCCAAGCCGATGAGCAGCCCCCCCATGGTCGGGGTCCCCGCCTTCCACTGGTGCGACTGCGGGCCCTCGGCCCGGATGTACTGGCCAATCTGCGCTGCCTGCAGACGGCGGATCAGCCAAGGGCCGACCGACAGCCCGATCAGCAAGGCCGTGAATGTCGCCATCGTCGTGCGGACTGTGATGTAGCCGAAGACACGCAACGCTCCGAATGCGGAGGACAGCGGCTCGAAGAGAAGCTCGTACAGCATGCGGGCTACGCGGCCTCCCGTCCCTCGGAAGCCACCGCGCCAAGGCAGCCGCAAACGATATCCCGCGCCCGCTCGAGCTGCACCCCGCGCGATGCCTTGAACAGCACTGCATCGCCCTGGCGCAGCATTCCCGTCAAGGCGGAAGCGGCCGACTCGGGAGACGCGTGGAACTCTGCCGAGATCCCTGATGCTGCGGCGATCTCGGCAGCATCCCCGGCAACGGCGACCAAGTGGTCGATGCCAGCCCGTCCCACGGCCGCCCCCACGCAGCGGTGCAGCTCCCGCGACCTGGAGCCGAGCTCGCGCATCTCGCCCAAGACCGCGATCCGGCGCGACGCCGGCGTGCCGCGCAAGACCTCCAACATGGCTTCCATGGCGGGCGGGCTCGCGTTGTAGCAGTCGTCGATGAACGTGATGCCTGCGATCTGACGGACGCTTCCTCGCATGGTGGAGGGTTGAAGACCTCTCAGCGGCTCGCCGAGGCGCTCGGGAGCGACTCCCAAGGCCGCGGCAGCGGCGGCAGCTGCCAAGGCGTTGTAGACGTTGTGCCGGCCGGCCAGCGGCGAATGCATCGGATGGCCATTGAGCCGGAAGCGCGAGCCATCGGCGCCCAGCAGTTCGACGTCCTCGGCCCGTAGGTCGGCAGAGCGCTCGATGCCGTAAGTCACCACTGTTCCGGAGTGTCGATCGCGGAACGCCGCCACGCGGTCGTCGTCCGCATTGAGCACGGCCGTGCCCGTCGGAGCCAGCGCCTCGACCAAGCGGCCCTTCTCGGCCGCGATCTCTTCAACAGAGACGAAATTCCCGACGTGGGCGGTGCCAACGTTGGTCACGACGCTCACGTCCGGCGCGGCAATCTCTCCTAACGGGCGCATCTCGCCGACCCTGTTAATCCCGATCTCGACAACTGCCGTACGAACCTGATCGGGGATCCTGAGCAGCGATAGCGGCAAGCCGTATTCGTTGTTGAGATTGCCCTGCGACTTCGCCACCGGCAAGATGCCCTGCAACAGCGCTGCGATGATGTCCTTCGTGGTAGTCTTGCCGCTGCTGCCGGTCACGGCGACGACTGTTCCCCTCCATTCCCTGCGAGCTTCAGCCCCGAGCCGGCCTAGGGCGAGCGATGTGTCCTCTACCCGCAACAGCGGGCCATCACCGCGGTAGTCACGCCGGACCACTGCGGCAACCGCTCCCTTGGCAAGTGCCTCGGGGACGTAGTCATGGCCATCGTTCGACGGCCCACGAATCGCGAAGAACAGCTCCCCGCCCTTTACGCTGCGCGAATCGATCGAACATCCGCGGGCCGTTCCGGAGGCGCCTTGGGCGGGCAGGCCTAGCCACGCACGAATCTGGGACAGCTGCAGCGTCATGCCCTGAAGTACCCTTTTTCATGCAGCGCCGCCCGAACGGCCTTGCGGTCGTCGAAGGGGAGCGTGCCTTGGCGCGTAGTTTGCGTGGTCTCGTGGCCCTTGCCCGCGATCAGCACGATGTCTCGGCAGCGTGCCTCGTACAGCACGCCCTTGATGGCTTCCGCTCGGTCAGGGTGGACGGTCCACGCATCGCTGGCCTGTCGCAGTCCGGCGGCCACCTCCTGGATAATCGCCAGCGGATCCTCGCTGCGAGGATTGTCGGAAGTCAGCATCACGAAGTCGCTCAGTTTCCCGGCGATATTCCCCATGGGAGCGCGCTTGGTCCGATCCCTGTCCCCTCCGCAGCCAAACAACGTCAAGACTCTTCCGGGCGGGTCCTTGCGCCGAACGATGTCTCTGGCTGCTTCAATGGAGCGGTGCAGGGCGTCGGGCGTGTGGGCGTAGTCCACGACCACCAAGAACGGCTGGCCGCAGTCGACGGTCTCGAAGCGCCCCGGAGCAGGCGGCACCGCCATCAGCCCAGCTTCAATCTCGGCTGCGCCCAGGCCGTGGCACTGGGCGGCGCCCACTGCGGCGAGAATGTTGTCCACGTTGAAGTCGCCCATCAGATTCGACTCCACTCGAATGCGGCCCGCCGGCGAGTTGACGTTGAAGCGGACGCCCCGGGCGTCCGACTGAACCTTTGAGGCACGCACGCATGCCTCTGGGAGCCGGCCGTAGGAAAGCAGCCGCAAGCCCTCTAGCTTGAGCAACTCCCGCCCCGCCTTGTCGTCCGCGTTGATAACGGCGTTGAGCGGCGGTCGCGCGCCGGCACCCAAGAACAGGCACCTCTTTGCAGCGGCGTAGGACTCCATGTCCCCATGGAAGTCGAGATGTTCCCTGGAGAGATTGGTAAAGACCGCCGTATGGAATTCGATTCCGTAGATGCGCGAGAGAGCGAGGGCGTGCGAAGAGGCCTCGATGGTGGCGTGGCTACCACCAATCTCGCGCAGTTTCGCGAGCGATCGGACGATGTCCAGCGACTCGGGCGTAGTGTTGATCGACTTCGCGACGCGCTCGCCGATGCGCTGCTCAATCGTGCCCAGCAAGGCCGTGGTCTTGCCAACCGACCGAAGCAGGGCATCGAGCAGATGCACGGTGGAGGTCTTGCCGTTCGTCCCGGTGACAGCTGTGACGCTGACATCACGGTCCGGACGCTCGTAGAAGCGGAGCGCCGCCGTCGCCAGGGAGCGGCGGCCGTGCGAAACGCGAGCCCATCGCGATTCCATTCCCTCCGGGGCGCTGCGCTCGCTGACAATGGCCGCGGCGCCGTCCCGAAAGGCAGCGGGCACGAACTGGTGGCCATCGACCTGCTCGCCGGGAAAGGCAAAGAACGCCTCGCCTGCGAGGAGCTTGCGCGAATCGTACTGTAGACCCGTGACCTCCAGATCCGGCACCGGACCGACCGCGCTGCCTTCCAACATCGCACGCAGTCTCATCCGCCACCCTCGCCGGCCGAATCCAGGGCCTTGCGCAATTCAACTCTCGCCGCACCGAAAACGACCTTGATCGGATCGCCTGCCGACAGGGCTTCGTTGGGCCCGGGGTACTGCTGCTGGGCAAACCCACTGCCATGCGGTTCGATCGGGATGCCGCGCTGGGCCCCTAGCGCGAACACCTCGCGCATTGTGAGCCCAAGCACGTCGGGAGCGGTGAGCGACTCGCCATGCGGCTCCTGAGCGAAAGTCCATGTCGACGCAGATTCTGGTTGCCGCGACGTAGCCTCGGCAGTGGGAGCCTCCCATTCTGCCGGCCCCGCCTCGTTCCGGCCCGGAAAGATCGGCTCGTCCTCGGAGTCGCGAGCCCGGCCCTCGATGAAGTCCGCCAACAGAAGCGAGTCGACATCAGCTGGTGGTCGCACGGGGAGCGAAGGGATCCGGGACGGCGCTACGTCCAGGATGCGCAGAGCCTGCCGCACGACAGTCGAGAACACCGGGGCCGCAATTCGGCCACCGTAGTAGAACTGACCGCGTGGATCGAACAACATCACCACGCCGACTACGGCCGGATTGTTGACCGGCGCGAATCCGCAGAAGCTGGCCAAGTACATGCCGTCCCTGAAAGAGCGCGTGACCGGATTGATCATTTGGGCCGTGCCGGTCTTGCCCGCCACGCGATAGCCTTGGATCTGCGCGAAGCGGCCAGTGCCTCCCTGGACGACCTGCTCCAGAATCACCTGCATCGTCGCGGCGGTGTCCTGGCTGATCACTCGCTCGGCCGACGGTGGCTCTAGCGGCACTTCCTGCGAGCCGCTCTCTCGAATCGCGCGGACTACCCGGGGCTTGACCCGGACCCCCCCGTTGGCGATCGTGCCGAACAGGCTGGCCATCTGCACCGCGGTCACGCCGATTTCCTGCCCCATCGAGAGAGACGCTAGCGAGGCATCGGACCATCTCTCCAACGGCCGGACCAGTCCGTGGATCTCGCCCGGGAGGTTGACGCCAGTCTTGGTGCCGAACCCGAAGCGGCGGATGTAGTCGTGCAACCTCTCCGCCCCGACCCGGTAGCCGATCTTGATCGTGCCGACGTTGCTCGACTTCATCAGTACCTGCGGCATCGTCAGAATTCCGTACGGGTGGTGATCGCGGATACGCCGCCGGTCGATCCACATGCCCCCCATCTCGCAATCGAACTCATCTTCGACGCTCACCAGCCCCTCCTCCAAGGCCGCTGACGCAGTCAAGACTTTGAAGGTGGACCCTGGTTCGACCATGGCACTGACCGCAAAGTTACGTAGATTCTCAAGATCCTCCTTGGTTCTCGACAATCCGTTGGGATCGAACCGAGGCCAGCTAGCCATGGCGAGGATTTCCCCGCCGCCAGGACGCATCAGGACGATCGTTCCCGACTGGGACTTCGTTTCGCGCACAGCGCGTTCGAGTTCTAGGTCAGCCAGCGACTGCAACTCCAGATCGAGGTTGAGCAACACGTCGCTGCCGGGCTTGGGCGCTTGCAGCACTTGCCAGCCGTATCGCCGCCGTAGAGCGTCGTATTGCATCAGGCCGCGTCCCGGCGTGCCGCGCAACTGGCTCTCGAACTTCTGCTCAAGGCCGGCTTGGCCGGTGTGGTCGATGCCTACGGTGCCCAGCACTTGGGCTGCCACCCAGCCATAGGGATAGTAGCGGCGGCTCTCTTCCTCGAAGTGCAGGAAGTCTAGGCCCAGAGCGCGGGCTCGCTGCGCTTCGGCCAAGGTGACCAGCCGCTTGACCCATTGGAATCCGCCCCTCTCGATCCTCCTGCGCAGCGCCTGTTCGTCGACGGCGACGGCCTCGGCCAGAGCAGCCGCCACGGCCGGTGGATCGGACACGTGATTGGAGAAGATCCCGATGGAATCCATCTGCATGCTCAGGGCCAGCTCTCGCCCGTGGCGATCGATGAGATGCCCCCTGCGCGCGGGAATATCCACGCTGCCGACATGCTGGCGCGTCGCCTTGGCGGAGAGTTGTTCGTGCTGGCGGACCTGCAAGTCGACCAGCTTGGCGAGCACAAGCAGGAACCATCCCGCCGCGACACAGACCACGGCCAGGATTCGGCGGTTGGAACTCGATCCGAGCAGCCGCCGCATGGACGCGAAGGCGCCGCCTGCCCGCTCCGCTCTGATCATCAATTTCACCGCTAGCTCTTGGCTTGCCCCCTATCGCCTTCAGATCTCAGCATGTACCGTTGGAATCCCACAGCTTCGCTCAGAAGTCACTCGCCAGATCGCAGCAATCGCGCCACGGTCGTGTCCGCCTCGCCATCTCCCTGCATCAGAGCGAACCAGCTATAGCTGTCCGGCTCGGTCTGTCGCAGCCCCATCTGCTCGGCTAGCGCCGCGACACGCCGCAGGTCCTCCAACCGTCCGCGCTGCATCTTCAGCTCATCGCGCACGGCCTGCAACTGTCCAACCCGCTGGCGAAGCACCTCCTGCTTGTAGCCGGATTGGGTGACCAATCTCTGCGGCCCCCACAGCAAGATCGACAATACCAGCAGGAACAGGCCCAGGCTCAGACCGACGCGCCAGACTTCTCGGTCCCGCGGGTCGTGCCTGTAGCGGATTCCGCTGTTGTCAATGTGCTTCTGGTACAGCGGCGCGCCTCCGATCGACATCGGCTGCGCTTGCGCCGCTGCGGGCGAGGTGGCGCCGCCGGGCACGGACGGGCTGGGCGTGGCGCGCTCCTTGGGCACGCCACGCCGGCCGTGGTGGGATGGCCGTCCCGGCGGCGCCTTCTTCGTTAGTACCTTCTCCATTGCTAACCGATCCTGCCTCTAGGCGGAATACGCCATCTCCGTGCGCTGCACCGCTCGCAAGCGGGCGCTGCGGCTGGCTGGATTCCTCCGCACTTCTCCCTCTGACGGGCGCACGATGCGGCGCGTCAGCAGGCGATATGTTCCGGCCGCCGCAAGCTGCCGGAAGCTCTGCTTCACCAAGCGGTCTTCGCCGCTGTGAAAGCTCAACACGACAAACCGGCCGCCCGGAGCGAGCAGGCGCGGCACGTCGGCGAGCAGCTTGCCTAGCTCGCCGAGTTCGTCGTTCACTGCCATGCGCAGTGCCTGAAAAGTCTTGGTCGCGGGATGGATGCGCGAGGCCGCGCTGCGCGGCACCGCCGCGGCAACGACCTCGGACAAGTGCGCGGTGTCGCGAATCGGACGCGCTCGGACCACGGCGCGGGCGATGCGTCGGCTGAATCGCTCGTCCGCCAAGCCGTATAGCGTGTCGGCCAAGTCGCCTTCACCGCCCCGGTTGACGAGCTCGTCGGCTTGCAGCGCCTGGCGGCGGTCAAAGCGCATGTCCAGCGGGCCGGGGTGCCGCAGGCTGAAGCCTCGGCGCCCGTCGTCGAGCTGCAGGCGCGACAGGCCCAGATCCGCCAAGATCCCGACCAGCGGCAGGCAGTCCTTGGCCGCTTGGGCCAGCCTGGAAAAGCCGCCGTGAAAATAGCGGACCCGACTCCCGAACCCGGACAGCTGTGTCCGGCAGCGCCGAAGGGCGTCCTCGTCCCGGTCGATCGCGATCAGCTTGCATCCCGCCGCGCGTTGCAGAATGCGCAGAGCGTGCCCGCCCGCTCCCGCAGTACAATCGCAGTAGACCCCGCGCGGGATCGAGCCGCCTTCGCCGAACAGGTAGCGTTCCATCTCGTCTGCCATCACGGAGTAGTGTCCGAGACCTTCCTCCATCACAGCCCCAGCGTGCTCGCACCGTATGCGAGGTCTCCCGAGGTCGGCGCGTTGTTCGCGACTTGCCGCTCGAAGGTCTCCTCGCGCCACACGACCAAGTGGTGGTTGCGCCACTGGATCATGACGGGACCAGTGAAATCGGTTTTCTTGCGCAGCGCCGCAGGCAGCAGCAGCCGGCCTTGGTTGTCGAGGTTCTCGGGCTTGCCAAAGCTATTCGCCCGCATCAGCAGCCTGTTGTTCGCTTCGCCGTCGGTCGCGGTCTCGGCCGATGCCATCTGCTTCAGGATCTTGGCCCATTCCTCCGACGGAAAGACCTTGACCTCCTCACCGTCAAAGCTGGTGACGAAGACATCGGGGGCACGCTCACGGTCAGGGCTGTCGGGCGCGCGCCCAGCCGCATCGCAGAGTTCCCTGAGGCTGCGATGCAGCGATGCCGAGAGCTTCAGCCGGCCCTTGGCGTCGACCCTGCCTGTCTCAGTGCCCCAGAACATGTCGCGTTCACCCGCGTGGACAGAGTCGAGCGCGTTCCGCCGGTTCCAACCGCATCAGCGGGCAAGCTCCCATTTGGACCACTTTGCTCTACTCTTGACCACTTTCGACCACCACATTATCGAAAGTGCAAAATCCCTCTGTCAAGGCCTAATTCCGAAGAAAATTCCGCTCCGTGAAGATTTACTAGATGTGGGGTGCGATTGGCACTAGACGGCTATCAGTAGTGCATCTAATGCGCTCGAACTAGGCCAAACTTGGGGCAGACTTGGGCCGAAGCCCGCGATTGGGGCTGGAGCGAAACGCCGCCGGGCCCGGCATCGACTATTTGCGACAATGTGGGCGGCGCATCGAGGCCGTTTCCAGACCATCGGCGCAGAAGGAGGATCCGACCACCATGAGGCTGGGCTTGGTTACGTACAACGTCGGTCGCGACTGGGATATCGAGACCATCATCCAGCAGCTCGAGGCTGCACGCTTCGAAGCTGTTGAACTGCGCAGCACGCATCGCCACGGAGTGGAACCGGGGCTGCCGCGAGCGGAGGTGGAGCGCGTCCGCTCCCGCTTCCAGAACAGCCGCGTGCGGCTGCTGAGCCTAGGCTCGGCCTGCGAGTTCCACTCTCCCGACGAGGCCGAGCGGCGGGAGAACGTGGAGCAGACCGCCCGCTTCGTTGAACTCGCGCACGACCTGGGCTGCTGGGGGGTCAAGGTGCGCCCGAACGGGCTGCCGGAGGGAGTCCCGCACGACGTCACCATCCGCCGGATCGGCGATGCGCTGCAGGAATGTGGCGAACACGCGCTGCGTTACGGGATCGAGATCTGGGTCGAAGTCCACGGCCGCCAGACCCAGCAGCCCGAAGTCATGCGGCAGATCATGGACGCCTGCGGCCACCCGTCGGTCGGGATCTGCTGGAACTCGAATCCGACCGATATTCGCAACGGGACCATCAAGCCGGCCTTCGACCTGCTCAAGGGCTTCATACGCAACGTCCATATTCGCGACCTGCCTGACTACCCCCATCGCGAGCTGTTCCGGCTCCTGGCCTCGATCGGCTACGACCGGTACACTCTCGCCGAGACAGCTCAGAGCTGCGAGCCGGAGCGCTACCTGCGCTTCTATCGGGCCCTGTGGCAGGAACTAGCGGGAGACGGCCAGGCCTGACCGCGCGCGGCGAGGATCAGTTCGGCGCGAAATTGATCGTCGGAGGATCCAGCTCGATCCACAGCGGATCGCCGTTCGCGCCATTGATTCTGTAGCGCAAGATCACGCCGCCGGGCTGGGTGTAGGAGCGGCCTAGCGAGTACTGGGAGAGCTCCCCGAACGGCGCCTCGGGCCCCCAGTCTTCCAAGAACTCCTCGTATGGGTAGTAGCGGCAGGGCTCCTCGACGGAACAGCCCCACATGCGGTAGGCCTCCTCGTAGCGGTGCTCCTGGAGCAGCTCGAAGAAAGCCTTCGCCTGGCGCTCCTCGCGCCAGTTGCGGAAGAACATGTAGTAGAACCCGGCCAGCAGCGCCCCGGCCGCCAAGGCCATCAGCACGGCCTTGACGATGCGCTCGAACAGAACACTCTGGCTGCCGTAGGCACCTAGGTATTCCATGCGAGCGGAGCGGGCAATTAGTCGGCCGGGTGCTTGGCGTCGTAGGCCTGGGTAGCTTCGGCGGTCAGGTCGATCAAGGGATCGCCCGCCAGCACGCTCGAGCTGTCGACGATCAGGTCGAAGCCCTTCTCCGCACGCAAGCCCTGGACGATTTCCCGCATGCGGCCGCTGGCGGCGGTGAGGATGTTCTGCCGGTCGAATTCGACATCAGACTGGAGGTCCTCCGTCATTCGCTGGGCTCTGATCTGCTTGCGCTGGCCCTCGGCCTGCAGCTGGGCCAAGTCGGCTCCGGTGGTGCCTTGTATCTTGGCCTGAAGCTCTTGCAGTTCCGCCGAGAGCGCATTCAGCTCCTCCTGGCGGTCCTGATACTTGGCTTCGAGCGCCGCCGATTCCTTCTTCATGTCGGCGGTCGACAGCAACGCTTCCTGAAAGTTGATGACGGCCACCTTGGTTTGGGCTGCCAGCTGGCCCGGCCAGGCGCAAAGCAACGCGGCCGGTGCCAGCAAGAAGACGCGCATCCGCATGGGATTCCATCGTTGCAACATGGTCAGTGCTCCTTGAATCCCTATTTTGGCATGCTACGCACGCTCGATTCCACAGAGCGACCGCATCGGCTGTCCGTTCGGCCGGGCCGGACCCGGCGATGGCGCAGATCAAGGTGCAAGGAACTGGCGTGCCAAGTCGTTGTACATCACAACCCCGAACAGGACGATGATGAAGAGCAACCCTGCCTGAGTGATGCGCTGCCTGACCTTCATGCTCACGTCACGGCGCAGCATCGATTCGACGAACAGCAGCAAGATCTGGCCCCCATCGAGCACCGGCACGGGCGCGAGGTTTATGACGCCGAGGTTGACGCTGATCAGTGCCATGAACTGGACCAAGGCGGCCAGTCCGAAGGACGCTGCGGCCTGGGTGTGCTCGTAGATCCCGACCGGCCCTTCGAGGTTTGTTACGGCCATTTCGCCCGTGATCAGCTTGCCGAGAGAGCGAAAGATGATGCTCGCGAATCCGAGATTTTCCTCGACCGACACGCCGAAAGCGGCACCGAAGGACAGCTCCTCTTCGATCCGCTCGCGGATGGGCCGCATTACGATCCCGAGCCGCCATCCTTCCTCGTGCTTTGCCGGCTGAAGTTGGAAAGACCGCCGCGCGCCCTCCCGCTCGATTTCGAGCAATAACGGCTCGCCGTCCGAACCGCCAACGATCTCGGCGACCTGCTCCACGGCGATGATTCGGGAGCCATCGATGCTCGCAAGTACGTCGCCGACCTCGATCCCGGAGCTGGCTGCCGGCGACCCCGGGACCAGTTCGACTAATTCCACCCGATGGGCCGCGCTCCAGCCGGGATCGGGCACGCCGCGCTCCCCCTGCATCTCTGGAATCGTGATGCGGGTGTCCAGCGCGGTGCCGCCTCGCTCCAGCGTCAAGACCGTCTCGTTGTCCTGAACGAGCGTCGAGGCGACGATCAAGTCCTTCCAAGTCGGCGTCTCCACGCCATCGACGGAGCGGACCACGTCATTGGTCTGAATCGCAGCCCGATCCGCCGCCGAGCCCGGCCTGACGTAGCCGATCCGCGCGACTTCCTCCAAGTAGGCTGCCCGCGAGTACTCGTGCATGTAGACGCCGGCCAGCAGGCCGATCGCGAGGACGAAATTGAAGGCAGGGCCGGCAGCGAGGATGATCAGGCGCTGCCAGCGCGGCTTCGCCGAGAACCCGTCTGGTTCGTAGACTGCCTCGTCGGACAGGGCATGGCCCGCCATCTTCACATAGCCGCCTATCGGGAGCAGGCAAACCTTGAAATCCGTGCCGTCGTGGTCGAATCCCAGCAGCTTGGGGCCGAAACCGATCGAAAAGCTCTCGACCTTGACTCCGAAGTATCGAGCTGCCAAGTAGTGTCCTAGCTCGTGAAACACGACCAAGACGCTCAGGACGAGAATGAAATTGACCATACGGGGACTTCGAGCCTCAGGCTGGCACCTGGCCTACGCGGGTCGGGGGCGCGCAATTCGCCACCAAGGCGGCCGCGTAGGCACGTGCCTCGCGATCGCACTCCATGACGTCCTCGATTCCGGAAACCGGTCGCGCCGCGCCCCATTCCAAGGTTTGCTCGACCACGCCATGAATGTCCAAGTAGGCAATCCGCCCTTCCAAGAAAGCCCCCACGGCCACCTCGTCGGCAGCGTTGAGCAGGCAGCCGGACGGGCCGCCGAGGCGCAATGCTTCATACGCTAGCGCCAGCAGCGGGAACTTCGAGAGGTCGGGCGACTCGAAATCCAATTGTGGCACGCTGCCCCAATCCATGCGCTCTCGCGGACTCGCTTCCCGCGCCGGAAACGCCAACGCGTAGCGGATCGGCAGCTTCATGTCAGGCGGGCTGAGCTGCGCGATCATCGATCCGTCCACGAATTCGACCATGGCATGGATGATCGACTGCGGATGCACGACCACATCCACCCGCTCCGGCGGCAGGGAGAACAGGTGGCAGGCTTCGATGACCTCAAAGCCCTTGTTCATCATCGTGGCCGAGTCAACGGTGATCCGGCTGCCCATGTTCCACGTCGGGTGGCGCAGGGCGCTGGCTGGCGTGACATGCGCCAGCTGCTCCACCGGCGTGCAGCGGAACGGTCCGCCGGAAGCCGTCAGGACGATCCGCTCCACTTCGTCGGGCCGCCCGGCTCGCAAGCACTGGTGGATCGCGTTGTGCTCGCTATCGACCGGCAGCAGCTCCGCGCCGGACTCACGGGCGGCCTGCATCACAGCGTCCCCGGCGGCGACGAGCACCTCCTTGTTCGCCAGAGCGACGCGCCGGCCGTCTCGCACCGCCGCGTACGTAGCCGCCAAGCCGGCGACCCCGACCGCGGCCGAGACCAACACGTCAGAGTCAATACCGACCGCGGCCTCGTAGTTGCCGTCGGGCCCGCACACGCAGCGCGGAGCATAGCCCGGAATTCCGGCGATGCTGGCGCGCAACGCTGCGAGAGATTCCTCGTCGGCCACCGACAGCAGGCTCGGCCGAAATTCGGCGGCCTGGCGCGCGAGTTCGGCGACATTGCGCCCGGCAGCAAGCGCGACCACCTCGACCTCGCTGTCAATCTCGCGCACCACCTGCAGGGTGTTGCGCCCAATCGAGCCGGTGGATCCGAGCAACGCGAGTCGCATCAGGGCTGCACCCCGGGCTCCGCGGCCCGCCGACTTGGCATGCCAGGGCTAGCCGGGGTCATGGCACAGATCGCAGTCGTTCGGCGCATTGTTGCGAGCGTGGCACTCCATGCAGGCTGCCATCGTTGTGGGCTTCTCCTGGAACAAGACCTCGCGCTGCGCCACCGGACCGTGGCACGTCTCGCATTCGAAGCCGGCATCTTCCACATGCGAGGCGTGCGAGAACCAGACGAAGTCCGGCACTCGGTAGATCCGTTTCCAAGGCACGGCCGTGCCCTCGGAATTGAGTTTGGCAAGCAGTTGGATATGCGGGCTATCCGTCTTGATCGACGCATGACAGGCCATGCAGGTTGCCTCCGCGGGATAGCCGGCGGCAAAGCCGGGGTCCGCGATGGCATGACAGTCGCGGCACTGGATGCCTAGCGCGACATGCGTCTTGTGGCTGTACGGCAGGGGCTGCTCGACCGGGACGGGCGCGGCCTGCTCGCCGGCGGGGGATTCGGGTTCCTGCGGATAACTGGGCGGCACCGCTGCCAACGCCAGGCCCAGCAGCAGGGCGCAGATTCGCGCCAAGAGCTTAGCGGTGTTCATTCAGCGCCTCTCGGTCAGGCATCGCTAGCGCAGCGGAAGCCCAAGTTGGCGGTGGCGCTATCGGGCGTGTTGGACGTGCGCGCGGCCACGCGATAGCGGTTGCAATAGGAAGCGTGGCACAAGAACGACCCGCCGCGCATGACCCTGGCCGTCCCGTTGGGCGGACCGACCGGATTGGAGCGCGTCGCGGTGACATGGTAGATCGGATCGAACCAGTCTGCGCACCACTCCCAGACGTTCCCGGTGATGGAATAGATGCCGAATCCGTTCGGAGGAAACGCGTCGACGGGGCATGGGCCGCGATAGCCATCCTCGCCCGTGTCGTGGTCTGGAAAGCGGCCTTGCCAGACGTTGCACAGGTGCTTCCCTCCCGGTTCAAGCTCGTCGCCCCATGGATAGAGCTGCTGCTCCAAGCCGCCGCGCGCGGCGAATTCCCACTCCGCTTCTGTGGGTAATCGCTTGCCGGCCCAGCGGCTATAGGCCAGCGCGTCCGCGTACGAGATATGCGTGACGGGATGGTCGGGATGCTGCTCAATGCCGGAATCGGGACCCTCGGGATGCCGCCAGTCAGCGCCCTTGACCTTGCACCACCACTCGTGGCCGGCGACCGTGTCCTCGGCCAAGTCGCGGTACTGTTCGGCGGGCAGTTGCTTGTGGAACACGAACGACCAGCCGAAACGCTCCGCCTCGCTAACGTAGTCCGTGGCGCGCACGAAGTCCCGAAACGATTCCACCGTGACCGGGTACCGGTCGATGTAGAAGGGATCCAGCAGCACTTCCCTGACCGGGCCTTCCCCGTCAGCGGGAAATCCCACGTCGGTCTCAGTGCCCATCAGGAAGCGCCCGCCGGCCATCCGGCACATCTCGGCGGCGGAGGCTGCGCGCGCTACCGGCCGCGACTCGGACATCCTCCTAGACTCTGCCAATCGCTGCGCCCTGGACACGCTCGGAACGCAGCACGGGCTCGGCGTGAACGGGAGCACCGGCAGGCCGGGCCCGGTTCCCTGAGTATCCTGGACTGGCGCTTGCGAGTGGTTGTGCTGCACCGGCACGGCCGTAGGCGATTTTAGCACGATGATCGCGCAACTAATTGCCTGCGGAGGGGATACGCCTAGCCCGTGGAACAGCCAAGCGGCTGTCCCGCAGTGGCTTAGGCCTCGCTCGCTGAAGCCGGCGCATCTTCCACGACTGCCCGCTCGCGGAGGCCGTCCAAGTACCGCTCGACCAGTTCCCTGCGCCGGTTCTCAAGGGCTTCTCGCGCCAACTCGTCCTGGACTTCGGCGAACGGACGCACCCCGGCAGCCTTGCGGTCGGTGAGCTTGACGATGTGGAACCCAAAGACCGTCTTGAAGACCTCGCTGACCTCGCCGACCTGCATCTCGAAGACGACGTCCTCAAACTCGCTCACCATCTTGCCCCGCTCGAAGTAGCCCAGATCGCCTCCCCCTCCGGGGCAGTCAGAGTCCTCGTCGGCGAGCAGCTCAAAGGCTTCGCCGGACTGCAGACGGCCGTAGATGCTCTCCGCGGCGCGCCTGGCCTGTTCTTCAGTGACGCCCTTCTCGACGTGTTTGACGATGTGGGACGCCCGCACCATTTCCTCGGTCTTGTAGCGCTGCTTGTTGCGTCGGTAGGCTTGCGCGAGTTCCTTGGGTCTTGGCGCCTTCGCCTTTGCCGTCACCGATTCGATCAGCCGCTCGACCTTGAGCTGCGTGCGGATATCGCCGCGGAGAGCGTCTTCGTCGACACCCGCTTCCGCGAGCTTCTTCGCGCCTCCGCACCGCTTGAGCGCGTCGGCGAAACGCTGCTCGGCGGCCTCTTCATCGACGGGCCGGGGATCCGAGCCGGCCTGCTGCCGCAGCAGGATCTGTTCGATGAGGTTCTCGCGGCCCCACTCGATCGCGCGCTCGCGGATGCCTGCCGCGTCGAGGCCCATCTGCTCGCGCTGGTCCGGGGACAATGTCTCCAGGCGCTGACGGACTGATTCGGCTTCGCGCGCCAGCGTTTCGTCGGAAACCAGTTCACCGTTGATGCGGATCGGCATCGCGGTCATTCTAGCGTGTGCCGGGGGACGACCGCAGGGCCAGCGGGCCGGGGCTGGCGCTTGCCTTTGGTGGGAGGGAGGCGGCGAAGTCTAAATGCCGTGCTCTTCAATGAACCGGGTGTCGTAGCGGCCCTCTGCGAAGGCGGCAGTTTCCAGAATCTTGCGGTGCAACGAGATCGAGTTCCTGATCCCGTCCAGCCTGCACATCGACAGCGCGCGCTTCATTCGCTCGATCGCCTCGGCCCGGCTCGCGCCGTGGGCCGTGATCTTGGCAACGAGGGAGTCGTAGTAGGGCGGGACCGTCCAACCTGAGTAAGCCGCCGTGTCGACCCTCACGCCAATCCCTCCGGGCGCGGAGAACTCGTTGATCTTCCCTGCCGATGGCATGAACGTCTCGGGATCCTCGGCGTTAATACGGCATTCGATTGCGTGACCACGCACTTCCACAGGCTGGGATACGACCGAGTCCAAGGGCTCGCCCGCTGCCAGCAAGAGTTGGCTCTTCACTAGGTCGACGCCCGTGACGGCCTCCGTCACAGGGTGCTCGACCTGGATGCGAGCGTTGAGCTCGATAAAGTGGAGCTCCCCGTCCTCGTCCATCAGGAACTCGACCGTGCCGGCGTTCGAATAGCCGATCGCGGACAGTGCCTTGGAGAGGATCGCCGCCATCTCGCCCCGACGGTCGGCGCTGAAGCCATTGGCCGGGGCTTCCTCCAGCAGCTTCTGATGTCGCCGCTGGATGGAGCATTCCCTCTCGCCCAGCGAGACGGCATTGCCGTAGTTGTCGCCCAAGACTTGGAACTCGATGTGCCGGGGCCGCTCGACGAACTTCTCAAGGTAGACGTCGCCAGACCCAAACGCAGCCTCAGCCTCGGCTCGCGCCTGCTGAAACGCCCCCTCGAGGCTCTCGGCGCTACGCACGATGCGCATGCCCCTGCCACCGCCGCCCATCGACGCCTTGAGAATTACCGGGAATCCAATCTCCTCGGCGTAGCCGCGCGCCTCGGACAGGTCTTGCAGTGGCTCTTGGGAGCCGGGAAGGACGGGGATTCCCGCATCCTGCGCTGCCTTGCGCGCCTGCGCCTTGTCGCCCATCAAGCGAATCGCTTCCGGGCCGGGGCCGATGAACTCGATTCCGCAGTCGCCGCAGATTTCCGCAAAGTGCGCATCCTCTGCCAGAAATCCGTAGCCGGGATGGATCGCATCAACGTTGGCAATTTCTGACGCGCTGATGATGGCAGGCACGCTCAGGTAGCTCTGGGAGCTCGGCGCCGCTCCGATGCACACTGCCTCGTCGGCATAGCTGACATGCAGCGAGTCGCGATCTGCCGTCGAGTAGACCGCGACGGTCTTCACGCCAAGTTCGCGACAAGCCGCGATGACTCGCACGGCGATCTCGCCGCGATTGGCGATGAGAACCTTTTCGAACATCTCGGCGCGGCCCCGGCCTCAGTCGGCGGTAATGCGGAACAGAGGCTGGCCGAATTCCACGCCCTGGGCATTGTCGACCAAGCGCTCGGCGACCACGCCCTCGTACTCGCACTCGATCTCGTTCATTAGCTTCATGGCCTCGATGATGCAGACCACCTGGCCCTTCTTGACGCGATCCCCGACCTCGACGAACGGCGGCGCTTCCGGGGAGGAGGCCGCATAGAACGTGCCGACCATGGGAGACTCGATGAGCTGCCCGCCGGCGCTGGCGACCGCCTGCGCCTCGCCCTCGGCCTTCGGTGACGCCGCGGCAGTGGCTGGGGGAGGCGGCGGCGCTGCCGGCGGCGCTGCGGTTCGCGCCACCCGGACGCGAACCCCGTCGGCCTCGTACTCGACCTCTGTCAACCCCTTTTCGTCGAGGATCCCAACGAGCGCTTCGATCGCTGCTCGGTCCAGCTTGGTTCTCGCCATGTCGCTCCGATCCCAACCCTTACAGCACGCGCAGCTCTCGTGGCGTGCCGGTTAACACTTCGCATCCGCTTGCCGTAACAGCCACCACGTCTTCAATCCGCACGCCGGCCAAGCCCTCCAAGTAGACACCTGGCTCGACGGTGACCACCATGCCCTGCCGTAAGCGCTGGCGCTGCCCGGGCGCAATGCGCGGCCCTTCGTGGATCTCTAGTCCCAGACCATGGCCCGTCGAATGCACGAACAGCTCGTCAAGCCGGACGCCTCCCACGTTGGTCTTCTTCAGAACCTCGCGTGCCCGCCCGTCCACTGTCCTGCATTCTACGCCGGGACGGATTGCGTCGATCGCAGCCGCTTGGGCCTCTAGAACGGCTTGGACCAATGCTTTCTGTGCTGCGCCCGGATCACCCAAGGCAACCATCCGGGTCATGTCGCTGCAATAGCCCCCGAGTATAGCACCCTGGTCCACCACCACGAGCGCCCGCGGCTCGATCCGCTGGTCGCGGGGCTCGGCATGGGGACGAGCGCCATGCTCCCCGCTCGCCACGATTGTCGGGAACGCGGCGCCTTCCGCCCCGCGCCTGCGCATGGCAAATTCCAGCTCGGCGGCCATCTCTGCCTCGCTCCAACGAGCGTCCAACCTGTTGACGACATCTTCGTAGGCGGCAGAATTCAGCGCTAGCGAATCGCGCATGGCGGCGATCTCGGAGGCGCTCTTGATCTGGCGCAGTTTCTCCACCACCGAATCAACGGGCATCAGCCGGCAGCGGGGCAACTCGGCATTCAAGTAAGCGTAGGTCCCGTAGTCAATGCGATTGGCTTCAAAGCGCAGGCGTTTCAAGCGCAGTTTCTTCGCTTCGGCGACCAATACCGGACGCGCATCTCCGCGAGAAATCCGGACGGCGGCGCAACGCGCCTGTTCCCGCGCCTGAGAGGAATAGCGACTATCTGTGAACAGCGTGGCCTTGTCTGCGGTTACAAGCAGGTGGCCAGCCGACCCGGTGAAGCCTGTCAGGTAGCGGATGTTTGGCAGCGCAGAAACGTAGAGGGGCTGGTCGCGGACGCCACTGCGCAGTGCCGCGAGACGATTCGAGTGATCTTCCATCAGGCCCGCCCGGGGAGTTGCCGCCTTCCCTGCCCGCCCATCATACGGGCAACCCCGGCATCACCAAAACAGGCGCAGCCGCACGCTGGCCGTGAACGGCTGGAGCACGCGGGTGCCGACGAAGACTGACTGGAAGCTGTACAGGGCCTCCCGATTCGTCAGGTTCGATACGTGGAACGCAACTTCCCAGACGCGCCGGTCAGCGCGATAGTGCTCGTAGCCGAGCGAGGCGTCGATGATCGTGCGAGGCCGGATCCGCGGCGGATCGCCCGCCAAGTCGACATACGGCAGCAGGTCGAAGTAGTCGGGATCGGCCGCGACCTGCCCGGGATCGGACGGATTGGACACCAAGCCGCTGTCATACCGCAACTGCCAGCTCGTCCACCAGTGCTTGGCCGGGCGGTAGATCACGTTTCCGCTCATGCCCAAGGCTTGGTCGTGGTCGATTACGAAGGGGCCCTCAGACAGTGCGTCTAGGCTCGATCTGGCCAAGAACAGCCCTCCGGTGAACGGCGGAGTTACGATCGCCCGGAAGTGAGTCAGGCTCAGGGAGCCCGAAACGCCGCGCCGCTCGGGCAAGACGATCCGCGCGTCAACGCCGTTCACGCGCGAGAATGCCAGCGAGGTGGGGAAGATGATTCCCGTGTCGAGGAAGTTGTCGTTGTCCTGGGGGTTCGTGGAATTCTTGTGGTAGAAGGCGGCGTCTACGGAGACCACCCCCCCGATGCTCTGCTGCAGCCCCGTCTCGTAGACATTCTGATACTGCGGCTGGATCGGAATCGATCCACCGTTCAGGGACCTGCGTACAGCCGGGGGCGCGAGGAGGGCGGCTTGCTGTGAGTTCGCCAAGAGCAGGTTCTCATTCGGCGGCGTCTGGAAGTTGCGGTTGTAGGAAGCCCGCAGCACCGTGCCGGTGGACCCGATGTGGTAGGCCAGGCCGACCCGCGGCTGGAGCTCGCTGTCGACCACCAGCATCGAATAGCGATCCAGCCTTAGGCCAAGGTCGAGCACTAAGTTGCGCCAGCGCACGCGGTCGCGCACAAAGGCGGTCAGCAGCTGGCCCGAGGCGCTCTGCTGGAAGCGGAAGCGCGCCCCTCCGCGAGTCAGGTCGAATGGCAGCAGGTTCGGGTTGAACCCATCGGACCGCGGAACGTTCACGAGCGGGTCCGTTAGCCCGAAGACAAAACTCTCCGACACCGGGAAATACTGGCCGTCAAGCCCCACCGTGAACTGGTGCGAGCCATTCTGCCAGCTGAAGCGATTGAAACTGGCCAGAGTCGAAAGCGAACGCGCCAACTCCGCCGTGGCAGGGGTGTCACCCGGACTCGGCGTCAGGCGGCCCGCTGTCGTGCGAAACGATGTGGTGGAATCGAACGTGGCCATCGGCGCCAGGATCCTCACATAGCCGAGCGAGACGGCCTGATCATCCAGCAGCCGCCTCTGTCGCTGGCCATTAGCGTGCTGGCTGCGCAGGTTGGCAAGTTGGAACGAAGACCGCCCGCCCATGGCCATGATGCGGAACAGATCCCCATTCGGTCGGTGCCAGTCCAGCCGCAGCGACCCGCGCTGGGCGTTGCCGCCATTGTGGAGGTTGTCAAGCGACGGCGAGTCGAGAAAGCGATTGGTCTTGACGCTGGAAACCGAGCCGAACCAGCCCAGCGTCCCGGTCGTCCCGCCGACCTGTGCTGCCTGCGACAACGTGTCGAATCCCCCGCCCCCCAAGTCAAGCTGTCCGAAAGTGCGGCCGCCGCCGTCAAAACCGGATCGCGTCGTCACTCGCGCAACGCCGGAAACCTTCGCGCCATACTCGGGCGGGATGTTGCCCGTGAACAGCTCCAGAGTCTCGACCAGGTTGGGATCGATCGAGGTCGCAAACTGCCCGGAGAACTGGTCGCTAATGGGCATTCCGTCGATCACGTAGGTCATCTGGTTGTGGGCACCTCGCGGATGGATCGAGCCGTTGGCGTTAGCGGCGAAGCCCGGGAAACCGAGCAGCACTGACTCCAAGCCCCTGGTGGCGCTGCTGACCGGCAGCTTCTCGATGATCAGCCGGCTGAGTTGAGTCTGAGTCCCGCTGGCCTCCGGGTCCAGCAGCGTAATTCTCTCGCTGGCATCAACGGACACCGATTCCGACTGGGTCAACAACTCCAACTGGATGTCCACGCTGACCGGAAGGTTTGAGCGGAGTTCCACTCGGCGGCTCGACGGCCGGAATCCGGCCTGCACCGCCTGCAGCTCGTAAGCTTGGAACGGGACGTTGGTGAAGCGAAACCCGCCACGGTCGTCGGCCGTGACTTCGCGCTCGAAACCGGACACAGGGTGGCTCAGTGAAACGGTGGCTCCGGATACCGCCGCACCTGATGGATCGAGCACCGTTCCATTCAGCGTCCCGGCGGCCTGATTGGCGCTCGCCGGGAACACCGAAAATAGAATTAGTGTCAGCAAGATTTGAATCAATGTCATGCTGAAGTTAATATTTAGGCTAACCTAAATTTGATTCCGGAGTCAATCGGGTTTGTTCTTCCAGCGGGCAAGTCGCCGCGGCTAGTACAGCTGCCGGTCGCCTCGGCTTTCACGGGCTCGATGGGAGTCGTCCCCGCAGAACGTGTGGACCGAGGCCGGGGCCGGGGCGACCCGATAGCCTCCAAGTAGAGCTGCGCGGAGTCTCGTACGCTCCGCTATCCCTGTCGGCTCCAAACCCGCCTCGCTCTAGTGGAGCAGCATGACCCGCTGGGCTAGCTGCACCAGCCCCACAGCATCAGTGCCTAGTCGTCGTTGCTGGCAACGATCTGCTTCTCGAAGAGCGCGAACCAGTTGGCAATGATCGCGATTCCCTCGACTCATATCTGCCCAACCAGACCTTCTATCTTTCGGAAGTGGAGCGAACTGAGCTTCGGAAAATTGGCTCGGCCGCTCCTGCTGAACAGCCGGCGGGCACGTTTGCCAAGCAGATCTTGAACCGGCTGCTGATCGACCTTTCGTGGAACTCCAGCCGTCTGGAGGGCAACACCTATTCTCTGCTCGATACGCAGCGCCTTATCCAAGCAGGGGAGGAGGCGGAGGGGAAGGATGCACGCGAAACCCAGATGATTCTCAACCACAAGGACGCCATTGCCTTTCTCGTCGACGGGGCGGAGGAGATCAGGTTCAATCGCCACACCATCCTCAGCCTTCACGCCTTGCTGGCGGATAACTTACTGCCGGATCCGGCAGCGCCGGGCCGGCTCCGCTTCCGTGGCGTCGGCATCGGGGGTTCGGTCTTCCGCCCACTCGAGGTACCGCAATTGATCGAAGAGTGCTTCGACCTGGCTCTCGCAAAGGCCTCGGCGATAAAAGACCCGTTTGAGCAGGCCTTCTTCACGATGGTGCAATTCCCCTATCTACGACCTTTCGACGACGTCAACAAGCGCGTCTCCCGGCTCGCCGCGAATTTCCCGTTCATCAAAGCGAATCTGTCGCCTCTATCGTTTGACAAGGTGCTGCGCGACCTCTATTCCAAAGCGCTTCTCGGCGTGTACGAACTCCGACGCACCGAACTGCTGCGCGATCTGTTCGTCCGGGAGTACAGCCGGTCTGCCGCCCGCTATGCGGCTGTGCGGCAGTCTATCGGTGAGCCCGACGCGCTCCGGATGCGATACCGCAACGCGTTACGGGAGGTTGTAGCCGCTGTTGTGCGCGCAGCCATGGACAAGAAGCAGGCTGCCGCCCATGTCGCGTCATGGGCGAGCGAGCACATCCCGGAACCTGACTGCGAACGCTTTCGGACCATCGCCGAGCGCGAATTGCTGAGCCTGCACCAAGGCAACTTCGCACGCTACCGCGTCACGCCCTTGGAATTCGCCACTTGGCATGGGGTTTGGAGCCGGTAAGAGGGCTTAGCGCGACGCATCACAGTGCAGCGGGCCCTGTGATTTGCATTTCGGAGCGAGAACGATGGTACTGTATTGACGGGCAGCTTGGGCAGGCCGCGCAGCTTTGGGCGCGCGCTCGACTGCGACAGTTGCGATTTGGGGGACTTAGCATGCATCGAAACCTCTGGCTCCTAGTGGGAGCGCTACTCCTGATGGGCGCGGCCATCGGCCTAGCCCAGACCAACGCCACACTGACTGGAACCGTCAGCGACGGATCCGGCGCGGTGATTCCCGGCGCCGAGATCGTGATCATGAACATGGAAACCGGCGAGTCGTACACGACAACGACGAACGAGACCGGTAGCTACACAATCCCGTTCATCAAGCCCGGCACGTTCGAGCTGATCGTCACCACGGCCGGCTTCAAGCAGTACACGCGAGAGGGTATCCGCCTAGACACCGCTTCGTCGGCCAGGGCTGACGCGGTAATGGAGCTCGGCGAAGTCACGGAGTCGGTCACGGTGGAAGCCGATGTGCCATTGCTCAAGACCGAGAATTCCTCGGTTGGCGGAGTGATCCAGAACCGGTCCATCGCGAACATGCCGTTGCTCGGGCGGCGAGCGGCCCAGCTAGTCCGCCTCAGCGGCTTTGTCGTCCAACGCGGCAACGGCTCGCAGTTCCAGATCGCCGGTGGACGAAGCAACAACGCCATGTGGACCTTGGACGGCGGCTCAACGCAAAACATCCTCTTGGGCGTCGCCTCGCTGAACTACGACCCGCCGATTGAGGCTCTGGAAGAGATGAACGTCGAGGTCTCGAACTATAAGGCCGAGATGGGGCGCTCGGGAGGCGGGTTCATCCAGATGACGACCAAGTCTGGGACCAACAGCCTTCACGGAGCGGTCTACGAGTTCGTTCGCAACGACGCCATGGACTCGCGACACTTCTTCTCAGGCTCGAACAAGCAACTCCTCCGCCGGAACCAGTACGGCTGGGCCCTCGGCGGGCCGATCGCCAAGGACCGGAGCTTCTTCTTCGCCAGCCAGGAATTCACGAACATACGGACGGCTGCGCCCCGGATCGAGAACATCCCGAACCCGGCCGAGACGCGCGGCGACTTCTCCGGCTTGGGCACGGTGATCCGCAATCCGGTGACCATGGAACCAGTTCCGAACAACATGATCCCCGCCGCCGACTTGGATCCGGTCGGGGCTGCTGTCGCGAGGTTCTGGCCGACGCCGAACGTCGAGGGTCGGCCGTCGCGGAGCCGGAACTTCCAGAACAACGGCCGCAACCTGAACGACAACAACACACTGTCGCTCCGCGTCGACCACACCGTGAACGAGCGACACCGCTTGTACGGTCGATACGTTCACACTGTCGGCAACAGAGAGGACTTCAAGGAATTCTGGCCCCAGCCGGTTCACACCAACCAGCGAATCATCAACTACCACTACTTCAACTGGTCGGTGACGGAGATCTCGAATCTCACGAACAAGCTTGTCACTGAGAACCGCTTCACGTGGAACAAGCGGAAGTGGCACCCCACCATAGCTGCCAAGGGCCTCGGCCTATCCCAAGAGATCGGTTTCACCGGCAACAACCCGGAATTCTTCCCCGGATTCGGCCTAGCCGGGGGAATCCAGCGCATCGGGCGCGGCGGCGGCCAAGAGCGTCGGCAGTTCCCGATCCGCGACAACCACATCGTTTCCAACTGGACCTACGTGAGCGGCAAGCACACGCTGAAGTGGGGCGGAGAGTTCCGCTGGTCGATCAATGACGACGTGTTTCTGTCCCAGGCCGGCGGTTCGATGAACTTCAACCAGAACGCCACCGGCGATTCGGTCGCGGCCCTTCTTTACGGATGGGTGGCGGGCGGCAGCCGACAGGAGACGTTCCTGATCCGCAGCCGGGCGAACTCCATGGGCCTGTACGTGCAGGACGACTGGAAGGTAACGCCCAAGCTGTCATTGAACCTGGGCCTTCGCTGGGACTTCGACACGCCGCGGTGGGAAGCGATCGACAACCGCCAGAATTCGTTCGATGCGGCGGGCCACAACCCTGTCTGCGATTGCCCGGGAGTGATCACGTGGTCCGGCCGCGATGCCCGCAATGGCAGCAGGTACGCCCACAACTTCGTCTACGGCAACATCGGCCCCCGCGTGGGCTTCTCGTATCGCGCCACCGACGACTGGGTGATCCGCGCCGGGGCGTCGATCGTCTACATCGGGCAGTACGACCAAGCGACCCCGGTCGTCACTAACGCGGGATTCTCGATTCAGGGCACGTTTGGCACGCAGCGCCCGACCGATGCGGCCTTCCTGCTGCGTGACGGCCTGCCGCCAGTCGTCGAACCGACTGAGGCCGACCTCGTGCCGGGCTTCGGCGCGGTTCCGATCGGCGATAATCCGAGGTTTTCGCCGCAGTTCTTCGAACCCGAGAGACGCCCGAATCCGTACCTGCTCACGTACAACTTCAACATCCAGCGCCGCCTGCCCGGCGACATGCTGTTCGAGGTCGGCTACCTGTCGACGATCGGCAAGAAGCTGACCATCCCCGGGTCGGCGACGCAGAACCAGGTCCACCCGTCGCAGATCCACCTCGTGGACAGCCAAGGCATCGCTCCCCAGGTGCTGCGCCCGTTCCCGCAATTCTCGAACGTGGTGATGATCTCGCCGACCTTTGGCGATTCGGAATACCACGGCGTGAACTTCAAACTCGAGAAGCGCTACTCGAACGGCATCCAGTTCCAAACCAACTACACCTGGTCCAAGGCGATGGACAATGTCGAGGGCCGCAACGAGTTGGGCGGCGAAGACGGCCGTCTCCCGTTCTCAGACCAGTACAACCGCCGGATCGCATGGTCCCTAGGCGGCAGCCACGTCGCCCATCGGGCTATCTTCAGCCTGGTCTACGAGCTCCCGCTGGGCCAGGGGCGCGCGGTGGCTTTCAGCAGCGGCGTGCTCAACCAGATCTTGGGCGGCTGGTCGCTGGGGACCATCGTTGAAGCGCGCACGGGACCTCCCTTCTCGGCGTATTGGGGCAATGCCAGCCAGGTTTACCCGACAGCAGCGCGCGTCCGGGCTGACGTGAGCGGGGACTACCAGCGCAACAGCTCGTGGCGCGACAACGTCCGCGGCGAGAAGTTCTTCAACACGTCGGTATTCCATCGCCCGGCACGCTTCACGTTCGGCGAGACTGGGCGGAACGCGTTCATCGCTCCCGGGGCGCTGCGAGCCGACCTCTCGGTCATCAAGGACATCCGCATGCCGTGGGAGGGCCATACCCTGCAGTTCCGCGGCGAAGTCATCAACCTGCCGAACCGGGCCAACTTCGGCCAACCAGTCGGCAACGTGCAGAACCGGGCGTTCGGCAACGTCACGAGACTGACTGTTGGAGCCTCGGGCCGCATCCTCCAGCTCGGCCTGCGCTACGGCTTCTAGCCCGACGGCTCAGACGCCTCGGCGGGGGGGGGGGGAAGACCCCCCCGCCCCTCATTCAGACGTATTAGAAAACCCGGGTCACGAGCCAACGGCCAGAACGTTCACAGCATGGCCAAAAGGCAGGAAAA
>VXRL01000031.1:13764-100762 GCA_009838515.1 Terriglobia bacterium | reverse complement strand
GCGTCCTTCCGCCCCCGCCGCCGGCTCCCTCGGTTACTGCCCTGCGGAGCCACGGCCGGGGGGGGGGGTGGCCACCCCCCCCCCCCGCCCTTCTTTCAGACGTATTCGAATACGCGGGTCACGAGCCAGCTGCCTGAACGTTCACAGCTTGGCCAAGAGGCAGGATACGGCGTCGATCGTCGAAAGGGTCCTACTGCACCGGCCGGACCTGCGGCGGCAGCAGAAACCGATCATTCGACACGACTTTCCGAATCCCCGCCCCGCGCGTGCGGGCGTCCCAGGCCAGATGCTTGTCGCGCTGCTCCTGCGACCGAGCCGAGATGTGGATGGCTCTGGAGAGTGCGGCACCAAGTTGGCGGAAGAGGTTGTGGAACCCAAGACGCTGATTCGGTTCCCCAGCAATGCCGCGTCGTGTCCTTGTCCTGTGCGGACGATCTATAGCGCAGCGTGCAGCTTGCTGTAGACATCCCGCCTGTGGCCAATCGCCACTATGAGTACTTCAATGCGGGTTTCGACCACGCGATACACGATTCGATAGTCTCCCGTTCGCCAGCTCCGCAGACCTCGGAGGGAGAAGTGCAGCGGCTTCCCACGGTCAGGCTCCTCGCGGAGCTTCCGTAGAGCGGCAGCGATACGCCGTCGAACGGCCGGATCAATCTTCCTGATTTCCCGCGCGGCACTCGCGCTGTAGACCAGGGTCCAAGCCATCCCACACTTCCTCGTGGCTCAGCAACTCTCCCGAAACCGCCTCTTTCAACCCAAGTTCGATCTGCTTTGAGAAGTCCCGGTCGCCTAGGATCTCCAATGTTTCGAGCAGCCCTTCGTATTCGGTCAGCGAAAGCAGCACTGCTACTGGACGTCCGGATCGGGTAAGGACCACTTCTTCGCCGAGTTCCTCCACCTCGGCTAGCAGCTTGGCGAGGTGAGTCTTGGCTTGCGACAGCGGCACTGCGGTCATGAGGACACTCCTTAGACCAAATTATAGGCCTATCCATTGGTCGATATCGATCTCCCGGAGGTTCGGTCCGTGACGTTGACAGACACGACCACGACTGAACGCCGATACGGAGTTCGTTCAAGCAAACGCACCTCCACTCCGATGGTGGACGCGACCTCCGCCCCGACCCCGTCATTCGTCACGACAGAAAGCCCGCTTGTCAGAGCCTACGAGCGAATGCCTCCGGCCTCAGTCCGTAACCGCCTATGCTTTCTCGGATTGGGTCGGTCGCAAGAGGCAGGGGTCAGGTTCGACGTCGACAGCCGGGCCGAGGGGTGTCTGATCAATAGTCCGTGCCCGACGACCTTGGCAACGACCCGGGATCAGTTCGGCGCCTGAATTCGCATCTCCCGGCAAAGAGTCTGACCGGTGCCTCGGATACCATGAGGCATGCTCAGTCTCAGTTTGTGCCGCGCTGTTCTCTCGCTTTGCTTGGTCGCGGCCCTCGGCGGAATCCAAGCGGGCCTCGCACAAGTCCTCCCGCCGACGGTTCCCGAGAGCGTAGCGGTCTCTTCCGAGCGTCTCGAACGCCTCACTGCCACCCTGCAGCACTATGTGGATGATGGGCAGTTGGCCGGGGCCGTCGCCCTGGTTGCCCGACAGGGCCGCGTTGTCTATCACGAAGCCCTCGGGATGCGCGACATGGAGTCGCGCGAGCGGATGCAGCAAGACACCATTTTCCGCATCGCGTCCCAGACTAAGGCACTGGTCAGCGTGGCGATAATGGTCCTGCAAGAACGAGGCAAGCTGCTCATCAGTGACGACCTGTCCGAATACCTGCCCGAATTCGAGGCAACGACTGTGGCCGTCAAGCAGGATGACGGCGGCTACGAGGTCGAACCAAGCCGCCGCCCGATCACGCTGCGCGATTTGCTCACCCATACGGCGGGCATCGACTATGGCACCGGCATAGCCGAGGATCGCTGGGCCAAGGCCGATATCCAAGGTTGGTATTTCGCCCACCGAGACGAGACCGTACGCGACACGGTCTCTCGGATGGCGTCGCTGCCGTTCGCCGCGCACCCCGGCGAGCGTTTCGTATACGGCTACAACACCGACATATTGGGCGCAGTAATCGAGCGCGTCAGCGGGCAGTCCCTCGACGCTTTCTTGCGCGAGGCGATCCTCGAACCGTTGGGCATGGAAGACACGCACTTCTACCTCCCGCCGAACAAGGTGGGCCGGCTGGCAACGGTCTACTCCGCGACCGACAGTGGCCTGAAGCGGGCGCCGGAGCCAGGACTCGGAATAGGGCAGGGTCACTACGTCAAGGGCCCGCGCGTCAGTCTCTCCGGCGGCGCGGGCTTGCTGTCCACTGCCGAGGACTACGGCCGCTTCCTGCAGATGCTGCTGAACGGCGGCTGCTTGGACGGAAGGCGCGTGCTGAGCCGCAAGAGCGTAGAGCTCATGACCGTCGACCACTTGAACGGGATCCCGTTCCGCGCGGGCCAGGGCTTCGGACTAGGATTCTCGGTTGTCACGGATCTCGGCGCGCGCGGACAGCTGGGCAGCGTGGGTGAGTTCGGCTGGGGCGGCGCCTACCACTCGACTTATTGGGTCGATCCGCAGGAAGGACTCGTGGTGGTCT
Organism: Terriglobia bacterium; assembly: GCA_009838515.1. Lineage (GTDB taxonomy): Bacteria > Acidobacteriota > Terriglobia > Bryobacterales > UBA6623 > VXMF01. The sequence goes on along the minus strand of VXRL01000031.1, from coordinate 98,177 downwards.
ACTTGACCCAGCTGATACCGGCCGGCGGGCTCGACGAACACGCCAAGCTCCGGGCGCTGGTCTACCAAGCCCTCGCGGACTAACTAGGAGTCCGTTGCGCGTGCTGCCGAACCGGACGACCTGTCGCAGGTCCGGATGACCAAGCCTCGGGGATCTCCGACCATCTGCGCAGTCGGTGTTCCACAATGGAGTCATGAAACGCGCGCTGTTGCTCGTGCCACTGCTGTGTTTCCCTACCCTGTCGGCGGAGACCGTCTCTCTGGCGCGGGACGGAAACCGCATTGAAGTGAAGATCGGTGGACGGCCGTTCACGTCCTTCTACTTCGGGCCGGAGGCAACCAAACCGTACCTGCACCCGCTGCGATCCGCCGACGGCACGATCGTAACGCGCAGCTACCCGATGGAGCAGCTAGCGGGAGAGCAGACCGACCACCGCCATCACCGCGGCGCGTGGTTCAGCCACGGAGACGTCAACGGCGTCGATTTCTGGGCCAACGAGCCCGAGCAGCGCCGCCGGGGCAAGAAGGGCATCATCAGCCTGGTGTCAATCGATACGCTGAAGGCCGGCGCACACAGCGGCACGATTACCTTCACTTTCAGCTGGAACGATCTCACCGGGACAGCGCTCGTGTCCGAACAACGAACGATGAAGTTCCATCGAGTCGACGGGAACAATGCCGTGGACTTCGACATCGTGCTCAGCGCACAGAGCGAAACGGTGAAGTTCGGGGACACCAAGGAGGGCACGTTCGCCGTACGGATGGCTACCGAGCTCGAAGAGCAGCACTTCCGGGCCAAGGGCGTGCCCCGCACGGGCACGATCACGAACGCGCACGGCGCCGAGACGGAGGCCAACACGTGGGGCAAGCGCTCGCCCTGGGTGGACTATGCCGGCAGCATTGAGGGCAAGCCCAAGGGGATCGCCATCTTCGACCATCCGGCGAACCCCAAGCATCCGACCTACTGGCACGTGCGCGGATACGGGCTGTTCGCCGCCAACGTGTTCGGAGAGCACGACTTCCACGCTGACGCCAGCCGGGACGGCAGCATCACTCTCGCCAGGGGCGAAACGCTCCGCTTCCGCTACCGCGTCGTCATCCACCAAGGATTGGGCGGCGGCGAGAAGATCAACCGCCTGTTTCGAGGCTGGGCCGAGTCGAAATAGGTCGCCATACAGCTAAACCCGTCACCAGCTGCATGAGGTATTCGAGAACACGCTTTGAACAGTGGGTGGATGACGCTTGGGAGAGCATTCCCGAGTCCATCCGGAGGGAGTTCTCCAATCTGATCATCGCCGTCGAAGACGAGCCCAGCCAGGAGCAGCTCGCCAAGGCCAGGGTGCCTCGCGGGGACACGCTGCTGGGACTATATGAGGGCGTGCCCATCAAGCGGCGCGGCTGGTATTACCAGATGGCGTTGCCGGACCGGATCACCTTGTTCCAAGGCCCCTTGGAACGTTGCTCTGGCAGCGACATCCGGCAGGCGATCTACGAGACCTTGTGGCACGAGCTCGCCCACCACATTGGCATGAACGAGAAAGAGGTGCGGGCGGCCGAGAGACGAAAGTTCGGCTGACGTCCGGCGGAACCGGGAAATCACGGTGGGTACAATGGCAGACGCCGCAAGGCGTCGCCTCATGAACTTCGATTTCAGTCCAAAAGTCCAAGATTATCGCCAGCGCTTGCTCGCCTTCATGGACGAGCACATCTATCCCAACGAAGCTCTGTTCCGCCAGCAAATCTCCGAAGGGGATCGCTGGGCGCCACCGCAGATCCTTGAGGAACTCAAGCCCAAGGCGCGCGCCACAGGCCTTTGGAACCTGTTCCTGCCCGACAGCCGGTACGGCGCCGGCCTGACCAATCTCGAGTACGCCCCGCTGTGCGAAATCATGGGCCGCTCCCCGATGGCACCGGAGGTCTTCAACTGCTCGGCCCCGGACACCGGCAACATGGAAGTTCTGGTGCGCTACGGCACCGACGAGCAGAGGGAGCGCTGGCTGAAGCCCCTGCTGGCCGGCGAGATCCGCTCCTGCTTCTCCATGACGGAGCCGGACGTGGCCTCGAGCGACGCCACCAACATCCGCTCCACGATCCGTCGCGATGGCGACGAGTACATAGTCAACGGCCACAAGTGGTGGTCGTCTGGCGCCGGCGAAAAGCGTTGCAAGCTCTCGGTCTTCATGGGCAAGACGGACCCCAGCGCGCCCAAGCACAAGCAGCAGGCCATGATCCTAGTGCCCCTGGATGCGCCGGGAGTGAATATCAAGCGCGTCTTGCACGTGTTCGGCTATGACCATGCGCCGCACGGCCACGCCGAGATCCACTTCGACAACGTGCGCGTTCCCGCGTCGAACATGCTCTTGGGAGAGGGCCGGGGATTTGAGATCGCGCAGGGTCGGCTGGGGCCGGGTCGCATCCACCACTGCATGCGCTCCATCGGCATCGCCGAGCGAGCGCTGGAAGCCATGTGCCGCCGCGCAAAGCAGAGGGTGGCTTTCGGCAAGACGCTGGCCGAGCACGGCGCGCTGCGCAAGGAGATCGCCGATTCGCGGATGGAGATCGAGCAACTGCGGCTGCTCGTGTTCAAGGCCGCCTACATGATGGACACTGTGGGCAACAAGGTCGCGCGCCAAGAGATCGCGCAGATCAAGGTGATCGCGCCGAACGTAGCGTTGCGCGTGCTGGACCGCGCGATCCAGGCTCACGGTGCGCTAGGCGTATGCCAGGACACTTTCCTCGCCAGCGCATGGGCGAGCCAGCGCACCTTGCGGCTCGCCGATGGCCCGGACGAAGTCCATCGCGAAGCCGTGGCAAAGCTGGAGTTGCGCAAGTACGACTGAAGTTTGCGTGCTTGGCGCCAGTGGGCTGCCCAAAATGGGAAATTGTGAAATCCTTTTCGGAGCGATCCATCCGCGGGAAGCTCTCCCACCGGTTCATGCCGACAATCCGACGGCAACTGCGAGGCAAGGACCGTTGACGCAGCCTGTGGGGGCATTGGAGATGTCCAGAGTCTCGTAACTCTTCCAATCCGCCATCGGCGCAGGCTGCGCTCGTCGACAGTCAGGGCTTGGAGCTTCGCCAGCGAGCGCACCAAGCCGTCCTCGGCGCATTCCCGGGTGAGTACTCTTTGCGCCTTAGCGTCTTCGTGGCGGATTGACATCATGTGTGAATCAATCCAAAATCAGGCAAGAGGTTTGATTTGCTACTAGAAGACCTAACTGCTGTAATCGAGTCACGGCGGAGCACCATCCGCAACCACCGTCAGTTCATTAGCGAAAACGAGACCAGAACTCGGATGGCTCTCATTGATCCCCTCCTTAAAGCGCTCGGGTGGGACTCTAGCGATCCAAGCCGAGTGGCACCAGAATATGGGGTTGAAGACAAGAAAGGCAAACGCGTTGACTATGCATTGAAAGACACTGGCGGCAATCCTGTCGCCATTATGGAGGCCAAGCGACTTGGCGAGGATCTTGATGAGCACCTGAATCAACTGATCAACTACGCAAACTTGAGTGGGATCAAATACGCAGGTCTGACGGACGGAGACCGGTGGCAACTCTACGACGTGTTCGCCCCTGTGCCAATTGAAAAAAAGCGCATGTTGAATGTGTCTATCGATTCGGAATCACTCCATTCCTCAGCTCTAAAATTGCTGGTATTGTGGAACCTCAACCTCCAAGATGGAATCCCGGTCAAAGCAGGGACTCCCGTCTTGAATGTCACAGAAGCTTCACCCACCGTTCCGCAAACACCGATTGACAAGACACTCGAACCTTCCAACACTTGGCTGTCCATCAGTGAGTGCCGCAAGAAAGCGACGGGCAACAAGCCCCAATCCCTGCTTATCGGAGATGGCACACAGCATCCAATACAGCATTGGAACCAGATCTTGCCACTGTTGGCTCGTGGGCTATTCGACGAGGGCTTACTGCACCGAGGCAATACGCCACTGAAGGACCAAGCGGGGAGTCGGCACATCATTGCAAGTGAACCTTCTCATCCGATGGGCAAAGCGTTTACGAAAAAGCTACTGGTCAAAGGTACTCCCTTCTACCTTGACTTGCATGCGTCTGCAAGGCGGATCTTGGCCGACGTGGAACGACTACTTCGACATTGCGAGAAGACTCCAGACAAGATGCGAATTCAATTGAAGCAGTAGCAGCTATTGCTTCTCTGTTTGGAGAGATTGGGACGGCGGGACAATGGGCGTCACGGAACGGACCGCACGCGCTGGGCGGTTACCGTAACCACCCTCGCGCGGTAGGGCTACATGTACACCTATGCCAAGATCGCCTCGATAGTCCCCACTCCTTGGCGAGTGGACGACCCAAACGGATGCCCAGCTACCTAGCGACGCTCGCAGCACGGATGCCCCGGCCCTCGGACAGGACAATCTCTCGGTTCGGCTCCAGCCCCTCGAGCCTGTCGACCTGACCGCTCGGCCAGCGCGCTTCGAGAAAATCGATCGCGCTATCGGCCCCGAGCCCAAAGGTAGCGACGACCTCGCTCTGGGAGCAATAGCTCGACCCGCCCCGCACGACCTGTTGCTGCTCGCCGGACGCGCTGGCAAGCGTGAGCAGCGTCCCCAGTCCCGATCTATTGGATTCAGAGCCCACCAGCCGGACTCGCAGATAGTTGTTGGCGTTACCGCCATCGTTGCGCAGCAGCTTGGCCGGACCGTCGTTGGTGGTGATCAAGATGTCCAGATCACCATCGCGATCGAAGTCTGCATATGCCGCTCCGCGCCCGACCAAAGGTTCCGCCAGATCATGGCCGGGCGAGGGCGGGACCAGATCGAACCCGCCGCGGCCATCGTTGCGAAACAGCTGCGGCGATTGAGCGAATTTCACGGCAGGCTGGACGATCTCGATCTCCTCGTCAAGATGGCCGTTGGCGCAGAAGATGTCCAAGTGCCCATCTAGGTCGTAGTCAAAGAAGAAGGCCCCGAACGTCAGCGAGAGAAGGCTGTCGCGACCGATCTGGCTGGTCGGGGCCTCGTCCACGAACAGGCCGTTGCCCTCGTTGTGGAACAGATTCAGCATCTCGTTCGCAAAGTTGCCGACTAGTAGGTGGAAGCGCCCGCTCCGGTCGTAATCCGCCGCGTCAACACCCATCGCGCCACGGGCCTTGCCGTCTTCGGCATAGGCGATACCGGCCGAGACCCCGTGCTCGCTGAACGTGCCATCGCCCTCGTTTCGATACAGCTTGTTTGGCTGGGTGTCGTTAGCTTGGAAGACATCGGGCCAGCCATCGGAGTCGTAGTCAAAGATGGCGATACCTAGCGCCTTGGCAGTCGGGTCATCCACGCCCGCCTTGGCGCTGACATCTTCGAACGTGCCGTCTCCCCGATTCCGGTACAGCACCGACGGCTGTCCGGCATACGACTCGGGCGTGCAGTACGTCTTGGTGGAGCCATCCATCGAGCACCACAAGTCCTCGTTGGCAGACCACTGCACGTAATTGGCCACCAGCAGGTCCAGGTGCCCGTCAAGGTCGTAATCGAACCATGCGGCGCTGGTGCCGAAGCGAGCATTGTCGATGCCCGCCGACTTCGTCACATCCTGGAAGGTGCCGTTGCCTTGGTTGCGAAACAGTCGGTCGCCATCCAGGACAGTGACGTATAGGTCGCTGAATCCGTCATTGTCGTAGTCGGCCGCAGCAACGCCCAGGGCGTACATGGCCGAGGCGAGGCCAGCGGCCTCGGTCACATCCTCAAACCTACCCCCGCCCGCATTGCGATATAGCTTGGAGGTAACACCCTCGGCGCTGCCCGACCAAGGCTTGGAATTCACTAGGAAGATGTCCGGCAGGCCATCGTTGTCGTAGTCAAAGAAGGCGCACCCGGATCCCAAAGTTTCCGGCAGGTACTTCCTGCCCGACCTGCCGTTGTGATGCTCGAAGTCAACACCCGCTTCGCGCGTTACGTCGGTGAAGACAACCGTCGCTTGCGCCGGCCCTCCGGTAGAGCGCTCCGGCTGTGGCGCCGGCTGGCCGCAGCCCAGCCAGCCGCATACCGCCACAGTCGAGAGGATCCGCTTAGAGGTGGGCAGAAACATGTTCATGGATGGCCTGGCGCTCGTTGTTGTCTTCAGGGCTGGCCCGCCGCAACTCGGCGGTGCGGGTCTGGGCCGATTCGTCCGCCTTGTAGCGCAAGAACAGCGCCTCCTCGCGCTCGGCGGCTTCCAAGTCGCCCAGGCCACGGTAGCAGCGCATTCTCGTATAGTGCATCTGCAGGTCCTCTGGATCGATCTCCGCCACGCGATCCAGCACATCGACCGCCGCCGCGTACTCCCGGCGCAGAAAGAGGATGTTGGCGATCTCGTTCAGCACCACCCGATCCCGCGGATACTCGACCGAAGCACCATGCAGGTCCTCGAGCGCGCCGTCGTAGTCTCCGGCCGCCCGCCGTGCCAAGGCGCGGAAGTACAGAGCCCGCGGCAGGCCCGGGGAAAGCTCGAGCGCTTTTTCAAGAAACGGCTCGGCCTCCGACGTTCTGCCTTCCTCGACCATGGACCGGGCAACGTTCAGCCAGCCGTCCGGATGCTCGGGATCGGCGTCTACGGCGCGGCGGAAAGCATGCTCGGCTCCCTTGAGGTCACCCTGCAGCAACAAGCCGATGCCGTAGTCGTTCCAACGCTCCCAGTCGGTGGGCTGGACCTTTGGCGACCATTCGCCGTTCCGGGCACCCACATGGATGACCGTTTCCGCATTCGCCATTTCGATGATCGGCAACACCGGGATCCGATCCTTGATTGCTCCCGGCACATTGTCCGGGATATCCGCTGGGTCGTACGTGAACTGGCGGTCGTCGAAGCCCTCTCCGAAGCTGCCCGCGCCGGCCTTGCCTGCATAGGCGAACGCGGTGTAGGCGTACGAGAACTTGCGATAGTTCAGTTTGGCGCGCAGCGTGAGAGGCCCGCTGGCATCGGCCGGCACGGTCAGGCGGTAGTGAACGACGTCGGCTGCCCCGGGCGGAATCAGGCGGGCGTACAGCAGGCCGCGCATGTGGAACGCGTTGCGCTTGTCGATCGGGTTGCCGTGGGCGTCAACCTGCAAGGCGCGGTAAAAGTGCGCGCCGGGATCGACAGGGCCGGTGCCTCCGGCCACGCCGCCGCTCCAAAATATCCGCTTGCCCGCCGCATCCATGGCCTCGAACTCGACCCATACGTCGAATGCATCAACCGTGCCGCTGGGGAAGAAGTGACCCACCTTCCTAGTCCGCACGACCACATCGACCCGGACCGTTTCGCCCGGCCGAACACGGGGAACTACCCTGTCCAGAGGGGCCGCGAGGTTGCCCACCTCGCGCAGCAGGACCGGCCCCCGGCGAGCGCCGGCCTCCTCTCCGACGGCGAAGCTGGTCGAGGCCGAGAGTTGTCCGGACGAGCGCATCATCTGGGGCGATGCGGAATCCTCGGCGACCGGCGACAGCGCGAAGATGTCGACTGATACGATGCCGTCCTGCAGGAATCTGGTGACCTCGTCCAGTTGGCGCTGGTCCTGGTTCACGTACGGCACGGCCGAGTTGGCGGCCGCGAAACGATGCGAGCGCACCATGCCATTCTTGTTGCCGGGATCGTTCGAGGGCACCAGCGGCATGTGGCAGTCGGCACAATCCTGCGCCTGTTCGGGGTAATAGAACGAGCGAGCTCCCTGCCCCGAGACACCGCTGGCCTGCCAGTTGTCATAGGAGTTGAAGCCGCGCACCCAGCGATAGCTGTTCACCGGCACATCCAGATGCACTTTGTGGCACGAGGCACAGAATTCGGAGCGGTCCTCGCGCATGAACGGCTTCAAGAACGCGCGCCGATGCGCTGCCGGCGCCGTGTTCGTCACATAGTTGTGGACCGCACGGACGATCCCGAAGTCGCTCGCCGCCAAGCCGTGCAACTTCGGATACTGGATGACGAATCCGCCGTTGCCCATGGTGTCCGGCACGTGCACGATGGAGTGGCATGACACGCAGGCCAGCCCGGCGTGGGCTTCGGGAGTGTCGAGCTGGTCGCGAACGGGATCCTCGAACATGCCATTGAAGAGCATGGCGTGGTCGTGGCAGCCAGCGCACCACTTCGAAGCCTCCACTCCGGCGGTTTCCTGCATGTACTCGATCGACTTGCGATAGAACTGGTTGTTGAACGACGAGAAGCGGTGCATGGAAGATTGCCACTGCTCGTACACATCCTTGTGGCACTCGCCGCAGGCGGCAGACTCGAGGAAGAAATCTGACGGTATCTTTCCTCCGGTCGTCGTCTGGGAGGCCGACGGGAAGAAGGGGCTTTCACGACCGCCACCCTCGTAGTCCATCGACAGCGGCGCCTGCGTGGGATTGATGATCCGCTGGTCGGCGCTCGGGAACCAGCGCTCTCTGACAGCTGAGTAGGCGGGCAGCAAGACGGCCACGGCGGCGCATGCGGCGATCCGCCGGTCCCGCATGCCGAAAGCCAGCAGTCCAGCGCCGACGAAACCGAGCGCCGCGTGGATCGCGACGACGGGAAGGTGCGGGCGCGTGGCGCCGATGAGGCACAATACCGCTCCTAGCGCTGCGCACGCTGAAAGCGCAACCATCGCCCGCCGGTCGGAACGAGCTCGTCGAAACAGCTCGATCCCGGAAAACCACAGCCCGGCAGACAGGGCGACCCCCACTACGACGTGCAGCAAGACGTTGGCGACGTAGAAGATGTCAGCCGACGGAAAGGCAACCAGCCAGCCCGAATTGAGCAACAAGACGAGGAACGCTGCTCCGACTAGGACACGCGTCCGCCGGGAACTGCTGGCGGACTCTCTCTCTGCACCGATTCCCGAATGCGAAGTCACTGCAGCTTGCTCTGGGCCACGAGCGGCCGGATCAGACGCATCGCGGGCCGCGTGTGGTACCGGACTAGGTCCGCTTGGTGGGCCGCGCTGGTCGGGTAACTCTCATCCGAGCCGTATGGATAGCCGCTCATCGCATGGAACGGCAGCGGCCAGACCGAGTCGCCGAACGCTGTGTTGGCCTCGTTCTCCTTGGCCCAGCCATCGACGAGCAGCAAGTAGTCCCGGACCCAGCCCGGTGCCAAGGCGGGCAATTCCGCAGCGCTGAAGCGCAGCTCGAGCTCGTCTCCGGCACCCATGATCACGTAGCGGTCATCTATCCGCTCCAGCAGTTCGCCCACTGCACCGAAGCGCGTGTACCTGCCTGGCGTCGGATTCCAGTTCGTCGTGGACGACACCTGCTGGTAGTCGAACCGTTCCGGCTGCGTGCGTCCGTCCGCAACATAGTTGCGCGAGAAGCCCCGGAAGCGCAGGTTGGCGGTGCCAGCCTCGATCGTGGTGACTCGCGCTTCAGCGGCGGAGGGCTTGACGCCGATAAACGCAGCGTCCCAGTAGACGCACATGTTGGTGACTACACGGACCTTGCGGGAATCCGACGGGAACTGGCCGCTCAGGTCGACCGGTATCGTGCGCAGGGTACCGCCGGGCAATCCAACGTCGGCAATGGCCGTGACCCATTCGCCGCTCGCGTCCTGCACCTGCAAGAACGGCGGCTGAGTTGCTGCGGCCTTGCTTTGCGACGCTGCCACGATGCTGCTGGCAGACGACCAATCGACCCAGCCCTCAAGGAACAAGACGGCATCTTCGGCATCGAAATGCGGAAACTCTAGCGTGAGGGTGTGTCGCTCGGCACGGTTCTCGTAGTTCCTTTCGAACATTGGGTAGCGGCGATCGCTGCTGGCAACCAGGTCGAGGACGTCCTCTCCGCGATGGTTATGGGCCGCCACGGGCAGGATCGGGGAGCTCACGCCGAAGAGCTTGAATTCCGGAAACGGCGGGCCCTTGGCCTTTTCGTTGACGATCACGCGCATGTCTTGCCGGTGGTCGACCGCAAGCAGGCGGATCTTGTCGATGTAGGCGGTCTCGCGCAGTTCCTCGGTCACTCGAACGTCGAGGAATCCGTCCCGCTCGGCCAGCTGGTCACCGCGGATCGTGACGTATTCGTCATGATCCACAGGGAAGTACACGCCGCGCGCGAGACTGGCGCCCAGCGGCGCCACTCCCAACACTTCGCTGATGTACTCGAACTCCGCTCCGTTCCACGTGAATACCATCGGGCAGGATCCCGAGAGCCTGGGCGCTTCCTTGATCGAGATCTCGCCAACCGGTTCCTCCGGCATTTCGTTTTGGATCAAGCCGTTAGCCCATGTGACGCGAACGGTGTCGAAGGACTCGGCGCCGCCCAGCCCGAAGTACAGCGGCACGCCGGCGTAGACCTGCTTGGCATAGGTGAGCCCCGCCTTGACCTCGACGCGCGCCTCGCTGCCGATGGCAGGGCTCTTGACTCCCTCGAGCCGGACCGTGAGTCCGCGATTGCTGGTTTCGGTGCGGTTGGCTGCAAAAAGGAGCTGCCCGGCGGGGTCAGCGATCAACAGATCGGGGCGTCCGTCTCCGTCGAAGTCGCCAGCGGCGGCTGGGCCGGCCTGAGCCACTTCGCCGGCGGGCATTGCCAAGAAGTCGAAACCGCCGCGATTCGCCAAGAAGCCAGCCGCTGTCGCGGCGTCGAAGCGCCCGCGCAGTTGGAAGTCGGCCCAGGCCCTGATGTGGTCCAGTTCGGGACCCCCGCGCAACGTCCCGTGGTGGTTCTCAAGCACGAGGGTCTGCTCGGCGGTCGTGACAGCGATATCGAGATAGCTGTCATGGTCGATGTCGATCACGTCAAGCCGCGCCTGTCCGGCCGGCACGGTCACGCCGTCAACAGCAACCGCACTTCCGAAAACTCCGAGCTTGCGGTCCTGGTGGACTGCAACTCGGTCGCCATAAATGGCGATAAAGTCGTGCCCGTTGTCCTCGAACAACTCAGCGACCACAGCCGAGCGAACCGGGCCGTCACCGAAAGGAAACTGACTTGAGACATCTTCCAAGCCGCCCTCCCCGTCGTTCTGCAGCAGGAGCTTGTCTTGACCGAGAGCGAACAGGTCGAAGTCGTTGTCGCGGTCATAGTCGGCGAACAGGCATGTCTCGAAGTTGCCGGATGCCTCGAAGGCGCTTGCGAACGAGCGGCCCGCTCGATTGACCAAGACCTCCACCCCGTCCCCGTCCACTCGGCAAAGGTCAGCCAGCCCGTCACCATCAAAGTCGCCCGCCGCGTAGTGCGTGGCGGCACCTAGGCCTGCGCCGATGGGAGCTGGTCCGCCCGCCGCTCCTCCCACCACCGCAACCGCGGCATCGCTTGACCAAGCCATCGCGTCGGTGAGGCCGTCGCCATTGATATCCAAGGCGATAGCGCCCAAGGGGTCGCCAGACAGTTCCCCGATCTGCTCGACGCCGAATGCAAACGGTGCCGCCGATGCCGCTTCGCCGGTAGCCAGCGACGGATCGTAGAGTTCGGAGTAATAGCTCCAATCGACGTCCTCGCCTACCGCCGCGTCCTCAGTGGCCGCTTTGAGGCCCTTGAAGATATCCAATTCGCGCATCGCCCTTTCGGAATCGGTCCTGCGCAGGATCCCGAACAACTGGAAGTGGGGCGCGGCCAAGGACGGATCGAGGCTGATGGTCCGCTCGAATTTCTCGATAGCGCGCCGGATGTTGCCCTGCTGCTTGTAGAGCGCCCCTAGGTTGTACTGCGTCTTGGCCTCGTCCGGAACCAGCTTTTCCATCTGGAGCAGCTGGTCGAGCGCCATCTCGACTTCGCCGGCCTTCTTGTACTCGATCCCGAGGTTGAAGTAGGTGTGGGGCAGCGTCCGGTTAAGCTTTTGCGCCTGGACGATTTGTGCGATTCCCTCCTCGCGCTGGCCGGCGCGCAAGAGAGCAAGCCCGTAATTTAGGTGTTCTTGGGCCGAGTCCGGATTTAATTCCAGCGCCTCGGCTAGCTGCTCAACAGCCTGCTGAGAAGAGCCTGGCGTCTCGTAAAAGGCCTTGCCCAGATTGCGGATCTCTTGCAATCTCGCGAGTTCCGAGTCGCTCGGCGGGCTCTGGGCGCTGGCCAAGATCCACAAGGCGGCGCAGGAGCCTGCTAGCAGAGCGCACCAACCGGCCTGCCGAAGTTCGATCCTCATTCCAAGCCTCATGGTACTTCAGGGCTGCAAAGACAGCAGCGACAGCGGGAAACCGTGAGGACGCTCTGGATCGCCAGATTGCTTACAACCAACTCCCCGGGACGCTTGCAGCAGTAGATGGGTAGAAGGGGAGGTCGAGCCATCTACTCGTGTGGAATTCGCGCTTTCCGGAATCCTGACCGCCCCGAGTGGTTCTGATGAGGCTCGCTCTCCCCTATCCTCCGGCTTAGCGAGTCCCTGTGAGGACTCGCTTGAAGACTCTGGGATCGTTCACCTCTTTTCCCAGCTTGTCGTTCGTTGCTCAGTCTCAGCCCTCTTGACATTGTGATATTATAGTGATATCATTAAGCGATCATCGGAGGCAATGATGACTCAAGAAAATACGGTCACCGCAATGAGCGGAGGGCTTGCGCTGCTCGCCCTGCTGGGCACGCTCGCCGTGGGTGCCACTCTGTTCCTGGGCGGCATCGCGAGCGACGAACCGATCATAATCGCTGGCGGTGTGTTGCTGGCACTAGTCGACGTGGTTCTGATGTTCGGCCTGTTCATGGTCAACCCGAACGAGGCGCGCGTGCTGCAACTGTTCGGAAGGTACGTGGGCACTGTGCACAAGCATGGTCTTCGTTGGGCCAACCCGTTCTACACGAAGCGACGGATCTCTGTCCGGGTGCGCAACTTCGAGACCGAGCGCTCCAAGGTAAACGACACGGACGGCAATCCCATCGAGATCGCCTCGGTGGTGGTCTGGAAGGTCGTTGATACCGCCGAAGCCTGTTTTGAGGTGGACGACTACATCAACTTCGTGCAGGTCCAGAGCGAGGCCGCGGTCCGCAATCTAGCGACCCAATACCCGTATGACACGCAGACGGACGGGCAATTGTCCCTTCGCGGCAATACCGAGGAGATCGCCGGCCAATTGAAGACGGAGATCCAGGGCCGTCTCGTGGCTGCGGGCGTGGAGGTCCTCGAAGCCCGGATCACTCACCTAGCCTATGCCCCGGAAATCGCATCGGCCATGCTCCAGCGGCAGCAGGCCGGAGCCATCATCGCCGCCCGCAGCCGGATCGTGGAGGGCGCCGTTGGCATGGTCCAGATGGCGCTGGAACAACTGGCCAGTCAAGACATCATCGAACTTGACGAGGAGCGCAAGGCGGCCATGGTTAGCAATCTGCTCGTCGTCTTGTGTGGCGACAAGAGCACCCAGCCGGTGCTTAACACCGGCACGCTCTACCAATAGGTTGGATGCCTGCGATGCCCAGTCGCTGAGGGGAGTTGGTGAATGTCGGCCCGGAAGCCGTTCCTATTCCGCACCGACCCCGAGATCTTTGAGGCGCTACAGCGCTGGGCAGCCGACGAGTTGCGCAGCGTCAACGGCCAGATCGACTATCTTCTCCGACGCAGCCTGCGCCAGGCTGGGCGCTTGCCCCAGCGGGCTGAGCTTGATGCGAGCGTTCGCGAGCGCTCGCCTGGCCGCGCCGATTCCTCGCCGACCACCAAGAAGTCCTAGCTCACCAGTTGCGTCCGACGGCATTCGGTCGCGTTCCCAACGGCATCGCCCGACGGCGCCGTGCTACCCAATCTGAAAAACTGCAGACTACCCATCACTGCGTCGCGGCGCTAGACAGCTCTGCAACAAACTGGCGGGACAGGAGAGGCCATCGAATGCCCGTAGGTCTCGATAGCAAGAAACCGAAAGAGAGGTAGACGATGGCTAGCGAGCAGGATATGACATCAGAGCCCTGTCGAGCTGTGCCGCACGGCTGCCCTCGGTGCCAAGACCTGTTGATCAACGAGGCTGGACGGTTCACGCGTGAGGGAAGTGGCGGTCAGGGCAGGTCGGCCACCCACATTCTCCCCTGGACGCTTCTTCCGTCCTTGGAACCCCCGGCGACGTAGAGTTTGCCGTCGATGATGGCAGCGGCCGGCGATGACAGAGGCATTGGCAGCTTGGCAAGAAGCTCCCAACCGTCGCCGGGCCTTAGCACCAGGATATCCGGATCGACGGACTTGGTTCCGCCAGTTGGAGTGGTGTGCCCGCCCACCATATAGATCGCCCCATCATGGACGAAAGTCCCGGCCTCCCCATGGGAATGGCCTTTGGGCAAGTCCGGACCACGGCTCCACGTATCGGTCTCGGTGTCGAATATGTCGACGCGTGGCTGGTCGAGCTGCACGCTGTCGTGATGCAACTGGCCGCCAATTGCATAGATCCGCGTACCGAGGGAAACGGTCGAGAACTGGTTGCGGGGCAAGGGCAATGGTGCCGCGGGCCTCCAAACTGCCGATCCTTCGGCCCAGCGTTCGAGGTTGAGAACCCAATGATCCCCAGAGTCGGTATCACGATCCGCCTTCAAGCCGCCGATGTAGTGCAGCTCGCGGCCGACCCTAGCCAGCCCTCCCCCTGCCCGGGGTTCTGGGAGCAGCGGCGCCGCAGTATAACGGTCCTTTTCGATGTCGTAGCTCCACACTTCGGCAATGGCGTGGCCCTTGTAGCCATCCTTGAATCCTCCGGCGAACCAGACTGTGCGATTGTCCAGAACTGCGTTGATGTGGGTGACAGCGCTGGGCATGTCCTGAATCTGCGTCCAGCTCCCGTCCGTCGGGTCGAAAGAATCCGAACGCTTGCTCGATCGGACACCCTGGGTATAGCCGGCAAACAGGTAGAGCTTGCCTTCGATCGAGACGGTTGCGGTCTCCCACTTGCCTACCGGCATTTCCGGTAGTTCCTCCCACACCAGTTCACCCGGGAGAACGCTTGGAGCACAGAGTAACGCAGCCGCGACAAGCGGGGCCGTTCGATTGCATCGGCGCTTGCGAAGACCGTTATCAGCGGGCATGAGCAGTATTCGATCCGGTATCCCGTCAGCCAATGGCAGGTGCGCGCTCGACGCCGCGCCAGCTCTTCGGCCGCCGGCCCATAATACTGCATGGCCCGAGACGTGACTCCGGGGCCCTAAGAACGGCACAAAGCGGCCCGCGACATTGTGCTGCGCTGGGATATCGCTTGGGACACGCAGCCGTTATAACGGTTCTGGGACTAGGGGCACTCCACGTGATAATCGGCAGGAAGCTAATGGAACGGTGGCGGTCATCGGTTCGTGACAGCCACTTAATTCGGCCCAAGGGCATGAGGATCGCGAGTCGGAGTGCGGCCAGCAGACTGAGCAGACAATCATGGAGCTGACCGGGCGGCAGCTTGTGTGTAATAGCAGGGATTCGAATACGCCAGCGCCGGTCTCGTCCGCAACTATTCCGCCGGAGGCTTCCAGTTCGGATGGGGCACGTGGGCCTCTTCCATAGCACCCTCGATCTCTTTCACGACCTCGGGATGGCTCCGCGCGATGTTGTACCTTTCAGCCATGTCAAGAGTCACGTCGTACAGTTCGACTCTCCCTGTCAACATCGGCTGGCGCACGCCCTTCCAGCGGCCCATCCTCACGGCTTGCGCCGAGCCGCCCTCGTAGAACTCCCAATACAAGTACTCGTGCTCCTGCTGCTCGCCGGCACTTCCGGTCAGCGTAGGCACAAAGCTCACCGAGTCGGTGTCTTGCGGCAGGTCCGCACCCGCCAGTTCAGCGGAGGTTGCCATCAGATCTCCGAAGTAGCCGATGTGTTGGGAGACCCTGCCCGGCTGGATCGTGCCGGGCCACCAAGCGAGGAACGGGACCCTGATGCCGCCGTCATAGAGAGCCCTCTTGGTACCCCGCAGCGGTCCGGACGGATTGAACCGGAGCAGGTCATGGTTGGCTTCGTTGTGCGGGCCGTTGTCGGACGAGAACATCACCAAGGTGTCTTCGGCGACTCCCAGCTCCCTTAGTCTGTCGAGCAGTCGCCCGACATCCCGATCCATGTGGGAGATCATCGCCGCCTGCCCCTTGTCCGGCCCCGGCCAGTCCATGCCGGAATAGATCCCGTGGTCGGGAATCTCTGCGCCGTCACCCGTGCCGCGCGTGCCCTCGTTGTTGGCGTGCGGGATCGTGAGCGCCAGGTACATGAAGAACGGCGCGTCTCCCCGATCCTCCAGCCAAGCTATCGCCTCGCGCATGATCACGTCGTGGGAGTACTCGTTGCGCTCCGTCGCCCAGCCTCCAGTGAATCCGCCATAAGTGCGTGATACACGCTGGACCTTGTTGCGCAACGGCATCCTCTCCAGCCCCTTCCACAGGAACTCTGGGTAGTAGTTGTGCGCGTGGACTTGATTCAGGTAGCCCAAGAACGTGTCGAAACCCTGCTTGAGCGGGTGGCCCTGCAAGTCCACCTCGCCAAGGCCCCACTTGCCGAACAGGGCCGTAGAGTAACCGGCTGTCTTGAGCACCTCCGCCACGGTGACATCGACATCCCTCAGGGACTGGGCATCCATCCGCGGGCCGGAGGCGTTGCCGCGCACATGCGTGTGGCCCATGTGCTGCCCGGTCATCAACACGCTCCGCGACGGGGCGCACACGGTGGCTCCCGCATAGAACTGCGTGAAGCGGATTCCCTCGGCAGCCATGCGGTCGAGTTCGGGCGTCTGGATGACGGCCTGTCCGTACGAGCCGAGATCTCCGTACCCTAGGTCATCGGCCAAGATGAAGATGATGTTGGGGCGCCTGTCCTCCTGGCCGGCGGCTGGAGACGCCAGCAGTGCAACTAGGCAGAGTGTTAGAGCAGTTCGATACATCGGATCACCGCGAAAACTAGATTCTAGCCCGGCCGCCGCTTGGCTCGCTTGAGGAGGCCCGCTCCTCAGAAAACCCAGAGATTCGGAACCGTTGCCACCGCCACCGAGCGCGCCCTTGCTTTGGCAGTTCTCAGAGAATCTCCCAGCCGGCTTCATCCACAATTACACTCCGAAAGGAAAGAAAATACGAAAAAAGTTGGATATTTACTTGACATCGTATCCAATAATCAGAAATACTACCAGAAATGCTTGCATCCAAGGCCCTGCGATCCGTCTCGAGCAACATCCGCTCGGCAATGGATTGGCAGGGCTGGGGAAACAACTCATGACACTTGATCCAGAAACCCTGAGCATGGTTCGGGCAGCGCTGCTCGCCAGCGCCGCCATTCTGGCGATCGCCAAGATCTCCAGGCAGTGCAGCGCCGAGGGCTTGCGCCGCCGACTCCGTTTGATGGAAACGGAGCTGTTCGAATTCGCCCGTCTCGGCCACGTCGGATTCGGTGAGCCGGCCTACCTGCTGCTGCGGGACAGCCTTCGCAGCGTTGGCTGGGCTTCGCAGGATTTCAGCCTGACGCGCGCCGGGCTGGCCCTGCTGCAAGGACACGACGTTTGGAGGTCCGCAAACCTCCAGCGGCAGACGCGAGTCTGGGAGGAAGCGCTCGGCCAAGTCTCAGACTGGCGCTCCAAGGCGGCGATTGCCGAAATGCATCGGCAGATGCTGAGGACTGTCTGGATCTACCTGGCCCTCGGTGCCATTCCGTTCGTCGCCTGGTTCTGCCATGGCCTCGTTCCCGTCTTGGATCGGCTCAAGGGACGCAGGGCACCGATAGGCAAGACGCGCCTGCTCGAAGCCTACGCCTGCACGCTGACCGGGCTACCGATTCGCTAACCAGCTTCGCCGCGATCACGCGGGCCAGCGATCGCGAATGTGCCGATGCCGAAGATGCCCGGGACTTCAAAGGGCAGCGAACCCAGCTCTCTTCGATAGGCATCCTCAAGCTCGTCGGCAGCGCATGCATCGACTGGCTCGAATCCGCTCCTTCGCATCAGGGTGTCCATCTGGTCAAGCGAGTACTCGCTCTGCATCGGTTCGCCGCAATCCTCGACAAGGTTTAGAAGATCTTCGCGGACGCTAACGCTGCGCGGAGCGGATGATGCTTGGTCCAGCAGATAGTCCACGACGATGCAGCTCCCCGGTGACAGCCTTGCCGCAATTGATCGGGCCGTGGCTTCCAGGGCGTCAGGAGCGAGGTAATAGGCCACTCCCAGCAGCGACAGGAACGCCGGCCTGGCGATGTCAAAGCTGGACGAGACGAGGGCGTCGACCACGGTGACTTCCGTGAGGTCAGCACCTATGAAGTGATGCGTTGACGAGACATCAAGTCCCGCTTTGCGAATCCGCTCCAACTTCCTGCGTTGCACAGCTGGGTGATCGATCTCGTAGATTTCAACGCGCTCCGCCAGATCCGGGCGCCGAAACGGGAACGAGTCCATCCCAGCGCCGACCATGACGTACTGGGGGACGCCTTGCTCGACTGCGTCCTCGAGCGCTCGTTCGGCGTAGCGAGCCCGGATGACGACCACCATGCTGGCGGGCATGATGCGGCCGAGTTCGACTCTCGCCACATACCAGCCCAAAGGCCGGAATCGAGCCGCTAGTCCGAGCAGCGGGCCACACAGCAGCTTGGCGTAGGGATCTTCCAGCACCGGCGGGCAGGCGCGCTGATGCCATGCCCGCTCAAACGCCACGATGTCCGCAGTCGAAAGATTTCGCAATAGCGACGGCAGTTGCCGCAACAGCGGAACCACAAGCTCGTCGATCAGCCGCACCAGTCGTTGCGCCGTCCAACCCAGCGCATGTCAAGTCAGTCGGACTCGCCCACGACCTCGAACGTCCCGAAACCGAAAAGACCGGGGATTTCGAAGGTAAGATCGCCAAACTCCTCGCGATAGCTCGCTTCCAAATCGGTGATCGCGAAATTCTCGACCGGCTTGAAACCAGTGTCCGCCATCAGCGCGTTCATCTCGGCCAGCGAGTACGAGCTGCGCATGGGCTCTCCCCTTCCCTCGACGAACTTGACCAGCCTCTCCCGCAGCGGCTGCGTAGCCGGGTCGCACGATTCTTCGTCCAAGAGATAGTCGATTACCAGCCGCGTGCCCGGACGCAATCCTTGTGAGATCGATCTCGCGGTCTCCGCCAGAGTCTCGGGAGTCAGGTAGTAGACGACTCCCAGCAAGGAGAGGAACGTGGGCCTGGACATGTCGAAGGCCGTTCCGGCCAAGGCTTCGACGGTGGAGACGACTGACAAGTCCGCGGCGATGAAGTGGTGGTTCGCGGGCACCGGAAGCTTAGTCTTGGCAACGCGGTCCAGCTTCTTCTGCTGCGTCACCGGGTGGTCGACCTCAAACGCATTGATGACGTCCAAGAGATCCGGGCGGCGGAATGCGAAAGAGTCCATTCCGGCGCCGAGGATGACGTATTGCCGAACGCCCTCCTCGACTGCTCGCCCGAGACCCTGCTCGGCGTAGCGCGCTCGCATGACGACGCACATGCTGACGGGCATCAACGGGGCCAGCGCGACCTTGAACAGCAACCATTCGAACGGGCGAAACCTGAGAGCCAAGCCAAGCACTGGCCCGCACAGCTTCTTCGCATAGGGATCGTCAAAGATCGGCGTCGCGTGGCGCATGTGCCATCCGCGGGCAGAGGCGACCAGATCCGCCGTTGAGACTTTGTTAACGGGTAGCGACATGCGCGCACAGGGTCAAGTGATTCATTATCGCCCGCAGCAAGATTGCGCCCGGGCCGGTCTGGTACGGGCGGTTGCGCGCCGCAGTGCCGGGCTGCCACCCGAAGCGAGGCCCACTACACTGTAGAGCGCAATGCCCGAAAATCCCCGCAATGTCCTGATTGCAGCGACGCTAGCCGCGACCGCTCTGGCCGCGGCGGCGTTCGGCCAGCCAGCAGACCCTCCGCGGCCGGTGCGCAACGACCTGCCCAAAGAAGGGACGGAGCTGCTAGTCCTACGCCACCAGAAGTTTCACAAGGGAGGGCATGACGCCTACTTCCGGCTGAGCCGGGAGGGCGTCTGGCCTTGGTTTGAGAAGATCGGAAGCCGCATCGTCGGGCAGTGGATGGTGATCCACCCGGACGGCTCAGCTGCGGAGCCTTCGTTCGACCATGGGTATCGCCTAGCCCGCTACGCCAGCTACGAGCACTGGAAAGCGACCCGCCAAGGCCACCTGCAACTGGGCGGGAACGGCCCCGACTACCGGCGCAACCGCGAGGCCCTCAGCGCCCGCAACCACTATGTGGCGGGATCCAGCGGCGCATATTTTCTCGAGGGCATGACCGCGACCACGCAGGTCTATTACATGCCCGCGCTGGGCGAGACCTACAAGCCGACCGAGGCTGCACCCGACGGCGGGCCGCGCCCTGTCCGCAACGACCAGAATTGGCCCGCTCGCGAGATCATCGCGCTGACGAAGTGGCAGGTGGAGAAGGGCGCGGCGGACGGCCTGCTGGGAGGCAGCGCCGAAAGGATCTGGCCGTACCTCGAAAAGGTTGGCGCCCGCGTCGTCGGCCAGTGGAAGGCTGTCTACCCGCCGGAGAGTGGATTCGAGGAGAGCTCGGAGTACGACGAGGTGTTCTTGATGGTGCGCTACGCCGGCTACGAGCACTGGAAAGCGGCCCGCCCGGACCGAATCGTGGCCATGGGCGGGGACGGTCCTGACTATTCAGCCTACAAGGCTGGCTTGGATGCGCTTGCACGGGTGAGCCGAAGCCGGTCCGTGACGTTCCTTGAGGGCTACCTGTACCAGAGCCCGCCCAAATTCCTCCCTGGCCTGCCGGAGACATACCGAACGGCCGAGTAGCGCGTTGACGCCACCGACTGCACGCCACCGGTGCGTTCGAGAGCCGACCATGGGGCCCGCGATGCGTCCACCAAGCCTTGACAATCGAGGCCTAGCTATTCGGAGAATTGTTCTGATGCCTTATTCCTGTGCCGTCGCGGTGGAACGGCTCGTCGTGTTGACCTGTCTGGCAGCGGCGCTGTCACCGGCCGCCCCACCCAACGTCGTCTTCTTCTTGGCCGACGATCTCGGCTGGCGTGACCTAGGCTGCTACGGGAGCCAGTTCTACGAAACGCCCAACATCGACGGGCTGGCGCGATCCGGCGCCCGCTTCACCCAAGCCTATGCGGCCTGTCCGGTCTGCTCCCCGACCCGCGCCAGCATCATGACCGGCAAGTACCCGGTTCGCTTACGTGTCACCGACTACATCAGCCCGAGTGGGGGCAACCAGCCGGAACAGTGGAACCGCAACACCATGCTGCTGCCGTCCAGCTACTCGGACCGGATGCCTCTCGAAGAGGTCACCGTGGCCGAAGCGTTTAGGGAGAGCGGGTACGCCACGTTCTTCGCCGGCAAGTGGCACATGGGACCGGAGGGCTTTTGGCCCCAGGACCAAGGCTTTGACCGGAACGATGGCGGCTGGGAGCACGGCGGTCCGTGGGGCGGCGACAACTACTTCTCTCCGTACGGCAATCCCAACCTAAGTGACGGTCCGGAACGCGAGTACCTTCCCCTAAGGTTGGCCAAGGAGACCCGGCGGTTCATCTCCGAGCAGCGCGACTCGCCCTTTTTCGCGTACCTGTCGTTCTACTCCGTGCACACGCCGCTCATGACAACCCAGAAGTTGGAGGACAAGTACTCGGCCAAGGCAGCGAAATTCTCCTTTGCGGGCCCTCGCTTCATGCAGGAAGGGTTCCGAGATGCGCGACAGGTGCAGGACCACGCGGTCTACGGCGGCATGGTCGAAGCATTGGACACGGCCGTCGGGATGGTGTTGGACGCACTGGAGGAAAACGGGCTCGCGTCAAAGACGATCGTGGTCTTCATGTCTGATAACGGGGGATTGAGCACCTCCGAAGGCTCGCCTACGGCGAACCTGCCGTTGCGCGGCGGTAAGGGATGGATGTACGAAGGCGGAATCCGCGAACCCATGCTGATTCGAGCGCCAGGCGTAACCGATCCCGGCTCGGCCATTGACGCACCGGTGACAAGCGTGGACTTCTACCCGACCCTGCTGGAATTGGCGGGGCTCCGCAAGCGTCCCGATCAGCACGTTGACGGAACCAGCCTGGTCCCGTTGCTGCGCGGCGAGCGGTTCGACAGAGCGCCACTGTACTGGCACTACCCGCACTACGGCAACCAGGGCGGCGCGCCGAGCGCTGCGTTGAGAGCCGCGGACTGGAAGCTCATCAAGTGGTACGAGGACAGCTCGATCGAGGTGTACAACCTCGCCAACGACCCGGGCGAGCGCTACAACCTCGCGGGCTTGTTCCCGGAACGGTCGAAGTCCCTGCAGGAGCGCCTCGAGGCATGGCTGATCGACGTTGACGCGAACATGCCCACGAAGAATCCGAGATACGACCCCGACAAGCCGTCGGGACGCTATCCTCCGGACAGGCGCTAGCAGGGTTCGGCCAGATCTGCGCAAGCGAGCGGCCGCAGCAACTGCCCGAGCGCCTATGGCAGCTCAGGCGGGGTCCGCCCAAGGCTCGCCGGGCTGCCAAGCCGTCAGGCTTTCCTTCCACGCTTGGCGGCGGCTGCGCAGGCGCTGGAGTTCGTTCTGGTGGTCGGCAGACTTGGCTAGGTTCGTTTCTTCCTCTGGGTCTGCCTCGAGATCGTACAGCTCCTCGTATCCGGGCTGTCCGTCTAGGTATACGTTGTACTTCCAGCGCTCCGAGCGGATGCCCTCTGTTCGCGGGATCGGAATACCCTCGCGCTGCCACAGGAACTCGTAGAGCCACTCAGTGCGCCATGGGGGCGACGCGCCATCCAGCAGGGGCACCACGCTCATTCCGTTCGTTGAAGGATCGATCTCAAGCCCAGCCAATTCCAAGATCGTGGGCGCAATGTCGAGATTGAGCGTCATCTCCGTGCAGCGGCGCCCCATCCTCTTCCGGCTGCGCGGATCCCAAACGATCAGCGGCGCTCGGATGGACTCCTCGTGGATGAAGTACTTGCCTGCCCAACCGCGCTCGCCTAGGAAGAACCCGTTGTCGGAAGTGAAGACGATCACGGTATTGCCCCCCAAGCCGCTCTCGTCAAGCCAGGCCAGAATTCGCCCGACCTGAATGTCGACACCGGTAATGAGCCGGTAGTAGCGCCTCATGGCAGCCTGCCACCTCTCCGCTGTCGGGAAGCGGCGCTGCTGACGGATGCGACCCTCGTACCCGTCCTTGAGGAAGTCGGGCAAGCCCTCGAAATAGCGGGGGTCGAGTTTCTTGAAAGGGGGTATCTCGACATCCTCGTAAAGCCCGTCAAGTTCGGGATCGTTGATGAAGAACGGCGCGACCCTGTCTTGGACGTGCGGCGCTTTGAAGCTCACCGACAGGCAGAACGGCGTCTCTCCGTCACAGGTCTCCAAGAACTCAAGCGCTTGGTCCCCGATCATCCCGGTCAGGTGCCGGGACTTGCCGTCCACCTCGTGCAAGTACTGCCCTTGCCCGGAAAATCCCTCAAAATAGCTGAACTTGTCTTCCGGCAAGGTTCGGCCGACACCATACTTGCCGACAAAGCCTGTTCGGTAGCCAGCTGCGCGCAGGCGTCCCGGATAGCTGCGCTCGTGCAGATCGTCCGACATCGGGGTTGCGAAGTCGTGCGTGCCATGGCAACTCGCATAGAGGCCGGTGAAGATGGAGGTCCGCGAGGGAGCGCACAGGGACGTGGTGACGAAGTGGTTCTCGAACAACACCCCTTCGGTGGACAAGCGATCCATGTGCGGGGTCTGGATCATCGGGTTTCCGGCCGCGCCGAGCATGTCCCAGCGCTGGTCGTCCGTGACCAACACAATGACGTTGGGCGGCCGTGCCGGAGAAGGATCATCCGTGGCGCATCCAGCCAACCCGACCGCCGACGTGATCAGGGCCGAGGACTTCAACAGGTCGCGTCGCGAAAACTCAGACATCGGGAGGCTCGGCCAATCAGGGTAGCACCTGGAGACGATGCTCCAGACAAGGCGGACCGGTAACGCACGGCAGGCCGGACCCCGCTACGATCAGTAGGCTATGCCCACCAGATTCTGGCCGCTAGTCGCAGCCCTGCTCCTCGCCCCGCTAGCTCTGGGCCAACACGAACGTCCGAACTTCCTGCTGATCATTGCCGACGATGTCACCTATAACGACCTGCCGCTCTACGGCGGGCCGAATATCTCGACGCCGAATATCGACGGGCTTGCCTCCGAAGGCTTGACGTTTAACCGGGCGTACCTATCGATGGCGATGTGCAATCCATGCCGCACCGAGCTGTACACCGGCTTGTACCCGTTTCGGAACGGTTCGAGCTGGAACCATTCGGCTGCCCGCGACGGCACACTCTCAGTCGTGGATCATCTGGGCCGGGTCGGCTATCGAGTCGGCTTAGCCGGCAAGAAGCATGTCCTCCCGGACGAATCCTTCCGCTTCGAGTCCGTCGCCGGCATCACGAATCAGCGCGAGCCTACTCCAGTACCGGAGTTCGACACCAGCGGCATTGAGGAATTCATGAGCCGCGATCCAGATCAGCCGTTCTTCCTCGCAACCGCCTTCCACGAGGCTCATGCGCCTTGGACGGTGGGGCGTCCTGACAAGTTCGACCTCGCCAAGCTGGCACTGCCAGACAATCTGGCCGACACGCCGCGAACACGCGAGCAATTCGCAACCTATCTCGCCGAGATCGAAGTCTGGGACTGGGAAGTTGGCAAGGTTCTTCACGCGCTGGATGCCAGCGGACAGGCCGATCGAACCGTGGTGCTGCTGACCTCCGAGCAGGGCTCGGCGTTTCCCGGCAACAAGTGGACCAACTGGAATACCGGCGTTCGTACCGCCCTCGTAGTGCGCTGGCCGGGGAGAATCGCCGCCGGAGCCCGCACGGACGCGCTGGTGCAGTACGCCGATGTGCTGCCAACTCTCGTCTCCGCTGCCGGAGCTGGGGCCAGCGATCAGTTCGACGGAAGCAGCTTCTTGCCAGTATTGCGGGGCCAGGCCGCTGACCACCGCGAATACGTGTACCTGATGCACAACAACGTGCCCGAGGGACCGCCCTACCCGATCCGGTCTATCGTCGACGCCCGCTGGCACTACATACGCAATCTCCAGCCCGAAGCGCTCTACTTTGAGAAACATATGATGGGCGCGTTCCGGACGAACTGGTTCTGGGAGACTTGGCTAGCTGCAAGCGGCCCATCGGCGCAAGCCGCGATCAACCGCAGGGCAGTCATGCTCGCCAACCGCTTCATGCGGCGACCGGCCGAGCAGCTATATGATGTCGCGGCCGACCCGTATCAGATGCGCAACCTGATCGGCGATCTCGGCCTTGCGGACGTTCGCGACCGATTGGCCGCTGCACTGGGGCGCTGGATGCAGGCTCAGGGGGATCCCGGCGCGACACTGGACTCTGAATCGATGTGGCGCGACGCACGGGCGGGCCGGCACCTACCGCCACGTTCGGAACGTTAGAGTCCGTATCTGCCCGCTTGCCTTCCACACAGCAGCGAACCGGCCCCACGCTTGGGACCGATCAGCACTCCTTGGTTCGCAAGCTCCCGGGACATACGATAGTGGGCGATGTTGCTCCGCCCGCGGCCAGTCTTGGCACTTATGCTCAGCTGCGCGGCGCTCGGAGCGGACCGTGTGCCGGGCGTGCATCTGGCCCGCTACGGCGTCGGCCAGGGCCCCTTGGGCGGGGCGCAAGCGATTCGCATCGAGGGCGTGGCATTGGTCCACACAGGCCAATCGCTGCCTGCCGACCGGTCCGGCTCTGTGGATGGCGCCCAGAGCCCGGGCGCGCAGGTGCGCCGTGCCTTGGACTACTTGGCACGAGCGTTGGAATCCGCTGGGAGTTCGCTGGACCAGCTCGTCCGCCTCAACGCCGTCACGGCCGACGAACGGGCCACTTCTGCCCTGGCCAGCGAAATCGAGGCTCGCTTCCGTCTCGACAGCCGGCCAGCGGTGACGCTAGTCGAAGGCAAGCTGCCCGTTGAGGGCGCACTGGTGGCGCTCGATGGGGTGGCTGCCACCGGAAGCCGTGGCGCAGCGCCCGTCGAGGTCACTTGGACGGTCTCGCCGTCGCTGCCCGGAGTACAGGGAGGCTCGCACGCGGCCGTCCTGCCGAACGGCCCGCGGAGCTTCGTATCGGGCAGGGCTGCCGATGGAGAGCCGGAGCTGGCGGCCACCGACGTGCTGGTCCAGATTGACGAGACGCTCAAGCACCTGGGAGCGAGCCGCGAGCAACTCGTCCAGCTACGGTGCTTCCTGCGCCCGATCGAGGCGGCGAGCCTCGTCGAGAGTCGAATCGTCGAGTTCTATGGCGGCCGTGCCCCGCCCGTAGTCTTCATCGAATGGCTGAACCGGCAGGCGATCGAGATCGAGGCCATCGTCGCCGCAGCACCAGCGGACGAGCCGGAGCAGGCCCGGCCCATCGCATACCTGACGCCCCCCGGCATGACAGCGTCCCCAGTCTTTTCGCGCATAGCCCAGGTGTTTCAGCCGGCCAGCATCTATGTCTCAACCCTGAACGGCCGCGGCTCCGGAAGTGCTGAGCAGCAAATCAGAGCGATGTTCGCCGACTTGGCCGGAATTCTCGGGCAAGCCGGCAGCGACTTGGACCACCTAGCCAAGGCCACTTACTACGTCTCCGATGACAGCACTAGCGCCGCTCTGAATCAGATTCGCCCGGAATTCTACGATCCTAAGTCCCCTCCAGCCGCCTCGAAGGCGTCGGTGCGCGGAACGGCCGTGGCGGACCGGAGTCTCGCCGTCGACATGATCGCAGTACCCAGCGAGCGGCAATGAAGATGAGGGCATCGCTCGCAGCTGCAGCGCTCTGGATGCTAGCCAGCTGCGGTCAGCGCGATGCAGGTCCGCTCTCGCCCCAACAGGCCTTGACGTCCTTCCGCATAGCCGAGGGCTTTCGCATCGAGCTATTCGCGGCAGAGCCGCACGTAGTCGATCCGGTCGAGCTAGCGTTCGACGAGAACGGCGCGGCATACGTTGCCGAACTAGCCGACAACCCCGAAGACCCTCCGGAAGGGACTCCTCCGCTCAGCCGCATCAAGTATCTCCAAGACACTGACGGCGATGGCATCGTGGACGAGTACACCGTTTTCGCCGACAATCTGCTGGCCGTCGAGGGGATAGCTCCG
This sequence comes from Terriglobia bacterium, assembly GCA_009838515.1. Taxonomy (GTDB): domain Bacteria; phylum Acidobacteriota; class Terriglobia; order Bryobacterales; family UBA6623; genus VXMF01. Next base: position 71,300 of record VXRL01000031.1, on the reverse strand, counting down.
TGGAAGGGAGGGCTGATCGCTACCGCAGCGCCGGACATTCTCTACCTCAAGGACACGGACGGCGACCACCGAGCCGACATCCGCGAGACTCTCTACACGGGGTTTGCGCTTGTTAATGTCGAGGGCCGCCTCAGTAATCCGCGTCTTGGCCTCGACAACTGGTTCTACGTCGCCAATTACGGCTATCCGGGCGAGGTGACCTCCCCGAAGCGTCCGGAGCTACCGGCGGTGAGCGTGCGTGATCGCGAATTCCGCTTCGACCCCCTGAGCGGAGAGGCCGAAGCATCGACCGGAGACGCGCAGTTCGGCCACGACTACAACGAATGGGGCCATTGGTTCATCGCGCAGAACACGACCCACCTGCGCCACACAGTCATCCCGGCGGGGTACCTGAGACGCAACCCCCTGCTGCCCCTCGAGCGCGCCGAACAGGACATTTCAGACCACGGCCGACCAGCCGCGAACGTATTCCCCGTCAGCCGGCCGCAACAGTGGCGGATCGAGCGCACCGAAGCCCGCCGCAGGCGGTACGCCGAGACCCGCCCGGGCCGGGAGGAGCAGCTGGAGGGCTTCTTCACGGCAGCGTCCGGCACCACCGTATACACAGGGGACCGGTTTCCGAGCAAGCTGCGAGGCAGCGTCTTCGTTGGCGAAGGGAACGGCAACCTTGTGCATTGCGACTTGCTCACGCCAAGCGGGGCCACCTATGTCGCGAGCAGGTGGCCCTCCACAGAGGAGTTCATCGCTTCAACCGACAATTGGTTTCGACCCGTCAACTTCGCCAACGCCCCGGATGGCGCCCTCTATGTCCTCGACTACTACCGCCAGTACTTGGAAACTCCCGATTCCATTCCAGAGGCGGTCAAGCAAAGGCTGAAGATGGACTTCCGCGCAGGAGACGACAAGGGCCGGATCTATCGAATCGTGCCGGACAGTCCCGGCCCGCTCGCTCGCACGGTCCGACTTGGATCCCTGTCCAGCGCCGAACTCACGCGGCAACTGGAGCATCCCAACGGCTGGCACAGGCGCACGGCCCAGCGCCTGCTCGTCGAGCGGCAGGATCTCGCAGTGGCGCCGGACTTGCGGTCAATAGCATTGAGCCATGCGCAGCCCGCCGTGCGGCTGCTTGCGCTGTGGACACTTGACGGCCTCGACGCGATTGACCCGGACACGCTATCTTCCGCTCTAGATGATCCGCATCCGGCGCTCCGAGAGAGTGCGCTGCGCCTCGCCGAGAGGTTTCCGGACAAGTTCGTTGCGAGTGTGCTCGCGGCCACGCGGGACGAGAACCCTCGGGTTGCCTTCCAAGCAGCCCTCAGCGCTGGCGGCCTACCACAGCGAAGCGGATCGGCAGCCGCTCTGGCCGGCATACTTTCCCGCTTCCCGGACGATCCCTGGTTTCACGCGGCCGCGCTTAGCGCGCCGCCGGGAATGGCTGCATCCGTGCTCGCCGCCCTGGTCGACCGCCAGCCTGAATTCTTCCACGACCCTACCCGGGAAAGAGCCCGCTACTTGCGATCTGCCGCGCAGGTGGTGGCTGCCCAAGGCAACCCGGCAGCAACCGAAGCCCTGCTTCGCCTGCTAGCGGGCGCCGAGCCCCTCAACCACGCCCGATGGAAGATCGCCGCCCTTGACGGGCTGGGTGCCGGACTCTCGCTGCACATCAGCGGGCCAAGCGGAAGTGGCTTCGCCAGCGAGGCCATCAGCCGATTCCTGGAGGACCCGTCTGAAGGCGTGCGCGCGGCCGCCAGCCGGGTGGCGCGCCATTTCGACCTCGGGTCCCACGTGCGGCAGGCGAAGCAACTGGCGCAGACACCTCAGAGCCCGCTCAGCGAGCGACTGGCAGCGGCACGCATCCTGCAGGCGGGCCGCTATGCGGATGTCGCAGACTCCCTGAGCAGCTTCCTGCTCGAACACCCGGAATCCGACCTGCGCATCGAGGCCGCCCGCTCCATCGCCGCGTTCGAGGATCCAGACGCAGCCCGGACCCTGATCAGCGCTTGGCCGAATTCGCCGCCGTCAGTGCGCGACGCGATCGCGGGAGCCCTGATCCGTAAGCGCGAGCACGCCGTGGCGTTCGTTGAAGCGGCCAGGCAGGGCCGCATTCCGCCCTCCGAAATCCCGGCGGTCACGCTCATCCGGCTGGGCCAGCATCCGAGCGAGCCTGTCCGGCAGGCCGCGGCGGGAATCGAGCCCCCGGACGAACGCGACCGGGGCCGAGTGATCGTCGAACACTTGACAGTGCTCGAGCTGGGCGGAAATCCACAGCGAGGCGGTGAGGTCTTCCAGCGCGAGTGCGCCAGCTGCCACCTTTCGCGAGCACAGCGGGGGCGCATCGGCCCCGACCTGTCGGGAGTTGCCAACCGCAGCAGGGAAGACCTGCTGACCAGCATCTTGGATCCGAGCTATGCCATCGAAGACCGCTACCGCAACAATCTCTTGGAGACAACGGACGGTCGCTTCCTTGACGGGATCCTCGTCTCCGAAACTTCGGCCACGCTCACGCTGCGTGGCGAGCTTGAGGATGTCTCCGTGCTCAAGAGCGACATCGCGGACTTCCGGGAATCGGACGTGTCCTTGATGCCCGAGGGACTCGAAGAGTCTCTAACCCAGCAGGAGATGGCGGACGTGATCTCGTTCCTGCAGGCCGGACTGTGAGACAGGCTGCGCCTGGCTCCTTTGCATTGGTTCCCCAGAGTCGGCCCTCGGCGGGAGCGTGGGATACTGTTGCCGACCTCCCCATGAGCCTGTTCCGATCCGCCAGCCTCTGCAGCACTGCCGTCTCGTGCGCGCTTGTCGCCCTCGGATCGTCGGAGGCAGCTGCCAAGAATCCCAATATCGTCTACGTGATGGCAGACGATCTGGGCATCGGCGACGTTGCCTGCTACGGCGGCGACCGCTGCCAGACCAGCACGCCGGCGTTCGATTCGCTGGCCCGGGACGGGATGATGTTCACCGACGCCCACTCCGTCGCGTCCGTGTGCGTGCCGTCCCGCATCGCCATCATGACGGGCCGCTACGCGTGGCGCTTCGCCAAGCCGTCCCAGAGCGGCCCGTGGGGATTTCTCAATCCCCAGCTCCCCGCTGGCGCGTTCACGCTCGGAACGACGCTAAAGCGAGCCGGCTACCGGACCGGCTATGTGGGCAAATGGCATCTCGGCACGTTGATGCATACCAAGGACGGCAGGAACCAAGGCGTGGACAACGTCGACTACGAGCGTCCCCTGAAAGTCGGTCCAAATGACTTTGGCTTCGACTACTCCTTCATCCTCCCGGGCTCGCTCGACATGTACCCGTACGTCTTCGTTCGCAACGGTCATTTCCAGGGCGACGTTACCGCCCAAAAGGGATGGAGCGCGTTCAATCGCGTGGGACCGGCTGCCAAAGACTTCGAGGACTACAAAGTCTTGGACACGTTCGCTACCGAGGCGGAGACGTTCTTGGATCGCAACGCCGAACCAGCCCGCAACGGCAAGCCGTTCTTCCTGTACGTGGCTCTGACATCACCGCACACGCCCACGAGCCCGAGTCCCGCATTCGAGGGCACCAGCAAGCTGGGGCTGTACGGGGACTTCGTCGAAGAGACCGACGCGACGCTCGGGCGCGTGCTCGCCGCGCTAGACAAGCACGGGCTGGCCGACAACACGCTGGTCGTCGCCACCTCCGACCACGGCGCTGCGCCTTACGCCGGCAATGTGCGCAAGGCAACCCCGAACTTGATCCGAAAGCTCGAGCCCCTCGGCCATTACCCCAGCGGCATCTATCGGGGATACAAATTCACCCTGTACGAGGGCGGGCTGCGGGTTCCCTTCCTTGTCCGCTGGCCCGGCAGGGTCGAACCGGGTTCGAAGTGCCACGGGCTGGTCGGTCTGAATGACATGGCGGCGACTGTTGCCGAGATCGCAAGCGTCGAACTCGCGCCCGGCGAAGCCCCTGACTCGATTAGTATCCTGCCGCTTCTCACTTCGCCGAGTTCGTCCGGTCCAAGAACGAGCTTGGTCATGCAATCTCCGCTGGCTTTCGCGATTCGCCACCGGCAATGGAAGCTCGCCCTCACACCGGGAAGCGGGTCGCGGGGCATGTGGGGCACGCTGCCGATCCCCGAACAGGCGTGGGGAGACGCCATGCGCTCGTTCGGGTCAACTCCTGCTGCTGCGGACCTGCGCAAGGCTCCGTTCGTACAGTTGTTCGATCTCGATACCGACGTGCGCGAGACCAAGAACCTGGCCAGCGACCGTCCTGAAGTCGCCGCTAGGCTGGCAGCGCTATTGGACAAGACCGTCAAAGATGGTCGCAGCACACCCGGACCGGCACTTGAGAATGACGTGCCTGGAGTGGAATTGCATCGCAATTCCGTGCAGTGGCTCGAACATTACAGTGGCACCCGGCAATAGCCAGGCCTCTGTTCGAGATCGCGCTCGGCCACATCGAGAGCGTGGGAGGGACGAGACGTGCTCAGCAATCTGGAGCAGTGGGACCTATCGAATTTACTCCAGCGACCTGTAAAGAGCACATCCAACTCGGACGGATCCGCGTTGGCTCCGCGCCGGCTTCTAAGGCCTGCCAATGGGCCTTCGACCTAGCCACCGGGATCTAGCAGGCGGCAGGCGACTGGGCGGCCGAACGACAGTCATGGAGGCGGTTCACATCCAGCGCGGTCGCACCTCTCAGAGCGTTCATTGCCGAGGAAATGACCCTGGAGTTCGAGCAGCCGGTCGCGCTCAGTTTCGAGCGGCTGCACGGCTCGGACGTGCGGGAGCTTCGACAAGCAGTCAAGGCGCTCGTGGACTCCGGCAAGTCTCTCGCGGATGCGCTGGCAGCGATCGGGCTGAACTAGAGGAAGGCGCGCACCAATTTGGGCAATGCTCCTAGCGCTTTGGTAAATCCCCGAGGAGTCCTCCCAGTGCAGGCATGGCAGGACTGGCGTCTGCCCCTTCTTCCAACTTGACTTTCAGCGGTGCTCCCCCCGTGGCGGTCCCGACGGGGATATCGCGCTTGCCTTCCATTATTTCAACAAAGTATTTGCGTAAGAGATACTGATCCACCTCAGCCTCAAAGTGCCCTTTCGGCGAGTAGACTTTCTTCAGGTCTACCCTGTCGAAATCGTACTCGAGTGCTCGGGACATCGCGTATAGAAGATCGATCAATAGGCCATGCGCTTTCTCGTGCCATGTCTCGTCGACGACCGAAGTAGGGTCCATCAAGTGATCTAGGTAGAGCCGGGAAGCTTCCAGCACACTCTTGTCTGCCTTCACGCCAGCGGAGAATTCAATTTCGATCGCGTTCAGAGCGTCAACGTGACGGACACTTGATCTTGACGCTCGTGTGGCCATCAGGTCCTTGAATATGACCAGCTTTCGATTCTGCTTGTCTCGGCTCCTGTCCCTACGTTCCTGAAGCCGCAGAGCCACGATTGGGCCGATGATGATCGCCAAGATCGTTAACACTGCCAGTAGAAGATCCATTGAGACAGGGTAGCTCATGGTCCGAACGCGGGCACTCAGTTACATGGTAATTCCGCGATTCGGACCCTAGATCGATTTCCGCAAGCTATTGCAGTTCAATGAATTCCGGGCGGATACTACGTAAATGGCCTACATCAAGACTATCGCCCCGGAAGTCGCGGAGGCGGCACTCCTTGACCAGTATCGAGCAGCCCTGCGACGGGCGGGCAAGATCTGGAACATCGTGCGGATCATGAGCCCTAACCCGGGCGTGCTTTCCGCATCGATGAACCTCTACTCCCATATCATGCACGGACCGTCGCCTCTTTCCAGAGGCCAGCGGGAAATGCTGGCTGTGACTGTTTCCAAGGCGAACGAGTGCCACTATTGAGTGGACTCGCATTGGCACGACCTCCGGGCAGAGGTCGATCATGAAGTCGCAGATAGTGTCCGGAATAACTGGCGGACTGCTGGGCTCGACAGTTCCACCTCTGCGCTGCTGGAATTCGGCGAGAAGCTGACTCGTGTCCCTGAATCGGTGGGCGCCGCCGACATTGACGGATTGCGCGCAGCTGGATGGGACGACCGAGCTATACACGATGCCGTCCAGGTCGTCTCGTTCTTCAACTACATCAACCGCGTTGCGGATGGCCTCGGAGTCGATCCCGAACCCAGTTGAGGCTCTGGGGCGAGAGAGTCCAATTCATCGCTGAAGCGATACGGCGAGGCCGGACAGCGCAGACTTGGCGACAAGCTTCAGACCAGTATTTCGGGGATCGGGCTGCCCTGCATCTCGCCGGGCGCAACGCCAAGCATCCCCAGCACGGTCGGCGCTAGATCCACGTGCGCGATGCGGCGGTCGGTCTCGCCACGGTCCAGACCAGCTCCGAGCGCCAGCATCCAAACATCCCGGCACGACGGATCCCCGCTGCGGTGATTCAAGAAGCCGTTGGCCGTGTCTTGGTCACCGTCGCGACCCAGCTCCGGCAGGATCAAGAGCGTGGTCTTGTCGCGATAGGCAGGGTTGGCCTGCACTTCGTCCCAGAGCATGCCGCACAAGCGGTCAGTCTTGGTGATTGCCTGCAAGTAGAGCGAATACGCTCCCCAGTGCGCCACATCCATGTCCCAGAAGTTCACCAGCATCAGGCGCGGCGCAAACTCCCGCATGACCTCTCTTGCAACGAAGAAAGTCAATTCGTCCCCTGAATTGGGCGCTTCGGGGCCGTAGATGTATTCCACCAAGCCGCGCTTGAGCGTCTGCCTGACCTGCCGGTCCAGCTGCCGGCCGCCGCGGAAGATCGTCCAGCCGATTCCCTCGTAGCCGGCGTTGAGGATGCCCTCCAGCTGGCGCAGCACGTTCTCCCTGTCCGCGACGCCTTGATCGAGGTCGCGCTTGATGACCTCGTCGACGGCTTCAAGCAGCAGTTGCTTGGGCAACACCACGTTCGCGCCATGGCCTTCGCCGTAGCCGCGCACTTTCGTCGCGCCCATCGTGGCAAAACTCTTGTTCGTGCAAACCGCCCAGGCATCGGTCGGGCGCGCGCCCGTGGCCTTGCGGAAGTACTCGAAGATGGTGGGGCTTCTGGCCCATCCGAATCCAAAGTCATCTACCCGCTGCCAGTTTCCGGTGACGATGCTGGAAGTGGAATTGTAGTGGGACAGCACGCCGTCGTTGGCGCAATTTCGGAAGAACCGCCCGTCGTCCTTGAGCCCGACTAGTCTCGGTATGTTGCGCAGCCCCTCCCGCGCGAAGGTCTCCTGATAGCGGCAGCCTCCCCCGAAAGTTACGATGATGACTTTGCGATCCGATTCGGCCGGTTCCGCCGGACGGGCCCAAGCCCACGGGGGCACGAGCTTCTCGGCGATCGCCAGTCCGGCGAGTTTGAGAAAGTCGCGCTTAGCCAGCCGCAGCATCAGTAGGCGACGATCTCCCCGCCTGGGATCTTCTTGCGCAGGTTCGGGCCCAAGTCCAGCGGATGGTCGTAGCCGGGCAGGATCTCGCCCGAGGGGGAGTAGTACGGCCCGATGTCGCATGCCATCGATCCGCCGCCCTTCTCTACGAACGTGATCTTGGTCACCAGCTTGGCCGACTTGTATCCGTACTTCGACGGCGCCAGCAGACGCAATGGCGCGCCGTGCTGGTCGGTCAGCGGCTGGCCGGCCATCTCTAAGCACATCATCACGCCGGGCTCCACCATCTCCTCGAGCGACATGTACTCGTACCACTTGTCCGCGCAGTCGATGCGGACAGACTTCGCCCGGGCAAGCGGCTTGACATCCTCCACGAGTTCGTCGAAGCGGAACCCGCCCCACGTTGTGCGGGCAGACCAACACTGCACGCACTTCAGGCGCGTGGATTGCTCGACCCTGGGGTAGGAGCGGAGCCTGGCCAAGTCGAAGCGCTGCGGCTTCTCGACCAGCCCGTCGACCTCGAGGCGATACGTGCTCTTGTCAATCGGCCGGCCGGGGTTGTACCACATGATCCTGAAGCCAAGCTCGTCCGGCGTGTCCGTGGGCAGCAGAATCCTGTCTCCGGACGCGGCCTGCATGCCCGGACCAGCGGCGGCTGCAGCCGCAGCGCTCATGAAGCGACGACGGTTCATGCCTGCCTTGAGTCTATCAGCAGGGTGAGGGCCCTAGCTGCGCTCCTTCGGATCAAAAATATATCCGATACCGTGCCGCGTGATAATCCATCGCGGCTTACGCGAATCGTCCTCGATTTTCTGCCTCAGCCAGCCGACATGCACGTCGACCGTCCTGGTCGAAACCTCGGCTTGATACTTCCAGACTTCCCGCAGCAATCGGTCCCGCGAAAGCGCCTGTTGCGGATGCTGGACGAAATACAACAGCAGTTGGTATTCCTTCGCCGAGAGTTGCAACTTGTTGTCTCCACGAAACACCGCCGCTTGCTTGGAATCGACGCTCACGTCCCCGAACGAGTACAACTTGGCCTCGCTGGCTCCGCCCTTGATGCGATCGCGCCGCAGCAAGGCCTCGATCCGCGCCACCAACTCGAGCATCTGGAACGGCTTCACCAAGTAGTCGTCGGCGCCGGTACGCAAGCCCTTGACCCGATCCATCACCTGCCCCTTGGCCGTGAGCATCAGCACGGGCGTGACGATGCCCGCCCCGCGGAGGTCGCGACAGATGTCAAGGCCCGGCTTCTTGGGCAGCATCAGGTCCAGTACGACTAAGTCGATTCCGCCGGCGCGGACGCGCTCATAACCGCTCACGCCATCCTTGGCCACCTCGACCTCGTAGCCTTCGGCCTTGAGCCGATCCTCGATGGTCATGCGGATGCCGACCTCGTCCTCGACAACCAAGATGCGCGACATCGCCAGTTCTGCTACGCCTCCGCGTCGACCAGCGCCGGCAAGTGCAGCGTGAACACGCTGCCCTCGCCGGGCTCGCTCTGCATCGAGAGCTTGCCGCCCATGCCTTGCGCCAGGTCACGCGCCAGCTTGAGGCCCAATCCAGAACCCTGGATGTTCCCTTCCCCCGCAGCCGCCCCGCGATAGAAGGCGTCGAACACCCGCCCTTCCTCCTCTTTCGGGATCCCCCTGCCGCGGTCGCAGATCCGGATCCGCACCTCGGGGTCGCCATCGCTTCGGCCCGTATCCGCTTCGACGCGGATCCAGCGGCCCGGATCGCCATACTTGACGGCGTTGCTGATCAAGTTGGCGAGTATCTGCTGCAAGGCGTTCTCGTCGGCACGAACCCGTGGCAAGCTAGGGGCGGTGCCGCGCTCCAGCGCAAACCCCGCCTGCTCGATCATTGGACGAGCTTGATCGACGGCGCGTTGCACGGCCATTTCCGGGTCGATCCGAGCCAGCTTGAACTGCCGCTTGCCGGACTCCAGCGAGGCAAACTGCAAGGTCTGCTCGACCATCTCGCCCAAGCGCCGACCCTGGCTGAAGATCAGCTGCCCGTATCGCTTGGCCCCTTCCGCAGACGAGACGACACCGTCGGCGAGGTTCTCCCCGACCGAGCAGATTACCGAAAGCGGCGTCCGCAGCTCGTGCGAAACGCCGGCGATGAACTCCATCTGCATCGCGGCCAGCCGCGCAGCCCGACGCGCGGAGACCACCACCAAGGCCATGGCCCCCGCCAGCAATAGCAGCACTCCCAAGCCCGCGCCGAGGTTGCGCGCCCGCTGTCTTGCCACCGCTCCTGCGAGAGAGCCCGAAACGTGGGCGGCTGCGAGTTCCACGGTCAGCCCAGTGCCGGCACCAGCGATCGCGATCCGGCCCCGCCCGCCCTGCAGCGAACGCAATCCGCCCTGCTGGCCCTGGCCGACCGCCGCGCCCGCTCGCTCGTCGCGGCCCGCTTCCAGCGCGAGCCGGCGAATTGGGTCCGGCCCGCCTGCAGGCCCCGCTAGCGGCGGCCCGGGGCGCTCCGGCGGGGACCGGAACAGCCTTGGACGCCGCCGCATGTCCGCGCCGGCCAGCCAGGCGGCGTCGATGGACGGGTCTGACCGGTACAAGAAGCGCTCGCCATTCTCGCCATCGCGCACAGCGATGGCCACTTCATACAAGCGCTCGCCGTCAGCGCCGGAGAACAGCCGGTCAACCAATTCGGGCAGCATCTGTTGAGCGACATAGCTCCAATCCAGCACGACGACGATGAACGCAGACCCGCCGCTGCGGGGCCCGCGTGCCGGCCCTCGCCTGAGTCGATCGAGGGCCGCGATCGGTCGCACCACAGCCTCGCCCTCTGGAAACAGCGTCCATGTGAAGGGTCCGCGACCGCGGCCGGGCCGGCCGGCCGCTCGGGCCAAGGCACGCTCGACCGGCTCAAGTTGGAGTTCCCACTCCGCCTCCACCGGCTCGGCCTCCCCCAAGGGCAATTCCTGCAGCCTAGCCTCGCCATCGCGGCCTACCTGGTACACCAAGATCCGAGACAGCAAGCCCGCATGAGCGCTGGTTTCGGCCCACAGCGAGTATCCTTCGGCGCACCTGTTCCAGTCCAGCTGCTGCCCGCCTCGCCCCTCGGGCCGCATCAGCGCCAGGAGGAACATCAGCTCGCGCTCCACTTCTTGCTCGAACTGGCGCACGGAGTTGGCCAGGGCGTTCTGCATCATCGCCGCCTGCGCCTCGCTGAGCTGCCCCGTCCAGGCGAACTGTAGCGCGCCCAGCAGGACGAGCATTGCGATGCAGAGCAGGATGACCAGCGCGAGCCGGTTCTTGCCGAGAAACTGCAGCGACACGGCTATCCGATTATGGCAATCGCGGGCGGCGTCCGCTAGCTGCGCGTCTGATTTCCGGACAGTCGGGCCGTGCGCGACACTAAAAGGACACCCAGCACCCCTGACGCGTTGTCGGAACGTCCCCCATGCCACCCACGCTGCTCATAGCTCCCGAATCGTCCCGCGACCACCGCACTCCACACGGGCACCCCGAACGTGTCGAGCGCTTCGAGGCCGTGCTGCGCGCGCTCGGCTCAAGCGGGCTTTCCGGGCGCATGCAGTCTCGAGACTGCGAAGAGGCTGGATTCGACACGCTGCGCCTGTGCCACCGGGCCGACTATATCGAACTGGTCGAACGCGAGATCGGCGCGGGCAACCGGATGCTCTCCACGGGAGACACGCATGTAGGCAAGGGTTCCCTGTCAGCGGCGCGAATGGCAGTCGGCGCGGTCTGCTCGGCCGTGGACTCGGTCCTGACGGGGCCCGTCAAGCAGGCCTTTTGCGCGCTGCGGCCGCCCGGCCACCATGCACGCCCGCAACAGGGCATGGGATTCTGCGTCTTCAACAATGTCGCGATCGGGGCGCGCCATGCGATCAAGGGCCACGGCTTGCAGCGTGTCTTGATCGTGGACTGGGACGTGCATCACGGCAACGGCACTCAGGACATCTTCTACGACGATCCCTCTGTTCTCTTCTTCAGCACGCACCAGTCACCGTGGTATCCCGGCACCGGCATGCGCGACGAAACCGGCGAGGGTGCGGGGGCGGACACGACCATCAATTGCCCGTTCCCGGCGCACACCGGCCGCAAAGAGATCTTCGGCGCGTTCCGCGACAGGCTGCTGCCTGCGGCAGAGGCGTTCGCTCCCGAGCTCGTGATGATCTCGGCAGGGTTCGACTCGCGCCTGGGAGACCCGCTCGGCCAGTTCCGGCTCGCTGACGGCGATTTTGCCGAGCTGACGAACCTGCTGCAGGACTTGGCGGACAGGCATGCCGACGGGCGGCTTGTGTCCGCGCTGGAGGGCGGCTACAGCCTCGCCGGCCTAGCCTCCAGCGTGGAGAGCCATGTCGGCGCCCTGCTCGGGTAGCGTCGCAGCGTCTCAGCCCACCGAGACCGATTCGATCTTGGAAGTCACTACCGTGGCGTGGTCGGGATGGTGGAACTCCATGTGCATGCCCAAGCCGAGATAGTCGGGCTTGAGCATCGCCCCGCCCCAAGTCGAGCCTCGCACCAAGACCGCCACCGGTTGCGGGCAGAAGCGCGGATGGCCCGAAATCCACGTCCGGCCGCCCCGGATTTCGATGCGGTAGATCCGGTTGGCCGTCTTCACCACAACCCGGTCTCCCTCTTCCAAGGCCCGCAAGCGCACGCCCCCCTCGACCTCCGAGCGGATGATCCGGCCCCGGATCTCCGGGGCGATGCCGCGATGCGGGGAGTATGCTCCGGTCTGATCCGGATTGTTCGTGCTAGTCCACATCCCCGGGTTTCGCTACTTCGATCCGCCGAGCCTGCGGTAGTATTCCGCGACCGCCTCGCGGTACGACTCCGGTACCGGCTCGGAAACGATAGCGCGCACCTCTTCCTTGTCGTCCAGCTCGACTTGGCGCCGCAGTTTGACCTCGATCTGCTCAAGCATCGCAAGCACGTTGCGGTATTCCTGCTCTAACAGCTCCGGGTTGCCGAGAAAGCGGCCGTCGCCCAGCTCGCGGGCGAAGTTTCTCAGCTCCGCGATCTGGCGTGGGTCGAACTCCCGCGTCATCCGGAGTTGCTGGGCCAGCCCGGGAATGTCGGCGATACCTGCCTCCAAGGCGCGCTCCATGCGATCGCGCTCAGCCGGCTCGAGCGGCCGCGCGCCGAAGGGCCCGCGTGGTCGGCCATCGCCGAGGGACTCGGTGCCTCCCCAGCCGCCCCGCCATTCGCCGCCCGCTGCGCCAACCCCCGTCCCGCCACCAGGCCGGCTTGGATCGCCGGTGCCGCCAGCGCCCTGCCCGGACTGCTGGCCAGGCTGGCTCCCTCCGGGCTGCTGCCCTGGCGCCTGGCCCGAGCGGTTCCCCTCGCGGTCTTGCCCGGGACCCATCGCGCGTTCCAAGTCGCGGCGCATTTGCTCCACGCTGGAGAGCAGCCTCTCCAGTCCGCGCTCTGCTCCGCTGCCCTCCCTCTGCGCCAGCTCGCCCGCTTCGCGCAGGTTGTCGCGCAGCCGGCGGATGGCCCGGGAAATCGCTTCCTCGTTGCCCGCCGCGTACGGGGCAAGCCCCCGTCGGATCAGGTCCTCGGCATACTGCATGGCGGGCAGCGCTTCCGACTGCTGCAATTCGATCAAGGAGTTCATCAGAGCCTTGGAGGCCTCGTCATTGCGCTCGCGCAGCATGCGCGAGTGCGTCTGGATTCCCTTCTCGATCTCAGACAGGCGGTCGCGCATGCTGCGCTTGCGATCCGCCAAGTCGATCTCTTCCTCGCGGGTCATGCCCGTCGGCAACGGGCCGTTCTGCCGGCCCCCTTGCGCCTTCAGTGCCTCCAAGGCAACCTTGAGCGACCGATCCAGCTCGGCTGCCGCCTGCTCCTGTTCCTCGGCGAGCCGAGCCGCCTCCTCCGCCATCTCGCTGACAGCGGACTGACTCTGCTGCTGGCGTTGCTGCTGGAGCGCTTCCAAGGCCTGCTGCAACTCCCGCTGGGCCCTCGCTGACGAGGCGCGCTGGTCGCCGCCCTGGCCTCCTCGCTCCATCTCGCGCGCGGCCCGCTCCAGCTGGCGGATCGTGCGGTCCAACTGCTGGCGCATGCCGGACTGGCCGCTCGACGACCCTTGCGACTGGGAGCTCTGTCCGCCCCGCGCCCTGCTCTGCTGGCCCCCTTGGCTCTGCTGGCGGCGCTGGAGCTGTTCCAGCTCGCGCTTGAGGTCCTCGGCTTCGCGCCGCAGCATTTCCTGCTGCCAGCGCTGCTCGAAGCTCGCCCGCGAGCGGTCCTGGGCTTGCTCGGCCAAGCGCTCCTGGCGCCGAGCCAGCTCCTCGAGCTTCTTCATCGCCTCGTCGATTTCCTGCTCGACCTGCTGCCCGGACGACCCACTGCCGGTCTCGTACTGGTTCTTCTCAAGATCCATCTCGAGTTCGAACATCTCGGCCAGATCGCGCGAGGCGCCGCCTCCGCCGCCCCCGCCGCGCCCCATGGTCACCTGGATGTCGGTGAAGAGGTTCTCCGCCCGCAGCAGGAACTGCAGCGCCTGCTGCTCCGGGCCGACCGCGTCATCGAGCCGGAATGCCTGCAGCGCCTCGGCCGCGGGCTCCATGAAGCCGGCGGCCTGCTCCAGCAATTCGGCGAACTGCGCGAATTTGGGATCGGTCCTGGTCAACTGGCGAGCTCGCGTGCGCTGCACCAAGGTCTGGGCCTGCTGCATTAACGTGCCCTGCAGTTCCGAGAGCATTTCGGCGCTCTCGCGCAGCTTGCGCTCCTCGCGGCCGTCCTCGGCGTCGCGCTCCTTGATCAGGTTCCAGGTCGCTAGGATGATTTCCTTCTGGCGCCGCGAGATCTCGTCCTGTTGCTGGCCCTGCTGGCCCTGGCCGCCCGCCTGCTGAGACTGCGAGAAGCGTCGCTCGAAAGGCTGCACGTTGATAAAGTACATGTCGCTGCGGACTTGCTTCTTGGCATCCTTGGCAACGATGTAGTAGCTGATCAGGTCTCCGGGGATGAGACCCGCCTCGGGGGCCGGCGGTGCCAGCGACTCGCCGCCGTCTTCGACGGCCTCGGGTGCGCTTCGCGCTCCCGCGCCGAGGTCTTCTAGGAAGAACGTGTGGCTGCCGGTCGCCTCCAGCGCGCCGCGCCGGGCAGGCAGCGATACCGCCTCTTGGTCCACGCCATTGACCGCGTAGTGCAGCTGCAGGCTGCGCAGGCCGAAATCGTCGGTCGCTTCGAGCCGCACGGCGACCTCTTCGATGCTGGTTGCGCGCCAATCGCGGCCCGGCTCGAGGATCTTGACCTCCGGCTTCTCATCAGGCACGGCAGTGATGAAGTAGTCCTCGGTGAGGCGCACCCGCTCGCCGCGGTGCATGGCTGCCACGTGGTAGGAAGAGTCCTCCCCCACTACGATCTCCGCGCGATTGCTCCGCAAAGGGAATTCTTCCTCGCCGACCACCAGCAAGCCGTCAGCAAGGTCCTTGTCCGTAGTGAGGATCACCCCGACCTTGGTGCCAGCCACCGCCATGATGTCGCCGCCTGGATCCTGCACGCTGGGGTTGAGGCCGCTCCAAGCCGGGTACTCGAACTCCAGACGGATGTTCTCCACCGTGGGCATGGCGATGACGTCGACCCTGTACTCGCGACTGCGCAGCCGTCCCGCCTCGACGTAGTAACGCAGCGGCTCTCGGACCATGGAGAAGGAGAACCCGAAGCCCGCGCCTTCCAGCTGAGGCCCCATCGGCGCACGCTCCCAGTCCACGCTGCTCTCGAACTTCGCATACAACTCGACCAGCGGCGGCTCGAAGCCGAGCGGCAGGGCAGTGACTTCCAGCCGCCCCCCTTGGCGGATCGAGGTGTCCCCGGGTTCGACCTGCAGCTCGTAGAGCGGATCCTCGTGCGTAAGGAACCACCCGGTCCAAAGCCGCGAAGTGCCGTAGCTCCAATAGCCCGGACCGGCAACTCCCAGCCAAAACAGCGCCAGCACCGCGACGAGACCGGTCGCGGCGAACAGGGCGACTAAGGCCCGGCTCACAACCGAGTCCAACGGCACCACCGCCGATGCCAGCGACGTGTCGCGGGCGAGCAACGCGAGCAGCGGGCTGGGCGCTCGCCCGCCCACCTCAGCGCGGTCGCGTTCGTCCGCCCAGGTGCGCAAGCGCCCGCCGAACTCAGGCGAGCGGCGCTCAGCCTCGTCCGCGGCGCGCGCGAACGCCCTGCCCTTGACCAGTCGGCGCAACGGCAGGACCAGCAGCAGCACAACGACCGCTGCCAGCGACGCCAGCAAGGCGGTGCGAGAGCCTACGACGCTGGCATCGGAGAATGCCGCCCGGTTGGCTAGGAAGACGCATGCGGCCGTCATGCATAGGGCGGTCAACCCCAAGGCACCCAAGCCCTTGGCAGCTGCGGCCGCACGCAGCCGGACCGCGATCGATCCCAAGTACCGCTCCAAGCTTCCAGCGGGCTGTTCTTGGTGATCGAGAATCATTGATCAATCCCCTCTGAGCGTGTCCAGATGCCGATCCGCTATCAGAGATTCTAGCAGCACGGCGAGCAAGAGCAGTGCCAGCACCATCCTCCACACGCGCCAGGGGGGCACTTCGGGCGGCGGCAGGCCAGCCGCGGCAGCCTGCGCGGCCTCCGCGCCGCCGGTGGACTGCCACAATTCCAAGGTGTCTTGATCGACGCCGCGAAGATTCGACTCGCGTGGATCTGCGTTGACCGCTAGCAACTCGGAGCGGTCCGAGCCGCGAATCTCGTAGTAGCCGATGGATTCCAAAGGCACTGCTTCGCGGCTCACCGAATCGGACAGGGTCAAGACCCGCTCACCTGCGGGGTCAAGCACCTGGACGGTCGCGCCGCTGCCGCGCCGCCGGCCCAGCTCCAGCACCTCGCCCAACAGCGCCTCTCCCCGGGCTGCCTCGGCCCCGGTCAGGTAGCGCACTGCTTCGGCCACGAACGGCACATAGACCGACGTCACGGGCAAGTTGTTCCAGATGTTGTCGAAGGCCGAAGCGAACACCAACACGCGCCCCCCGCCGATCTCGCGCTCGACCAAGAGGGGATCCCCGTTGCCCAGCCGCATCGGCACGGCGTCGCCCTCAAGCGGCTGCACTCTTGCATAGAGGAAGAACTTGACCGGGCGCAGTCCTTCGGCGGCATTCGCCACGGAGTGCGACTCATCCGAGGGACCGGCGACCTGAAAGGGATCGCCGCCCCGTTCCGAGGACAGGGGCTGTTCCAAGCTGTGGCCGCTAACCGGGGCTCGGCGAGCCAGCGCCGAGTTCGGGCCGAGCGCAATCAGTACAGCGCCGCCCGCTTCGATCCATGCTTGCAGCCGGGACTCGAAGCCGCTGTCCAGGCGCGGCACGTCGGACAGCACGACCAAAGCGTAACGGCTTGGATCGAGCCGACTTGCATCGCCGGGAGACGCCGTCTCAAGCGTATAGCGCGAGGCGACGCTGGACTCGAGGGCGGCCTTGAAGTAGAGCAGATCGCGACGGCGCCTGTCCTGCGAAATGAACAGCAAGGGCTCCGGCTCGCTGTTGTCCAGCGCCACCCTCCGGAGATCGTCGTCCGGAAGTTCGTCGGCCGGCTCGAGTCTGAGCTCGGCCCGGCTGAAGCCCCGCGGCGCCGCTGGGATTTCGAACACGAAGGACTCGCGCCCGTTAGCGGCGATGCTCTTCTGCTGGCTGGCGGCCAAGCGACCGTCGATCCACAGCGAAACCGTCTTGTTGGCCTCGCTCTCGGCAAAACTGACAACCGCCGCTTCGAGCTTCGGCGCGTCGCGTCCGTAGACGCGCGTCGATCCCTTCACGCTGTCGATCGCCCAGTTCGCGAAATCGCCCGCAGCCACATCGTGGAGCACCAGCTCGGAGGATTCGGGCAGTACCAGGTCTTGAAACCGGGACGGCATCGCGGAATTCTGCAAATCGGAGATCAGATGCAGGACCGACGGCGCGGCGTCGTCACCCGCCAGATTGCGCACCGCTTCGATCACATCCCCGAAATCGTTGCGCGAACTTGTCGGCTCCAAGCCAGCCAGTGCCCGCTGTAGCGCGGACTTATCGGAGGTGGGCTCGGTCAGCACCTGCACCGACGGTCCGTTGGTCAGAATCTGGGCTTGGTCAGCCTGCCCGAGCGAATCCACGATCGCGTCGGCCTCTTCGGCGGCGCGTTCCCAGCGGTCGCCGTAGCGCATGCTGAGTGAAGTGTCCAGCGCGATGTAGTGCAGCTTCGGGATGCTGCCCGCGATCGCTATCGGAGGCCGCTCCCAGACGGGCTTGGCGAACGCCAGCGCAAGCAGCAGGAGTAGGGCGAGCCGACACGCAAGCAGCAGCAGGTAGCGCAAGCGGCGTTCCCGGATGGTGGTCTCGGTGCGCTTTTCGAAGAACATGAGCGAGCTGAACGGCAGCCTCACCGGGTTCCGGCGGCGCATCAGGTGCAGCCACAGCGGCAGCCCGACAGCGAGGGCCCCGGCCAAGAACCACGGGGAAAGCAGGCCCATCGCGCTAGCGCCTCCTCAGCCGGAACAGGAGGTATTCGCGCAGGGCCAAGTCCAGGGGTTCGGCTGTGTTCAACAGCACGTAGTCGGCGCCCTCGCCCAGAATCCTCTCGCGCAGGGCGGCCACATGCCCCTGCATGAGCCCGGGATAGACGCGCTTGGCGTAGTCGGACGAAACCTCCATCTCCTCGCCGGTCTCCATGTCCTCGATCATGGCGGCCGAATCGATGCCGGGCTCAAGTTCGGCGGGGTCCAGGACATGGAAGAAGACGATGTCCTTCCCCTGGTAGGCAACGGTCCGCAAAGAGTCCACGATCTTTTCTGCGTCGGCGTAAAAGTCCGAGATCATCGCCACCAGTCCCCGGCGGCGCATCAAGCGCGTCAGCGCCTGCAACGGCAGCTCTAGATCGGTCCCCGTCTCGGGCTGCGCTTGCTCGAGGACATGCAGGATGCTCTGCAAGTGGCGCGGGCGGTACTGTGCCGGGCGCACGTCGCGGACCTGCTCATCGAACAGGATCAAACCCACGGCATCATGCTGGCGCGTGCACAGATACGCCAGCGCCGCCGCCAGGAAGCGCGCGTAGTCCAGCTTGGTAGGACCGCCGGAAGAATAGCCCATCGAGGCGCTGCAATCCAGCAGTAGCATCAAGTGCGTGTTCGTCTCGCCCAGAAAGCGCTTGACGTACACCCGATCGGTTCTCGAAAGTACGTTCCAGTCGATATAGCGAGGATCGTCGCCCTCGTTGTAGGCGCGGTACTCGGCGAACTCCTGGCTGAAGCCGAACTGCGGCGAGCGGTGCCCGCCGTGCAAGAAGCCATCGACCACCGTCTTGGCGACCAGTTCAATGTTTGACAGGCGCTGCAGGATCGCCGGATCGAGGAGTTGCTGGTCGGCCATCGCCTCACGCGCTCCCGTGGCCGCCCCAGCTAAGACCCGACGGCGTCGGCATGGTCAGATCACGTGCCCGGCGGGGCGGGCTTGGCCTCGATCATCGAACGCAGCACGTCATCGACCGTGGTCTTGTCAGACTCGGCGTAGAAGTTCGTGAGCACCCTGTGGCGCAGAATCGGGAAGGCCAGCGAGCGCAGGTCGTCCGGCGTGACGTGATAGCGCCCGTCAAGCAGCGCCCGCGCCTTCGACGCCAACACCAAGAACTGCGTCGCGCGCACGCTCGCGCCGTAGTTAACGTACTTCTTGACGATGTCCGGCGCCTCTGGATCCGTCGGCCGAGTCGCGCGCACCAGTGACACCGCGTATTGCGCCACCGGATCGGACACCCCCACTTGGCGGACCAGCCACTGGAACTGCAAGATCTCGTCGGCGGTGGTGACGGGATCCACATTCGGCAGCGGGGTTCCGGCCGTGTTGCGCTCGACCACTTCGGCTTCCTGCTCCGGCGAGAGGTAGTCCAGCAGCACGTTGAACAGGAAGCGGTCGAGCTGAGCCTCGGGCAGAGGGTAGGTCCCCTCGAGCTCGATGGGGTTCTGGGTGGCAAGCACGAAGAACGGAGGCCGCAGCTCATAGCTGTTGCCTCGCACGGTCACCGAGTGCTCCTGCATCGCCTCCAGCAGTGCGGCCTGGGTCTTCGGCGGGGTGCGGTTGACCTCGTCCGCCAGTAGCACGTTGGTGAACAGAGGCCCCTGGACGAACGTCCAGCTGCGCCGCCCGGTAGCCGAGTCCTCTTCCAAGATGTCGGTGCCCGTGATGTCAGTCGGCATGAGGTCGGGCGTGAACTGGATGCGCTTGAAGGTCAGGCCCAGCGCGGTGGCGAGCGTGCTCACCAGCAGCGTCTTGGCCGTGCCCGGCATGCCGGTGATGAGGCAGTGGCCGCCCACAAGCAAGGTGACGAGCAGGTTGTCAATCACGTCGTCCTGGCCCACGATGATGCGGCGCACCTGCTCGCGAATGCGCTCCATGGAAGCGTGGAACGAGGAGACCAGTTCCTCGGTTTCGGCGGAGTCCTGGGCGACCGACAGCGTAGTTTCCATCTGTGTTCCTATTGCTTGACCTGTAGGAGCAATCGCAGTGCGGGGCCGAAGGTGGGCGCGCGCTCCAACGCCTGGAGCACGTGCAGCCGTGCGCTGGAAAGATCGCCTATCTTAACGTATGCGCGAGCGAGGTTGTATTCGGCGGTCGCACGGTCCAAGGGATCCAGCGCCAAGACCGCCTTGAACTCGCGGCGCGCGAGGTCCGCTCTGCCCGCTTCCAAGTGCAGATCGCCGAGCCGCGCGTGGAGTTCCTCGTCCTGCGGCCAGTTGTAGATCAAGCCGTCGTAGGTGTATACCGCTTCGGCATCGCGCCCGGCCTCTTCGAGCCAGCCAGCGAGCTTCTTGAGCGTCTCGGGCTGGCGTCCGCCGCGCCTCTCGTACTCCTGGAGCTCGGCCACGGCCGCCTCGCGGTTCCCGGCCTTGTCATGGGCATTGGCCAGCAGCACGTACGCGCTGCCGCTGCCGACGTGCTGGGGATAGGCGGCCTTGGCGGCCTGGGCCGGCTCGACCGCCTCGTCCCACTCGCCCTCCCGAGCACGTTCCAGCGCGGCCTTGAGGTTTCGGCGCCAGCGCGGCAGACCGTCCAGGGCAGGGCCCAGCGCGTCGCGCATGTAGTCACCGAACTGCTCGTCGAAATCTTCCGGGGAAAGGTCCAGCACCGCCTCGATGTTCGCACCGGTCGGCACCTTGGCCGCGAAACCGCGCAAGAGTTCCACCAGCTTGCCCTCGCCCCAACGCTGGGCGATGAACTTGCAGACGAATCCCGCCTGCATGTAAGAGATGGCGACCTGGCCCGCATGCTTGGGCCGGATGAAGCCCCGATCCAGCTTCGCGATCGGCAGCAGCTCGCGCTTGCGCACCGCCTCTACATACTCCGGGCCGACGGGCTCTCCCCAGCGCACGTCGGCCATCCACTCCTCGTACATCGAAATCCCTTCCGAGTACCAGCGGGGGATCAGGTGGTCGGTCGATTCCAAGGTGAACACGTGCGCGAGCTCGTGCCAGAGGGTGGTGCCCCAGTGAAAGCCTCCCGGCTCGCGCCCGCTGGGGCTGTCCATGGCGACAACGTACCCGAACGTTACCCCGAGCAGGCCGATTCCGGGCATGGCCATGGTCCGCACGGCGAAATCGTCGTGGTTGGGGTAGAACTCCACCCTCACGGGGCTCTTCAGCTCGAAGCCGTACTTGCGCGTGAACTCGTCGATAGCGCGACTGGTCAGCTCGCGGACGTATGGCAGCAGAAGCTGCGACTCGTCCTTGTCCAGGCGAAAGACGGCCCGCACGGCTGCATCGGCGCCCGGACCTCTGTCCTCGATGGTGTCGAACTGGTCGTAGGTGTCCAAGAGCCGCAGCGTATTGACGGTCTTGGCGCTGTACGGGTCGCCTTCGTAGGCAATCTCCAAGTGGCGCCTCCCCTCCTCGTCAAGCCCCTCGCGCATGAGGTTGACGCCGAGTTCCGCGTGGGCCTGCCACAGGCTGGGCGCCACGGCAACTGCCTTGCGCAGGCGCTCGGTAGCCTCGCGATAGCGGCGCGTGATCACGTAGAAGTGGGCTTGTTCGGCGTAGACCCGGCCGTAGCGGGGGTTGTAGGCCAGCGCCTTGTCGACCCAGCGGTTGTCGCGCTCGCCCTCCAACATTTCCAAGGAAGCAAGCAGGGCGTACGCTTCCAAAGGTGCTAGGCCCAGATTCAGCGCCTGCTCGAGTCCCTTTTCGAGCCGCTCCCGGGCGGCCGCCAAGTCACCCTCCTCCAAGGCCATGCGGCCCAGCAGCAGATAGCCCTCCGCCTGCTCCGGCTTGCGCTTGAGCGCCTCCTGGGCCAACTCGACCGCCTTGCCCTCGAACCGCGACGCCAGCACGGTGGCCATCCCCAATTGCGCGGGCATGTGGTCCTCATCCAGCGCGAGCGCCTCTTGGAATAGATCGCCGGCTTCCACCTGCTGGTGCGTATCGATGTACAAGTAGCCCCAGCGCACGCGAAGGTCGGGATCCTCCGGCTCGAGCTTGATCGCCTCCCGGAAACGGTCGTTGGCAGCCTTGAGATCCCCCAACATCCAATAGGCTTCCGCCTGCGCGGCGGGATCGTCCACTTGCAACACGCCGCGATAGCAAGCGGCCGATTCGACCGCCTTGCCTCGGTCGTGCAGCTCATCGCAAGGCACGAGCGCCGAGTGGCGCACTCCGCGCCCATCCCCGCGCTGTCCCAGCGCCGGCGACCCCGCCGCCAGCACCAGGCCAGCGGCGACCCATCGCCACCCGCGGAGCATTACTGTCGCTCCCCGCCGGAGCCGGCTTGCTCCCCTGCGATCTGTCGCTGGATCTCTGCCATTTCCAACAGCAGCGCTTCCAGTTCCTGCAGGAATTCAGATTGGGAGAGCTCGTCCTTGCGAGCAGTCAGGTCGGCGATCTTGAGCTCCAAGCTCTCGCGACGATCCAACAGCTCCCGCGTGGACGGATCCTCCGCCAGCGCGGCAGCCTCCCCGAGCCGGGCCAGCATGAAGCTCTCGGCCCGCTCGCCCTGCAATTGCGGGTGCTCGGTCGCGAGCCGCTGGTGATCCGCGTAGTGGGCTTTGACCTTGCTCTCGGCGTACTGGAACGCCTCGAGCGCGGAGATGCTTTCGTTCTTGTTGGTGTCCGCCTCGGTCGCAGCGAATGCCTCGGCGAAGTACTCGCCGAACACAGTCGCGTTCTTTTCGCGACCGTTCTTGGTCGCCGTGATGACGACCCGCCGCGCCCCCTTGAGCGTGTCTAAGGCGCCTCCGCTGGAGCTGGTAGTGCTGACCACCAGTTGCCTCGCCGCCGGCACGGCGTCCAGCCAGAGCTTCAGCTGCGCACCGGTAACGTCCGGCCCAGGGATGTTGAACTTGTAGCCGCCGCCATCGTGGGAACCGTGTCCGACGAGGAACACTGCCAGCGCGTCCCCCGGGCTGACCCTTCCGGCCAGCGCGCCGAACGCTGACTCGATTCGTCCTGCTGTCGCGTCCGTGCCCGCCAGCACCGTGATTAGAGCCTCCTCGCCGGCGGTGCGCCGCACTGCGGCCAGCATCCCGCTGATCTGCTCGCGGAAGCTCTCGGAGTAGCGCCGCTCGCCGCCAAGGCCCTCGACGAGCAAGAAGTGCGTCGCTGCCGGCGCTCCGCAGGGCAGGCCGACCCATAGCGCCAGGGCGCAGGCGACGAGAAGTGTCCGCCTCTTGGCGAGCCCCGTCATATAACCCCCCAGCGCTTGCGCAACAGCCACTCCGCCGCGCGCAGCAAGATCAGCAGCAGGAACAACGCGGGCATGTCCCACAGGTCCAGCACCTCGCGAGTCGTGATGCCGGCCTCGGAAAAGCCTATCTCAGAGGGCAGGCCCTCCAATTCGTCCAGTTCCCAGTAACTGCCCCCCGTTTGATCGGCCAGGCGGGCCAGAAGGCTGCTGTTCCGCTCCGGGTGAAAGTACTCTGCCACACCGCCCTCTCGCCGGAAGTGCAGCGTGTCCGCGCCCAGCCGCTCGTCTCCCAGATGCGCGACCGTTTCCACGAGGTACACACCTAAGTCTGCAGCATCGACTTCGGCCTCGTACACTCCCTGCTCGCTCGCGGATGGCCGCAGCGCAAAGGTCCTCGACGGACCCTCCTCAGGCGTGACGGTCGCGCTCACGCGCGCGTTGTTGGCAGGCTCGTAGCGCTTGTCCCGTACTTCTGTCCGGAGCTGTACGCGGGACTCGTCGGCATAGTTGGAACGGTCCGTCGTAAGCCTGACGGGATCAGCGGAATCGACCACCAGGGCCCGAAACATCTGGCGCCAGAAGGTGTCATGGCGCTCGTCGTCACTGGGCAGGCCCATGCGCCAGCGCCAGCTCCCTCCCGTGGCGAAGATCATGGAGCGCCCGCGCCCGTAGTTCTGGCGCACCAGCAGAGGCAGGGTATCGACGCCGTACTGCAACGACATCAACGTCAGCGCAGCAGGCTTGAGCGCGCCGATGCGCTGGAAATCCGCCAACTGCGGCATTTCAGCCCACAGTCGAGCGTTCTCTTCGGAATCGGGCGACAGGCGGCTGATCAGTGAGTCGCGGCCCTGCCGCGCGATCTCGACCGTGACCTTCTCCCGGACAAACGAGGTGTCGCCCGGTTCAAGCACGGCTGGCAGGGCATCGACAATTTCAGAATTCTGCCAGCCTCCGGCCCCGAGGCCGTTGGGCCCGGCCAGCATCAACAGCGTGCCCCCGCGCCGACTGACAAATTCCCTGATGGCCACCTGCTGCTTGGGCGTGAAGAAGGCCGCTTCGAAGCTGCCTATGATCAGCGCGTCGTAGGCGAATAGCTCCTCCTCCTCTCCGGGGAAGCCGCCTTCGAGTTCTTCTGGCGTGTCGACTCCCTGGCGGTAGAACTTGTTGGTCGACGTCCGCAACATGGTCACCAGTTGGACACTGGCATCCTTCTGCACGGCGCGGCGCATGAACTTGTACTGCCAGCGCGGCTCGCCCTCGGCGTAGAGGATGCGGCGGCGGCGGCGCGGCACGTCGAGCACGCGGCGGCGCTGGTTGTTGCCTAAGATCTCCTCTCCCGGAATGGGCTCGACAGTGAACGTCAGATCGCGAACCCCGGATTCTCCCGCCCCAAAATCGATCCACTCGCGGCGCACGGGCTCGCCCGGCCTCAGCGTCACGGGCTGGCTCGCAAGCACGCTGGAGCCATCGCGAACCGTGACGCGCGTGGCGCGCTCGGCCTCGCCATCGTGCCTCAAGGTGAGCTGTGCGCTGACCCTGGATCTGGGAAGAGCCTCGGAAGAGACCGCCACGTCGGAGAGTTCGACGTCACCAAGGATGCGCTCGCGGCCTACTCCAACCGCGTGCACGGGCACGTTGTACTTGCGGATCTCGGCAGCTAGCTCGCGGTCGAACCGGCCGCTGTTGTCCGCGCCGTCGCTGACGACGAGCAGCGCTCCCAGCGGCACAGCCGTCGATTCACGCAGGACGCTGAGGACGGACTCTCCCACGCCGCTGCTCGCGCCGGGCGGCGGGATGTCCTCCTGCCGCAGCGAGCCGATCCGTTCAGGCTTGGCCGAGAAGCCATACAAGCGCACGCGGAACTTCTCCGCCAGAGCGGGCATCACCGTCTCCTGCAGAGCCCCGGCCGCCCGGGCCAGCCGCGAGAGCCCGTCTTCGACCAGCGACATGCTGCTCGAGGTGTCCACTAGCACGGCAACAGCGTTCTGGCGGCTCTTGAGCGACTGCACCGCCAGCGCCGGCTGCCACAAGAGCACCAACACAAGCGTGGCAGTCGCGACCTGCAGAGCCCACACGCCCCACAGTGCCGCGCCGGTCAGTCGGCTAGGAACCCGGCGGGCATACACCAGCAATCCGAGCGCCGCGACCGCTGCCAGCGCGGCCAGCAACCAAACCGACCAGCCCGTGGCGAACAGGAATTCGCCCTTCCGGTACGCCGCGAGCGGGTACTTGAACAAGAATTCGAACACCGGCTGCCACTCTAATGCGTCATTGCGTAAATGACGTAGTTGACAGCGAACCGATAGGCAAGCGCGGTCATGTTCTCGGGATACTCCGGAAGGTCGGCATGCTCCCAAGCGTCGCCCATGTCCATGTTGAAGTTGATCGCCACCATCAGTCGCCCGTCATCGTCATAGACGCCCCGCCAATGCGGCGTGTAACCGTTCTTCTCGTAAGGAGTGCCCGACCACAGGTATTGGATGCCAGGAATCTGCGTGCGCTGGTCAAGGTCGTACAGCGTGTGCAAGAGCGGGTCGTTGTCGGGGATCTCGACGATTGGCCGGTCGGGGAACACGCGCTGCATGCTGGAGGCGAAGCCGGCCCACTCGGCCGCGCCGTGGAAATCGTCCACCACCAAGAAGCCTCCGCGCAGCAAGTACTCCCGCAGGCGCTCGGCCTCGCGATCGTCCAAGTACCAGCGCCCGACTTCCACGGCGTAGATCCACGGGTAGTCGAAGAGCTCGTCGTCCAGCGGATCGAAGAACTTGCCGCCATAGGCGGTGTCGATCATCGTCAGCCGACTGATGCCATTCGTAAGGTGGTATTCCGCAGCCGGCCAGTCCGTGCGCCAGCCGCCGCGCCCTCGCCGGCCGTAACCATCATTCGACCCATACGCATAGCGCACGAACTGGAACTCGCCCCTAGGGTCCGGGTCGAAGTCGTAAGCGCGCGGATCTCCGTCGTAACCGCGGCCCCAGAACTGCAGTGCCCAGAGGCACGGCGCTGCCGCCAACAGCAGCAGCACAATCCACGGAGCCAAGCGACGATACCCCATCTTGAACATGCGCCACCCGTTGCGCGGGCGCCCATGAGAGTACCACAGCGGCAGGGCACATCTGAACCGCCGGCAGCGCCGTGCGGCTGCCGGCGGCACCGCGACGGGAGCCGCCATGCCCGAACGGGATGCAGCGGACGGATCGCTGCATCCCTCGGGCGCCCGGCGGATCAGATCGGCAGCAAGTAGCGCAGTGTTGCCGCCTGCTCGGGCTGGCGCAGGTCCGCCAGAGCCTTGAGCTCGAGCTGACGGATCCGCTCCCGCGTGAGGCCGAACTTCTCGCCGATCTCCTGCAGCGTGTGCTGGCGCTCGTGGCCGATGCCGAAGCGCAGCTGCAGCACCCTGCGTTCCATCTCCGGCAGCGACTCCAAGATTCCAGCGGTCTCGCCCACAAGGTCGCCATCGACCAGCTCCTGCATGGGCGAAGCCGCGTGCTTGTCCTCGAGCATCTCTGCCAGGGTCGAATCCCCATCAGGGCCAACACGGGTCTCCAACGACACCGGCGAGAGGCCGATCAGGCGCAGCATCTCCACCTTGTCGATGTCCACTTCGAGATACTCGGCGACCTCCTCGTTCGAAGGAGTCCGCCCATGCTCTCGCTCGAGCAGGTGGAGCGCCCGGTTGAACTTGTTGAGCTGCTCGTTCATGTGCACCGGCACGCGGACGGTTCGCGACTGGTCGGACAGCGCCCGCATGACAGCCTGTCGAATCCACCATGTGGCGTAGGTCGAGAACTTGAAGCCGCGTCGGTAGTCGAACTTCTCGACCGCTCGGGCCAAGCCGATGTTGCCCTCTTGGATGAGGTCCAGCAGGTGCAGGCCCCGGTTTACGAACTTCTTGGCCACCGACACCACAAGCCGCAAGTTGGCCTCGATCAAGGCGTTCTTGGTTACCTCGGCCTGGCCTTGGGCCCGCTGCAGCCGCGCCAGCTGGCGCCGACCTTCGGAGGCCCCTATCGGAAGCCAGGCTTCTCCAATCGTCTCTTGGCCGCCCAGCCGCTCGACCTCCCGCGTGAAGCGGGTCGCGTACGACCGCCACACGTCCGGATCCAGCGGCAGCCTGCGGATCGCGCGCGAAAGGGCTACCAGCTCCCTGTAATACGCCCAGCGCAGGGCACGGTTCTCCGCGATGTTGAGCGCTCCGGCCTCGTCCCAAGCGGCCTTGCTCTGCTCTAGGTTCTGCAGCATGCGGATGATCCGGCCCAAGCGCTGCTTGAGGCCGCGCATGCCCGTCTCCACGGTGTCGGCGTCGGCCCCGCCGACGCCCGCGATCAACTGCCTGCCCAATTGGGGGTTCCGACGCAGGCGCTGCTGCAACTCGCGCAACTCGCGCCACAGCCAGGAACTCTGCGAGAGCACCGCACGCATGCGGGCCTCGGCAGACTCCAGCTTCTTGGCGAGGCGCACTTCGCCCTCGCTGTCCAGCAGCGGCACCATGCCAATCTCGGACAGGTACAGGCGGACGTTGTCCTCGGGCGCAGAGGCCTCTTCGCGCTCGTTGCTGTTTGCGCGCGCGTTCCGCTCGATCACGCCGTCGTCTAACTCGCCATCCTGCTCGGCACGCAAATTGGCCTGTGCGCGCGCCGTCCGGTCACGCAGCCTTCTGCGTAGCATTGCGTTTACCTCCTTCAGTTAGATTGGACGCAGCACGGCTCGATTTGGTTGCCCCCCTCCTTACATGAACTTGACATTATTTAACAATTGAGGCGGGCGGGTGTCAAATATAATTTGCTTGACGTGCGATCGCGGCCCGTCAAGATGGGGATCGGGCTGCTTCTGGCGGCCTCCGCCGCATACGGTCAGGCGGTTTCCGGGCCAGACCCGGCGGCAGCCCTCGAGTCGGAAGCGAAACGCTTCCTCGAAGTCCTCGGCCTGCTTGACAAACGCTTAGCGCGCGACTTCGATCCGCAAGAGGCGATCTACGGCGGCGCCCTGCCAGCGATGCTGTGGACGCTCGATCCACACTCGTCGTTCCTGAACCCGTCTCAATTCGAAAGCCTGCGCGAAATGCAACGCTCGACCGAAAAGGGCTTTGGAAGCGTGGTCAACTTGCTGCCCGGCCGGGTCATCGTGCTCCAGACGCTGCCGGACAGTCCGTCGGCACGGGCCGGAATAGCGCCCGGCGACGAGATCGTCGTCCTCAACGGGCAGCCGCTGGCCCAACTGCCGATCCAACAGCTGGTCGCGGTGCTGGGCAGCGCCCGGCAAGACAGGGCGCAGCTGCTGGTTCGAAGGCCCAACTTCCCCAACCTGCTGGACATGACGCTGGTCCCGGCCGAAATGGCGGATCCCAGCGTATCGCGCAGCTTCCTGCTCCAGCCGGGGATCGCCTACGCCAAGGTGCTCAACTTCGAAGCGGAAACAGCGTTCGAACTCAATCAGGCCATCGCCGCTCTAGGAGGAGCGGAGCTCCGGGGGCTTGTGCTGGACCTGCGCGGAAATCCTGGTGGCATCGTGGAAGTCGCAGTGCAGGTCGCTGCATTCTTCCTCTCGCCCGGACAACGCATTCTTTGGGTGAGCGGACGGGGCGGGCCCAAGGAGGAGTTGCTGGTGCCCGAGGGCCTGCGCCCGTACCGGTTCCCGGTGCGGATCCTGATCGACAGCCGCACGGCGAGCGCAGCAGAACTCGTGGCTGGCGCGCTGCAAGATCACGGGCGGGCACGGATCCTAGGCCAGCAGAGCTTCGGAAAGGGATTGGTGCAGAGCGTTTTCGAGCTCAGCGGGGCCACGGCCCTGGCACTAACCACCGCCTTCTACCAGACTCCCTCCGAGCGCACGATCCAACGCTGGCTGGGCCGCTGCGGGGAGTTCCAGCTCTCGCCCTGCTCGGCAGCCGCCGAGCCGGCCGAACGCCTCGGCGGCATCATTCCCGACGCCG
This sequence comes from Terriglobia bacterium, assembly GCA_009838515.1. Taxonomy (GTDB): domain Bacteria; phylum Acidobacteriota; class Terriglobia; order Bryobacterales; family UBA6623; genus VXMF01. Next base: position 42,376 of record VXRL01000031.1, on the reverse strand, counting down.
AGATTCCGCCCCGGCCACTCTCGCAGCTGGAGCAGATCCTGCTGGGGAGCAACTCGTTCTTGGAATTTGCCCGCGACCACATCGCCGGCCGCAGCCAAATCGACGAATCGTTCGAGCCAGACAACGCCTTGCTCGACGAATTCCAGTTCTACCTTTCCCAGCGCCGCATCCGTCCGTCGCTGGCAGAGTGGTCATCAACGCTGGACTTCATCCGCGCCGGACTCAAGCAGGAAGCGTTGAATCTCACGCTGGGCGTCGCCGCCGGAGACGAGGTCGAGATCCGCAGGGACCGGGCCGTCATATCGGCAGCGGAAGAGCTTCAGGCACTGGCCCGCTGAAGTGCACGGGATCGATCGTCCGGCCGCGGGCCACGTGGAACGAGTGTGGACGGCTTATGTGAGCGGGGCGCCGAGGACGGATCAATCGCCCCTTCCGACGAGCACGGAAACGAGCGCGCTATCAATCTAAGCGCAGGCGCGAAGATCCTAGTCGAAGGTCCGTCAAGCACCTGTGACCTGCGCCGGACACCTTGACCACGCAGGCGAAGCTCTGTTTAGCTGTCTCCTCTTGGGATGTAGGTGCGTTGCAGAGTCTCGCCTCTCTTGCTGGCAGGGCGCTCTTCGATAAGGTCTTGTGCCAAGACTGTGTGGAATGAGACGACTACCCAGTTTTCAACACCCATGACTCCTTGGTGCCAAGCGCCGCACGGAATTGAAAGCCAGCGGTCTTCCAGCGGAGCTGTTGGCTGGCTAACCAGATGGTTAGATGTCCAGGTCTCTCGTGGCTGCTCTCCAACTTGCGTTTGCAAGTCGGCAGAGCCCCTGAACGACATGACACGCTGGATGCTGTTGGGATGTCGTTCAGCTCCCGAGTTGGTCTTCGCCCTCAACACGAAGACCCAGCTGGACAGAATCCCATCTGGGACGGGGCCACCATACAACGAGAGGTCGACCGGTTCCCAAGCCAGAAGCGAGGACTGATCCGCTTCGAGCCTCTGTTCAAGCCGTGACCCAACGTGGCCCAGCTCTTGCTGGACCGCAGCCTGACCGACCAAAGCATCCAAGACCTCGAGAATTGCTCTCTCATCCTCTGCAATCGGCATGCGAGGCCCCCTAGCTCTCACTATAGTTGTGGGGGAAATCGTCTCGGGCTCGCCTTGTCTCAATGCAATACCGCTCTGGTCAAACGCGCAGCATGTCGGGTACCGCGCTCCGCACAGGAGCGGCCTGCTAGGACGCTAGCTACAATCTTTGGCCCCGCTCGACGGTGCCGCCTGACCGGCGCGCCACGAACGCTCGGATCGGCAACTCCACCTGCACGGTTGCAACCCGCTGGCGTCTCAACGAACATAGAAGGCAGCGTCATGCGCAAGACTCTTCTGCTCACTTTACTGGCCTCAGTGCTCATGGCGGCCACTATAAATTGCAATCGCTCCGACATGGTCCGCATTGGGGTGGTGCCGAAGGCCGTTGCCCACGAGTTCTGGATCGCGGTACGTGCGGGGACCGACGAGGCCGCCAAAGAAGCCGGCGTCGCAATCGAGTGGCAGGGCCCGTCCGCCGAAACGGAGTTCTCCCGCCAAATCGAAATCGTGGAAGCGATGATCAACTCCCGCGTGGACGGCTTGGTGCTCGCTCCGACAGAAGCCACCGCCCTCGTATCGGTGGTTGAGCGCGCCACAAAAGAGGGCATCCCGGTGACGATCTTCGATTCTGGGATCAACACCGACGAGTACGTCTCGTTCGTGTCGAGCAATAACTACGAGGCGGGCGTCCAGGCAGCCGACAAGCTGGCCGAGATCCTTGCCCGGTCCGGCAAGATCGCCGTCATCAAGAATGTGCCGGGATCCTCCTCGACGATGGAACGGGAACGTGGCTTCGAGGAAGCGCTCGCCAAGAAGTATCCGCGCATTGAGATCGTCGACTTCAAGTACTGCCAGTCGGACAGAGCGCTGGCGCTGGCCGCGGCCGAGAACATGCTCACTGCACATCCCGATCTCGACGGCATGTTCACCTCCGCCGAGCCAGCCACCGTGGGCGCATCCACCGCACTGCGGAACCGAGAACTGGTCGATCAGGTGAAACTGGTCGGCTTCGACTGGACCGACACGCTAGAGGGCGACTTCCGCGAGGGCGTCATCAGCGCGTTGGTCGTCCAAGATCCGTTCGAGATCGGGCGGCGCGCTGTTCAGACCGTCCTGACGGCCTTGCGCGGTGAGACGCCGCCGAAGCGGATCGACACCAAGACGCACGTCGTCACCATGGACAACATCAACTCGCCGGAGATCGAGGCCGTGCTACGGATCGACCTCGACGACTACCTGCCATAGGCACGGGCGGGATCGGCTAGCGCGCGAAGGCCTCGCGCAGGCGGTCCAGCGCCCAAGTCAGTTCTTCGCGCTCGATCACCAGTGGCGGAGCAATCCGGATCACCCGGTCGTGGGTCTCCTTGCACAGCATGCCGAGCATCTGCAGGCGCTCGCAGAATGGCCGCGCGGGCACTCGCAGCTCGATTCCGGCGATCAAGCCGATGCCTCGAATCTCCACGATGTCAGGGTGAGACAGCGTGCGCAACTGATCCAAGAACCACTGGCCCAGCACAGCGGCGCGCTCCACGAGGTTCTCGTCGGCCAGCACGCGCAAGGCTTCCCGAGCTACGGCACAGCCCAAGGGGTTGCCGCCAAACGTCGAGCCATGCGTGCCGGGAGAGAAGACTCCCAGCACATCGCGGCTCGAGACCACGGCAGATACCGGGTAGAAGCCCCCGGACAGTGCCTTGCCAAGCACGTACATATCTGGCTGCACGCCTTCGTGCTGGCACGCAAACAGGGCTCCGGTACGGCCCAAGCCCGTCTGAATCTCGTCGACGACCAGCAGCACGCCGCGCTCGCGGCAGATCCGCGCCGCCTCGGCCATGTAGCCCGCAGGCGGGATCAGCACGCCAGCCTCGCACTGCACAGGCTCGACCAAGAAGGCGCACGTGTCAGGGGTGATGGCCTCCGCAAGAGCGTCGGCGTCACCGAAGGGAATCAATCGGAATCCCGGGGTGAACGGGCCGAAACCAAGTCGGCTGTCCGCATCGGAGGAGAAGCCCACGATCGTGGTAGTGCGGCCGTGGAAATTGTTCTCGCAGACCAGGATCTCTGCCCGGCCGGGCTCTACTCCCTTGCGGTCGTAAGCCCACTTGCGAGCGGCCTTGATCGCGGTCTCGACAGCCTCGGCGCCGGTGTTCATCGGCAACACCATCTGCATGCCGCACAATTCCGCCAACTCCCTGCAGAACAGAGGCAGCTGGTCGTTGCGATACGCCCTAGACGTGAGGGTGACCCGTTCGGCTTGGCCCCTCAGTGCCTGCAGGATGCGAGGGTGGCAGTGACCTTGGTTAACGGCTGAGTAGGCGCTCAAGCAGTCCAGGTAGCGCGCGCCGTCTACGTCGAAGACCCACGGTCCTTCAGCCCTGGCTACCACTACGGGCAGCGGATGGTAGTTGTGCGCGCCCCATTCGTCTTCCAGGGCGAGCATGTCCTCGCCGAGACTGGCTGTGGCAACGCGGGTCAAGGAGCCGAACCCCGGAGACTTCAGCGTACCACCCCGTCCGGCTCATTCCGCCTCAGGCACGTAGATGACCTCGCCGCTCTCAAGCCGATACGCCACCCCGAGGCGCTGGCCTCGGCCGGCGCCCCGCTCCTCGCTGGCGCGCAGGCGTTCGATGCGCTCGCCGCGCTTGACGATCATCTCCATGTCAGGACGGCCCGGGTTGGTAACGATCGTAATGTCCCTGGTGCTCATGCGGGCCGCCACCTCCGCCAAGCTCGCGCTGCCAGCGAGCGCCAAGATCAGAGCCACGACCAGAACCATGCTGGCGTCGAACAGATTCACGACTCCGCCTAGCGGGTCCCCGTCGTCGCCCGGGTCCAGAGCGGCGGATGCCCGCCGCATCCAGTCGCGGCGAACCGGCGTTCGGCCCGAATTCTTATGCATCTGGCGCTTCCTCCCGGCTCGTCTCGCCGAACCAAACCTCCATCAGGTAGTGCATCTCGGTGAGATCTTGGCGCCCCCAGTGACGCACCTGCACGCCAAGCGCGAACGCCGCCCCGCCCACAATCAGGCCGACCACCGTGGTCGTGAATCCGATCAGGAGATTGGAGGCCATCGATTGCATGTCGCCGGCGGCGAGGCCGGCAAGGGCCGGCTGCAACGGAATCAGAGTGCCGATCAGGCCAAGCATCGGGCCGGTGCGCGAGAGCACCGAGAGCCGCTCGGCCCTTTGTCGCAAGTCATTCTCCAGATCGCTGACGACCTTGTCGAGGCGCTCGGGATGCAGCCTGGCGCCGTCGGCGAAGCGACCCAGTGCGAGTTTCCAGTCCAAGTACAAGAAGCGCTCCAAGGTCGGCTCGGTCTCGTACAGACGCCTCAGGGCGTCTCTGTTCGCACGACGTTCGAAGCTCTCGGCCAGCACGCCCCCAGCCAGGTACGTGGCATAGACGAACAGCGCTACGATCGCGACCATCGCGGGCAGCAGGAACGCGCTCGAAATCCAATAGAGCAGGCTCTGCAATTGCTCCACGAGAACCTCACTGCCAGTCCGCGATGCCGGAGGTCGCTGGCATCATCCGCGGCGTTCCGCGTCGAGCACCTTGTTCAAGCGCCGCGCGAAACGCGGGCCGCCGTCGTAGGTCGCTCCCAGAAACGCCCGCACCAGCTCCGTGGCTAGGGAGATCCCGACGATCCGCCCTCCCAGGCAAAGCACGTTGAGATCGTCGTGCTCGACCCCCTGCCCTGCGGAATAGGTGTCGTGGCAGACGCTGGCGCGCACGCCCTTGAGTTTGTTGGCTGCCACGGAGGAGCCGACGCCACTTCCGCAAACGACGATGCCCCGGTCAGCTTCTCCGTTTCGGACGCTTTCGCCGACCGCGATCGCGAAGTCAGGATAATCATCATCGCCGTCGAGCGCATGTGCTCCGACGTCCAACGCCTCGTGCCCGTCTGCGGTTAGCAGCCTGGCAATCTCCTGCTTGAGGTGGAAGCCGGCGTGGTCGGCCCCGATGGCAACACGCATCAAACTGGCATTGTAGCGTAGGCATCTACGGTGCCTCGCAGGAGCCTCGGACCAGGAAACCTGACGGTCGCGAGGCTGACGAGTTGCGGAACGTGGCGGGTCTGCCGTGGCGGAAGTCGCGGTGGAAACGTAGCGGACTGCCCCGGTGCCGTGCTCTAGGCTGGAGAGCTCGAAACGGTCGGTTCGGGCCTTGAGGCCAGCGCGCATAATAGAATGGACTCGAGGGTGGCCCGCCGACCTGCGCCAGGCTGTCTCGGCCGGCACACTGCGAGCGGAGCCGGATCGGGGCATCTGCACCCCTCAGGCCGGGATAGATGAAGATCGGATTCATTAGCCTGGGTTGCCCGAAGAACCTAGTTGACAGCGAGGTCATGATGGGGTTGCTCGAGGCCCGCGGGCACGAGCTGACACAGGATCCAAGCCAAGCCGAGGCACTGGTTGTCAACACCTGCAGCTTCATCGAACCTGCCAAGCAGGAGTCGATCGATTCCATCCTCGAAACCGCCGAATACAAGCGCATCGGCCGGGCTCGCCGCTTGGTAGTGGCCGGATGCCTGGTCGAACGCTACCGCGATGAATTGCAGCAGCAGATCCCGGAAGTCGACGCCGTCCTCGGCACCAACGAGCTCGATTCGATCGTGCACCATTGCGAGGGCGGGGCGACCGCACCGCCCGCGCCGCCCGCAGGGGGCTATCTCTACCACGACCTGACCCCGCGCCGCCTCGCCACGCCGAGGCATTTCAGCTACATAAAGATCAACGAGGGCTGCGACCACCCCTGCTCGTTCTGCATCATCCCCCAGTTCCGGGGAGGCTTTCGCAGCCGACGGTTCGAATCCGTCGTGCTCGAGGCCGAGCGGCTCTTCGGACAGGGCGTGCGCGAGATCAACCTCATCGGTCAGGACACGACGGCATTTGGAGACGACCTCGGGATCAGGGACGGTCTCCCAGCCTTGCTGGACCGGCTGGCCCGCATTGATGGCGCAGGCTGGATCCGCGTGCTCTACGCCTACCCGAACCGGGTGAGCAACAGGCTACTGGACACCATAGCCAGCCACGATCCGCTGTGCCCGTACCTAGACATCCCTCTCCAGCACGCGAGCGCGAGCGTGCTGCGTCGCATGAAACGGGGATCGAGCGGAGACATCTTCCTCAGGTTGATCGAGCGAATTCGGCGTACGATCCCGGGTGTGTCGATCCGCACCAGCTTCATCGTCGGCTTCCCGGGCGAAACCGAGCAGGACTTCGAAACACTTTGCCAGTTCCTGCAAGCGGCACAATTCGACCATGTGGGTTGCTTCCGCTACTCCGACGACGAGCACAGCGCCAGTTTCGCGCTGCCTGGCAAGGTCGACAGGCGCACCATCTACAATCGCCAGCGCCGCCTGATGGCCTTGCAGCGCAAGATCTCCCGCCGGTCCAAGCGCGCCTTGGTGGGCAAGCGGTTCCCCGTGCTGGTCGGCGGCCTCTCCGGAGAAACCGACCTGCTCTGGGAGGGTCGGCTGCACACCCAAGCCGAAGAGATCGATGGCAAGACCTACCTCACAGGATTTCCCGATGCATCGAATCCGCGTCCCGGTGATCTGGGGATCGCCAGAGTCACGCGCTCGACCGACTACGACCTCTTCGCAGAGGTCGAGCAGATCACGCACCCGGCAGCGAACCCGCGGCCGAATCCGCTGCCGGTCCTGCAATAGGACGGCGCGACAGCAAGACCCGATGGCTCCGTCCGCCCAAACCTGCCCGATTTGCCGCAAGCCGACCGGTTCCGGCACGCGCCAGTTTCCGTTCTGCAGCGAGCGCTGCCGCACCCAAGACCTGGCAAACTGGGCCACCGGCGAGTACGCCATTCCGGTGCGGGCAACGGAAGCCGACGAGCAGTGGGAGCTCCCGACCGATACCGGCAGCAGTGAGCGTGGCAGGGATGACTGACCGCCTGGCGATGACACTTGCCACGTGGTTCTACAGCGGCTACGTGCCCGCCGCCCCCGGCACCGCCGGCTCGGTCCTAGCATGGGCCATGGCGTGGCTCGTGGTGCATCGGCTGGGCGTGCCCCCCTGGGCCCTGGGGATCGCCGCCCTGGCGCTGATGCCTGTTGCGGTCAAGACATCCGAGTTCGCCGCCACGCGGCTGGGATCGCACGACCCCTCGGTCGTGGTCATAGACGAAGTTGTCGGGCAGTGGATCGCACTGTCAGCAGCGGCGAGCAACTCATGGCCACAGTGGATTACGGCACTGGTGCTGTTCCGGGTGCTTGACATCGCCAAGCCGCTGGGCATCCGGCGGCTGGAGGCCCTCGCCGGCGGCAAGGGGGTAGTCGCCGACGATGTCGGCGCGGGAGCCTGCGCTATGATTGGAGTTGCGGCAGTCCGCTGGCTCGGCTTTTGATCCCGCGCAACTACCTCCCTTGAATGGCCAACTCGCTGCCCCGCATCGAAAGCGTGACGCCACCGGCCGCGATTCCCGGCGGGACACTGGAGATTCGCGGATCTTCGCTCGCTGGGACCGACTATAGCCAGCCCTCCGTCGAGGTCGGGAGCCTGTCCGCCAGGCTGGTCGTTAGCGCCAGCCGCCGACTTGTGGTGAACGTGCCGGAGGAGGCGGAGTCAGACGCCATCAAGGTCTTCACCGCGGCAGGCAGCAGCGCCCCCGGGCAATTCTCGCTCGGGAGAAGCCTGGCGAACGAGGTACATCCCGTCGCGAATCCGGTCGTCGACCAATCCGGCAACATCATCACCACCTTTAGCGGGCAACGCGGCAAGAAGGTACCCGTATCGATTTTCAAGATCTTGCCTGGGGGCGAGGTGACCGCTTTCCTGACGGGCATCATCAACCCTACCGGTCTGGCACTGAAGGCCGATGGCACCCTCTTGGTCACCAGCAGGCACGACGGGACAGTGTACGCCGTCTCGCCCAACGCGGAGGTGGAGGTGTTCGCCGAGGGAATGGGCGTCGCGACCGGCTTGGCCGTCGATGGCTCCGACAACGTCTACGTGGGCGACCGCACCGGGACGGTCTTCAAGATCAACCCGAAGCGCGAGATCTTCGTCTACGCGACTCTGGAACCCTCTGTGGCGGCGTTTCACCTGGCGTTCTGCGAGCGCGAACAGCTGCTGTACGTCTCGGCTCCGTCCACTTCCAGCTCGGAAGTGGTCAAGCGCATCAACGGGGATGGCGCGGTCACGACTTGGTGGCACGGATTCGGGCGACCCCAAGGCATCGCATTCGATTCTCAAGGGCGTCTGCACGTATGCGCGTCCTTTGAAGGCAACCGCGGGATCTTCCGCGTGACCGACGCCGAAGCGGACCAATCCGACGGCGGCGTGGAACACGTGGTGTCCGGACACGGTATCGTGGGCTTGGCGTTCGCGCCCGACAAGAGCATGGTGATCGCGACGGGAAGCAGCATTTACCGCATTCCTGAACTGCCTTGAGATAAGCCGCTGCGGCCGCTCCGTGCTGGCAAGCCGCCCTTGTGCAAACCGATGCAAGCCGAAGTGATCGCGGTCGGATCCGAACTGCTCACGCCGAGCAAGCTCGACACAAATTCGCTATATCTTGCGCGCAAGCTGGGCGAGCTTGGAATCGCCCTGGCCCGCAAGGCCGTGGTCGGCGACGAACGCGCCTCGCTGGCAGAAGAAATCCGCCGAGCCCGACGCACGTCCGACCTAGTGATTCTTAGCGGCGGCCTGGGGCCGACGCTTGACGATCTGACGCGCGAGGCGTCGTCCGACGCCACCGGGCGCGCGCTCGTGCTGGACGAGTCCGTCGTCGACCAGATTAGGGAGCGTTTCCGCCGCTTCAAGCGTCCCATGGCAGAGGTGAACAGGCGCCAGGCGTATGTGCTGGACGGCGCGCTGAAACTCGACAACCCGCGCGGCACGGCCCCCGGGCAATGGCTTGAGGACGACGATGGCATCCTGATCCTGCTGCCGGGCCCTCCCCGGGAACTCGAGCCGATGTTTGCCGAGGTCTGCCTGCCGCTGCTGGCATCCCACGCCCCTTCACAGCGCTTCTTCACGTTGGTGCTGCGGGTGGCCGGTATCGGCGAGTCCGATCTCGAGCAGCGCATAGCACCGATCTATGCGCCGTGCACGGAGATCGCCACGACCATCCTGTCGTCTCCGGGCGATGTCCAAGTACACCTGCGCGGTCGCGGGAACAGCGACGCCGAGGCCCAAGCTGCAGTGCAGGGTCTGGGAGAGGCACTCCGCAGCGAACTCGGCGACGCGATCTATTCCGAGGACGGTAGGCCGCTAGCGGAGACGGTGGCGGAGCTTCTGACACGGGGCGGTGCGAAGCTCGTGGTCGCGGAGAGCTGCACGGGGGGGCTGCTCGCGGGCGCCCTCACCGCCATGGCGGGCAGTTCCGACTTTTTCGCGGGAAGCGTCGTCAGCTATTGCGACTCCTCCAAGAGCGGATGGCTCGGAGTCGACGAGTCCCTCCTGCGCTCCCACGGGGCGGTCAGCCAACCGGTGGCGGTGGCAATGGCGGCGGCGGCGCGGGAGCGCGCGGCAAGCACGCTGGGCGAGCCCGCGATAGGCTTGTCGGTCACCGGCTACGCCGGGCCGGGCGGCGGGACCGAAGCGGATCCCGTCGGCACGGTGTATTTCGCGGTTGCCGACGCCAACGGGGCCCGCTCTGCCAGGCGTCTGTTCGGTCGCGGCCGCGCGCGCGTTCGAACGCTCGCGGTCCAGACTGCGTTGGACGTCCTGCGCAGGCGCGTTTCAGGCTTGGAAATCGCTTGAGCGCCGGCCTGCGCGGGTGGCAAGGGCGCGACCTAGTAGCTCCCGCAATGCCGCGGCACGGCCTGCGTCACAGCAGCGCTTGGGAATCACGTACTGCTCGCCCGGCGAAGGCGAGAGCAGGAAGCTCCGCCGTGTCTCGCTCGCTCCCCACAGGTCATCCCATGCGATCCAGTCACTCCGCCGCGCAGCACGGATTTCGACCCCGCTGCCGCAGACGTGGTAGCGCATGCGCAGCGGCCTGCCGCCAGTGCGCTTGAAGTCCAGCCGCGCTGTCGCGGCGACGAACGCGATGGCTGCAACCCCCGGCGCCGCCCCGACAACGGCCAGCCACGCGAGTTCGCCCCCGGAGAACCATCCGGCCACGATCAACGCAACAAGCCCGGCCAGATAGACCGCCAGTGCCGTCGGGGCCCGGCGCCAGCATTGCGACAGGGCAGCTGCCAGAGCATCGCCATAGCGGATCTCCGCAGCGATCTCGAAGCTGCTTGGATCGTGCTCCGGTGCGGGGGCTGCTCGGACGGCCATGCTCGCTCAGTCCCTCACTTCGCCGGTGTATTCCACCACCGTGTCGACGATGCCGATCTCGACCCGACGGTTCTTTTGTCGCGCCTGCTTGGACGTTCCCCGCACACGCGGGCTCGCCTTGCCGAAGCCCTTCGATTCCAGAATCTCCCGTGGCACGCCCGCCTCGACCAAGTACGACCGCACCGAGTCAGCGCGGCGCTCCGACAAGGCTTGGTTGTAGGCGGCATCCCCTTGGTCGTCGGTGTGGCCGTAGATGTAGATCTTATAGCCGTACGAGGCCAGCAGCACGCCGGCGATGCGACTGAGAATCTCGCGGTTTCTGGGCTGCAGCTCGACGCTGTCGAAATCGAACAGGAACGAGTCCTCACTAAGTTGCACGACCATGCCCATTGGCGTCCGGTCGGTCTCGGCGATGCGGCTCAACGCCTCCCTCATGCGGTCAAGCTCGTGCATGCGCTGCTGCCTGAGACGCTCGGCGATCCGGGCGTTGCGTTCGGAATCCTGCTGTGCCTCGTCGGCCTGCGCGCGCACCCTTCGGGTTTCCGACAGAGCGCTCTCCAAGTCTTGCAGCGCTCGGTCGAGCGCGCGGCCCGCCAGCTGCTCCCGCCCCACGGCGTTGCGCACGTCGGCCAGCAGTTCCAGCTCGACTTGCTTCGATTGCATCAAGGAGTCGTCGAGCGTTGCCATGTGGAGCCACAGGCGCCAAGTCGCTAGCGAGACCGCTAGCAGCGCGGGCAGGCACACCCAGAGCGCGACTCGCTCGATTCCCCTACGGCCTGGCATGTTTCCTCATTCTCGCAGCCAAGGGAAGAGCATGCAGGCTGGCGATCTGCTCGCCTGACCAGAGCCGGGAGGCGTGGCGCGAAGCCCGGGCCTCGCCCTGGCGCGCCGACGCTAGAAGTGGAGGCGGCGGGGATCCTGCTCCGGCACTTCCTTGCGGAACGTGTTCAGCAGCATCCGGTGAAAGGCGCAGAGCTTGCCGTCGGTGGCCGGATGCCCGCACTTGATGCACAAGGCCGTTTCGCCGCGGTTGCCGCCGTTCTTGGACAGCCTATTCCCGTTAGCGTTGCGGCGGCCGCCATCGGAGCGCCCGCGCGCCCCGTTCTGGCCGCGACCGTTGGAACCCGCCCTGGAACGGGGGCCCTTGCCGTACCTCGCCGGCCGACGAACAGTTTGGTCTCGCATGATTCTCGGGTGTGACGCACGCCGCCAAGGCGGTGCGTCGTGCCTTCTTCCAACTTGCCGCGCGGTCTGGACGCTTCGTTACTCAGCGGGTGCCGCGCCGCTGACCGGATGCGCCGCATCGTACGCGGTGATGATCGCGGCCGTGATGTTGACCTCGTTGACGGCGTACAGAATCGGGCTCTGCGGATTCGAGATGTCCATCACGATCTGGTAGCCGTTTTCCTTCGAGTACTTGTCGATGACCGCCATCATCTTCTGGCCGACTGAGTTGAACAGCTCGTTCTGCTCGCGGCCAAACTCGCCGCGGGCATCCTCGGCCTCGCGCTGGAGATCGGTTTCAGCCTTCTGGATCTCCCTTGCCAGCGTGCGGCGGGCCTCGTCGCTCATGGTGTTGGCGCCCTTCTGCAACTGGTCGCGCTTCTTGGCCAAGTCGGCGTTCTTCGACTCAAGCCGCAGGCGCGTGGGCTCGTACTTGGTCTCGAGCTGCTTGATGAGCTGCTGGCCCTCGGCAGTTCTCTGGATGGCCTCCTGCACGTTCAACAGCGCCATCGACGTCTGCGCAGCGGCCGTGCCGGCAAGCACGGCCAGACCGCCGATCAGGCACACGGCGGCCCGCAGGCCGCTCGGGGACTTCCGCCACGTCTCTAGCATCTTTGCTGTGTCTCCCATGACAGTTCCGGTTTCGCTGGGCTCATCTCCAGCGTAGCACGAATCGGCGCTTCAGCGGCTCGGCCGACGCGGGCGCGCCGGCCGCCCGGCTCAGAAGGTTCGGCTGATTGTGAATCGGAACATCGAGCGCCGCTCGAAGAACGGCAACCACGTCCCGACCGGCCGCACCGCCTCGATGAACGACTGGTAGTTCGGGAACAGCGAACGGTCCGCGACGATCGGAGGCTTGAGATACTCCTGCACCCGCATCGGGTTGTAGGCCCAATAGAAGCGGAAGGGGGCATTTACCACGGGCATCATGACCTGCAATTCGATGCCGGTCGAGCTGCGCATCTTCTGGGTCGGGCCGATGATCCCGATCTGCTCTTGGAATCCGGCCTGGGGGAACTTCTTGTTCAGCTCCAGGGCGCGCCCGGAGTTGAGCCGAACCTGGTTCTTGCGCAGGATCTTGTTGAAGCCGAGGTCCCAGAACGGGGCCAGCACGACCGGGCCGAACAGCTTGATGCGGTACTCGAAGTTGTAGACGAAGCGCGTGTCGCCGCCGGGGAAGTTCAAGCGGTAGACCGGCACTTCGGTGCTCAGCGGGACGCGCTCCTCCACGCCGTTGACGATCTGCACCTGCGTCCGCTCCACGCCATTGTCGTTGTACACCGGCACGGCGGTGAAGTCCGGAATCCAGACCATCGGGCTGATCGACCAGATCTGGAAGCCGCGCACGTCGTTCTCGCCCCCCATGAACGAGCGGTTGAACGGCGGCGGGACGCGCCCGCCGTAGCCGCTGAGGAAGGAAATCAGCCCGCGCATCGCGATGGTGCGGCGGCCGCCGTGCGGCCGGAAGTACTTCGCTTCCACGGTCGGCTGGACGAACCGGGCGTTGCCGCCGAAGCCCGCGATCGCGAAGCTGGCGTACAGACTCTTGCCCTTGGACGGCGTGATCGGGTGATCGACGGTGTTGTAGAAATAGCCCGGCGTGATCTGGCTGGTAGTGATGCCCTCGAGCGAGTTGGGGCCGGACACGCCCTCGAAATTGAGGTAGGTGAACAGGTTCGAGGCCGACTGCGAAAAGGTCACCACGTTCGACCGGCGGAAACTGTACGTCAGGCTGAGCCGGGCGAAGCTGCGGCGCAGCGGATAGCTGAGGAAGGTGGTAAATCCGGACGAATTCTGCCGGTAGTCGAGAATGTTCTCCTTGCCGAGCTGGTCGAACAGCGGGATCAGGTTGGCGCCGGCGAAGATGGAGGCCTCGCGGGCCTGGTTGAAGCTGAAGCGGCTCGAAAAGACGGTGAATCCCGCCTGGATCGGCTTGTCGAAGAGGTAAGGCTCGGTGTAGCCAAACTGCAGGACACGCTCGCGGCTGCCCAGCTGCGCGTCGAACGAGAGCGTCTCGCCCAAGCCGAGGAAGTTGTTGGTCGAGTAGCCGAAACCGATGAAGCTGCCCGCAAAACCCGACACGCCGCCGTTGAGGTTGATCATGTTGCGGCCCCGCTCCTTGACCTTGAGCGTCAAATCGACCGATCCGTCGCGGGTGTTGCGCGCGACGACCGTGTCGAGCTCGGGCCCCTCGGTCTTGATCGGGTCGAAGTAGCCGAGTTGGTTCAGTCGCAGCATGCTCACGTCCCACAGGCGCGTGTTGAACATGTCGCCCTCGTCGATGAGCAACTCGCGGCGGATGACCTTGTCGCGGGTGGTGTTGTTGCCCTCGAACTCAATGCGGCGCACGAAGAACTGCTTGCCTTCGTCCACGGCCAAGTTGAGATCGATCAGCGGCGGATCCTCGTCCTCGCGGAACTCGAAGCTCGGCTCGGCCACGAAGTCGATGTAGCCGAACTCGCCGTAGAGCTTCTTGAGGTTCTCCATGCCCTTGCGCAGCTTCTCGATGTCGAACATGGCTCCTTCCTGCATCGCGAAGACCGGCCCAAGCACCTGGTCCGGCACGCGAAACAGTTCCACGTCGGTGAAGCTGAGCTTGCCGCGCGCGTAGCGCGGGCCTTCTTCCACCAGCAGGTCGATATCGGCAACCTTCTTGGGCTTGCTGAAGATCATGGACCACGGCAACAGGAACGTCCCGCGCGCCGGCGCGTCTTGGATGTCGAGGTCGTGCTTGAGGACACTCGCCTTGAAGTAGCCGCGCTTCTGGTAAGCGTTCCGCAGGCGCTCCTTGTCCTCTTCCAGCTTGCGGATGTCAAACGTGCGCTTGAAAAGGTTCTCCAGCACGAAGCTGCGCGGGATGCCGAGCGGCTTGGTGTTCTTCATCGCGCGCCGGGCGTTCTTGGGGCTCATCACCTCGAGGCCGTCGAAGCGCACGTCACCGACCTTGACCTTCGGGCCTTCGTCGATGTTGAAGACGATTTCCACCGAGGCGGGCGGGATCTGGCGCACCTCCGGGTTGATCTCGGCATACTGACGGCCGCGCTCGCCGAGCAGCTCGCGCAGCACGAAGGTGGCGCGGTTGACCGTCGTGGGATCGTATCGAGACTCGACCGTCAGGCCGACATTGCGCTCCTTGAAGCGCTCAAGGATGTCGGACAGGGTGGCCGACTTGTTGCCTTCATAGCGAATCGTGCGGACCACGCGCCGCTCGGTGACGACGAAGCGCACGATCTTGCCCTGCTCGCCGTCATCGATCTCCAGCCGCAGGTCGTCGAAGTAGCCGGTGTTCCACAGCACCATGAAGTCGCGCCGCAAGGTCTGCGAATCGAACAGGTCGCCGCGCTTGGTGAAGATCCGAGCGGCCAAGTTGTCGCGCGGAATGCGGCGGGTGCCGCGGAACTCGACTGCCTCGACGATCTCCTCGTCGGGCCTGCGCTCCTCTTGCTGCGCCTCCTCCACGTCCTGAAACGGCGAGGGCGCGTCGGGCTGCTCCAGAGGGATGTCCTCGAACGGAGACGGCGCCTGCTGCGCGGCCTGGGCTAGCAGGTACGGCGCCGGAGACGCGCCTGTGCGGGATTCGCGCGCATCCGCCGGAGCGGCGGGCCCGGGCGCCAGATCCGGGAGCTCAGCAGAGGCTTCGTCCTGGGCTGCCAACGGGGCCGCCAGGGACAGGGCTAGCAATGCGGAGAGCAGTGTCAGACCGATTGGGCGCATAGACAGGTTTAGGCGGCAAATCGACGGCGGCGCGCTAGGCAGGCTACCGGTCTCAGGAACGAAGTACGCATGCTCCCATGTGGCTGTTTCAGCACTAGTGCTTCGAGCTACGGATTGGAAACGGGCGGCCAAACCGGCCGACCCCATGCCTCGTCCGACAGAACAGACAGTTGCGGCGCGTCAGAGAGTTCGAGAATTCACTCAGGCTTCTTGAATTCGATTAGGAACTCCCCCAAGTTTCCATCGTAACTCAATTCCAAGTGCTTACGCTTGGTCTTGGCTGACATCTCGAAATAAAGGTAGCCCGCGCCGGGGTCGTCCTCGAGTGCGAGTGGCAGCTCGAGCAACTGCAGGCGCGCGGCCCCGGAACTCTCTGCCGCAGACCGCTGCTTGGCCGTGATCAGCTCCTGGGACGCTGTGCTGCTGCCGATGTGATCCGGCGGGCCGCCCAAGCGCCGGGGCCGCGACCCCGTGCCGGGCGCACCGCCCCAGATCGGGCCGGTATCGTCGGCGAACAGATCCGGGGCGGAACTCTTCGTCTTGGCACTCAGATCGAGGACAGCGCTGCCAGCGATGCGGTCCGGGGTCTGTGCCGGGGACGTTTCGTTGTTGTTGCGCGCGCGCATCAGGAAATCGTCGCGCCGCAGAGAAATCTTGGAACCGTACAGCGGCCGCACGCGCACCTCGATCAGAATCACGTCTCCGTCGAAGCTATCGCCCGCGACGCGCTCGATCTCCGCGGCGTCCCTGACCAACCGGGCCTGGAATTCGGCATCGGGGAGCTCGCGCGTGTACCACTCCGGAAGCTTCGCCGCGGACAGGCCGCAGACCAGCAGCGCCGCCGCGGCGGCGGCACGCATCAGCACGCCAGGCACGGCACAATCTTAGCTCATCCGGCAGCGGGCCTAGCCCGCTTCGGCCGCGAGTTGCTCGGAAAGCTCGGTCCACTCGTCTTCATGGCGCTGCATCTGTTGCTGGCTGGCCTCCAGCTCGTGGAGGACGCGCTGTCGCAAGATGTCGTCGGAACCGGCCGTAGCCAGCTCGGTCTGCAGCTTGTCGCAGGCCTCTTCCAAGCCTTCCAACTCGTCCTCGATCGCGCTGATCCGCACTCGGATCTTCTCCACTCGGTAAGGGTTCATGCGCCGCTTCCTCGCGTCCCGCCGAGCGCTTTGCGCCGGCTGCACCGCCTCGCTCTCCAAGACTCGCGCCGGTTGATCTGGCTCGTCTTGGGCGCGTCGCTGGCGCGACCAGAGGAACTCCTCGTAGCCACCCGGATATACTTCGACGTCTCCGTCCTCGATGTGGATTACCTTGTTGGCTAGCCGGTCGATGAAATAGCGGTCGTGCGAGACGAATATCATGGTGCCCTCAAATTCCAGCAGCGCCGGCAGCAACACGTCCTTCGCGCGTATGTCCAGGTGATTGGTCGGCTCGTCCAACAACAGCAGGTTGCTCGGCTGCAAGAGTAGGCGCGCCAAGGCGTAGCGGTTGCGCTCGCCGCCTGAGAGCACCCCGATCCGCTTGAAGGCGTCGTCGCCGCTGAACAGGAAGCAGCCGAGCAGCCCGCGCATTTCCGATTCGCCCATCAGGGGCGCGTGGGCCACGAGGTCGTTGAGCAGGACGGCATCGGGATCGAGCTCCTTGTACTGGTCCTGCGCAAAGTAGTCGATCCCGACTCGATGGCCCTCCTTCCGCGTGCCCGCCGTGAGGGGTTCGATGCCTGCCAGAATGCGGATCAGGGTAGATTTCCCCGCCCCGTTGGCACCGATTAGCGCGATGCGGTCCCCGCGCTCGATCCGCAGCGAGACATTGTCAAAGACATGCGTGTCACCGTAGCTCTTGGCCACTGAGTCCAATTCCACCACAACCCGTCCGGAGGGCTGCGGCTGGGGGAAGCGAAAGTGGATCGTCTTCTCCTCCGGCGGGACCTCGATGCGTTCCAGCTTCTCGAGCTCCTTGATGCGGCTCTGCACCTGCTTGGCCTTGGTCGCCTGATAGCGGAAGCGATTGATGAAGGCCTCGACCTGCTCGATCCGGGCCCGCTGGTTGCGGTAGGCGGCCCGGACTTGCGCGATGCGCTCGTCGCGCAGCTTCTCGAACTTCGTGTAGTTGCCGGTATAGAAATGAGCCTTGCGGTTCCAAAGGTGGACGACCTTCCGGATCGTGGCGTCCAAGAAGAAGCGGTCGTGCGAGATCAGCAGGAAGGCGTAGGGGTAGTTCGACAGATAGTCCTCGAGCCAGTTTCGCGCCTCCAGATCGAGATGGTTTGTAGGCTCGTCCAGCAACAGCACGTTGGGCTTCAAGAGCAGAAGCTTGGCTAGCGCGACACGCATCTGCCAGCCACCGGAAAACTCCTCGCAGGGGCGGTCCCAGTCACTGCGGGCGAAGGCGAGACCCCCAAGCACGGTGCCCACCTGGGCTTCCTTGCTGTACCCGTCCAGGGCCTGATAGCGGTCAGTGCACCACTCGTAGCGGTCCATCACTGCCTGGAATTCCGGCGTCGACGGATCGACTTCTCCCATCCTGCGGGTCAGGTCCTCCATCTCAGCTTCCAACGAGATCGCCTCGTCGAAGACGCTCAGGCACTCTTCGAAGACGGTGCGGCCCGAAAACGTCAGCCCATCTTGGGGAAGATATCCAGCCTGGATATTCTTCTGTCGCTCAATCTCTCCGCGATCGAGCTGCTCGCTGCCGTGAATGATCTTGAGCAACGTCGACTTGCCGGTGCCGTTGCCGCCGACGACACCGATCCGATCCCCCGGCGCGACCAACCAGTCCAGTTCGTCGAACAAGACGTGGTCGCCGTAGCGCATACGGGCTCCCGCAAGCCGGATCACTAGTTCGAGTTTAGCTAGCGCTCTCCAGAGGCGGTCGCAATGCACGCTAGTGCCTCCGCGATGGAACGCGCCGAACCGACCGGCGCCGCGGTCCCGTCCAAGAACAGCTCAGCGTAGGCCCTGGTCGGAGCCACGTGGAGTTCATACATCGGAGCCGAATGGCGTTTCCACTGCGCCCGTGAAAACGCTTCAGTCCGACCCCGGCATGCAATGTCGCGCTCGATCCTGCGGCTCAGGCACTCCTCTTCGGCCGCATCAATGAACACCGCCAGATCCAGCATCCCGCGGACACGGCGATCAAACAGGGCAAACAGCCCCTCCAAGATCAACACATCGCTGGGGGCGAGCAAGGCAGGCTCCGGCATCCTCGTATGGGTCGCGAAGTCGTAGCGCGGGACTCTCGCCGAAGCGCCGGAACGTAGCCGCGTGAGATCGGCGACCAGAAGCTCCCAGTCCAAGGCTGCGGGGGCATCGAAATTCACCGCTCCGCGCTCAGCCACACTCAGTTGGGACAGATCGCGGTAGTAGGCATCGGTGCCCAGCACACGCGCCTGCGGCCACATGCGCGCCAGTTCGGCCGCCACGCGGGTCTTTCCCGACCCGGAGCGGCCAGCGATGCCGATGCAGTACATAGCCGGACCGAGACCTGCTAGTTGCGTGGGGGCAGCGGCTAGCGAACGGCAGCAGGCCTCAGCGGGGATCCCACGAGCGCCACTCGATCACGCCGACGCGCTCGGCCCAATCGTCCCACATGCCCGCCAGCTCGGCCGCCCGATCGGGCATCTCGGCTGCGAGATCGTTTAACTCGCTGCGATCCTGCTCCAAGTCGTAGAGCTCCCAGCGGCCTTCCTCGGGCTTGGACCACTTGGAGACGAGCTTCCACTTGCCGCTGCGCACGGCGCGATTGCCCTCGTGCTCCCAGAACAGCCCCTCGGGGTGGCCCCGGGCCGAATCTCCGGTGAAGACGGGTGCGAGGGAGGACCCCTCCATCGCCTGGATCTGGTGGCCGTTGTACGTCTCTGGATACGTGGCTCCGGCCACGTCCACACAGGTAGTCATGATGTCGATCAAGTGGCCCACGTGGTCAGTCCAGCCGCCAGTCGACGTGATCCCGTCCGGCCAATGGGCGACCAGCGGCGAGGAGATGCCACCCTCGTGGACGTAGTGCTTGTAGTATCGAAACGGCGTGTTCGAGACATTCGCCCACGGGATGCCGTAGCTCTGGTAGTTCTCCTCGGCTCCCGGCATGATAGCGGGGTCGTTGCCGACCGCGACGGGCTCGCCGGCGTAGGTCTCGGTGGGGATGTGGAGCGCCCGCCAGGTGTCGCGCGCCTCTTCGGCGCAACCACCCGTGTAGGGCCAGAAGAGGCTGAGGGTGTTTTACATCACCCCGCGCGCCCGCCACGAGTCGACGACGGTGGCGATCAGCGCGTCCATCAGCTCGACCTGCGCCGCATAGACTTCCATGCGGCGCGCTTGCCACTCCTTGTCGGGCGCCTGATCCCACGGCAGCTGCGACGGATCTCGGTCGCTCATGCCGGCGGTCTCGTCCACCACTCCCATCTCGCGCATGCGCTGCAGGCGCTCCTCCCGGAGGGCGTCCCACCCCATGTCGTAGCGCCCCTTGTACTTCGCAATGGCCTCTTCCGGGGCATGCAGGGGCCAGTGAGGAGAGGTGAAGGACATGTAGAGAAAGAACGGGGAATCCGGGCTCTCGTCGAGCGCCTCGCCGATGAACTGCGAGGCGTTCTCGCCAATCGCGGTCGTGTAGTAGAAGTCCGGGCCGGGGTCCTCGGGATCGTTGCCGCGCGTGAGCGACACGGGGTCGTAAAACGAGCCCGCGCCGTGGATCGTGCCGAAGAACTTGTCGAATCCGCGCTGCATAGGCCAGTTTGAGCGGTCGACCTTCGCGCCCGAGCCCTCCGCTGGCGTGACGTGCCACTTGCCGCTCATCAAAGTCGTATAGCCCGCCGACCTCATGACCTCGGCGAATGTGACGCAGCTCTTGTTTAGATTGCCCATGTAGGAAGGAATCGGCTCGCCGTCCTTGCGGAATTCGCTCATCATGTGCCCGACGCCCGCTTGATGCGGATACAGCCCTGTCACCAGCGCGGCCCGCGTGGGGCAGCAGCGGGCGTAGTTGTAGAACGATCGGAAGCGCAAGCCGTTCGCAGCGAGGCTATCCAGCACGGGCGTGTTGATCTCGCCACCGTAGCAGCCGATATCGGAGAACCCCATGTCGTCCGCCATCGTGACAATGATGTTGGGCCGCTTGGCGGCACCCTTGGTCTGACTGCCGGGAGAGCAGGCCCAAGGCAGCGCCGAGGCCGCTGCGCCCATGCGCAAGAGGTCGCGGCGACTGAACGAAGAACCGAATTGACTCATTGGGCACATCATACCGCCCGACCGGGCTCGAGATCCGTGCCAAGCGCTCGGCTAGCCTCGTCTTCCGAGGCTGACGCCGGTAGTGCTGCCGGCCGCCGCTCAGGGTTCCAGTGCCAACACGCCTCGTCGCCGCGAGGGCCTGATCAGAGAGCACGGAGGCGGGGTGTCCGGCTCAACCGAAGGATTCGGTTCGCGCTTGCCCGGGAGCTACTGCCCGCGAGACGGCAGGGGCCAAACCTTGATGCCGCGAAAATACAGCTCTGAACCCTCCGATTGGAACAGAATCTTGCCGTTCGCCAAGCTGGCGTCTTGACCCTCCATGACGAGCACGCCGTTGACCCAGTACTTGACGCGATCGCCTTCGGCGACCATCTCCAAGAGATTCCACTCGCCGTGAGGCTTCTCGACTTCGTTGTTCGGATCCCGAAAGCCGGCCGGTTCCCGGTAGTGCTTCGGCCAGCCATCGATGCGGCCTAGGTCGGTCTTGTTGAACCGATCGATCTGGATGCCGAGCTTGCCGCCCTTTCTGACACCGTTCACGGTCATCTGGGCGCCACCAAGCAGGATCACGTCGCCAGTGCCGCCCTCCATGATCTGGAACTCTAGTGCCTCCGGCCAGATCGTGCCGTTCGACTTCGCAGCTAGGGCCCGGCGCTCGAGGTCGATGGCGCGATAGAGAATGCCGCTGTCCCGGGCCTTGTTCTTGCGGCGACCGTGCGTCGCATCGCCCCATTTGAACTCGACATGCAAGACGAAGTCGCCGAATTCGTCCTTAGTGACGAAGTACCCGTAGGGCATTCCCTCGACGCGAATCATGCCGTCGACCACTCGGAAGACCCCATGCGGGTCGTGGTTGAAGCCTTGGCCGAAGACAAACGTGTCGAAATTCTCCATGCTCTTGCCGGAGAACAGTTCGACAGGCTGACCCTGCGGCGCAGCGTCCGCAGCACCGAGCGAGGTCGCGAAAGCAAGGAAAATCGGCAACTTACGATTCAATTTCAGGTAAGTCATGGTCGCCACTCCTAGTTGCTACCGACCGCGAGGCAGAATAGCGCTCACACGATGGTAGCGCTCAGTATTGTACGTTTCAGCGGACTGTCGTGCGACCGGGGCATCGAGCTAGCTGAGTGGCTGGGTGTTGTTGCATCGCATTGACAGACGCGCAGGCCGCGCTCCAGCCGGCACGCGTTCGCGTTCAAGCGTGCGATGGGGCCTTGCGATGGAATTCGGGGAGGCCGCGGATCCCAGCACCTATCACACTTGGAAAGCAGGCACAGAGCCGCTCGAGCATTCGACCGTCCCCGGCAGTCCGGGTATGATGCTTGCGGCGCTCTTTCGAAGAGGGCCCCAGTGTGGGCCAACTCACGGTATCGATTGGAAGCGCCGAGGAGAGACTATGACCATCGCAGGCATCAATCTTGTAGGCGTCCTGTTAGGCGCCGTCGCCGGGTTCGCATTCGGTGCCATCTACTACACACTGCTCAGCAAGCACTGGCTGGATGCCATCGGCAAGTCCGAAGAGGACGTCAAGGGCCGAGCGGCAGGTCCTTTCGTCACCAGCTTCGTGTCGCTCCTAGTGATGGGTGCCGTGCTGTCAGGGCACTTCGCCCAGCACGCTTCGGGGGACGTGGACTCGGCTCACGCCATTGAATCGGCCGCCCTCCTCTGGCTCGGCTTCATCGTGACTTCCATGGCCACCAACAATGCCTTCCAGGGAGCCAAAGTGAAGCTGACAGTCCTTGACTCGGCGCACTGGCTCGGGGTCTTGGTCGTTCAGGCGCTCATCATCGCCCGCTTCTAGTCGATCTAGCATGACTGCCGTGTCGGCCTCTCACCCGCCGTGACGCGATCGGTGCGCTGACCAGCTTTCCGTTGCAACGTTACGGCGGCCCGTGGTCCGGGAAGTGGCAGCGACCCGCCGCCGAGCCACGCCCGTCTCTCTTGCACCCAAGAGCCGAGCACGCCGACCGGGAACAGCTTGTGAGTTGTCAGAGTTGCCGTATCGGGATCGGACACAAGGGCTGCTGGCCTTGTTCGGGCGTGGGTACGCTCGCCCGATCCCGACAGGGTTGGCCCACGGATTCGGCGGAGAACGCTTGAAGAGGACTTGCGTGATGAACGGTACTACCGTACACTCAATTGATGGTTATTCGTTCGGTTCGCCACCGGGGATTGCGCGGGCTCTTGGAGAACGATGATCCTCGGTTCTTGAGGCCGGACCTAGTTCCCCGCGTGCGCAGAATCCTGACGGTGCTGATTCTGGCAGAGGACATCGAAAGCTTCGCGGAAAACGCGCCTCGTGGCTGGCGGTTCCACCGTCTCAGCGGTGACCGAAAGCACGAATGGAGCGTCTGGGTCTCTGGAAATTGGCGAATTACGTTTGCAGAAGCGGACGGTTACATCGACCGCTTGAACTTGGAGGACTACCACTGATGGCTACCAACGGAATCATCGTTAACATGACGCCTTCGCATCCGGGTGACTTCATCCGTGCGGAGGTGATCGAGGCGTTGGGACTGAACGTGACCAGGGCAGCCCAGATTCTCGGGGTCCGCCGGGCGACACTCTCGGCCCTGCTGAACGGCAAGGCGGCCCTGTCGGCAGAGATGGCTCTACGCATCGAGAAGGCGTTCGACGTAAGTATGGACATGCTGCTGAAGATGCAGGCTTGGCACGATGCCTCGCAGATGCGTGCTCGGGCAGGTGAGATTGACGTCCAGCGCTACCAGCCCCACCCGGCCTGATCAACAGGCTGGACATCGCGAAACATGAGACCACAAAGAGGGCAGGCAGTCGCCTTCATTTGAGTGTGCTCGTCGCTCGGCGAGCTCACTTCGATTGCCTGATTTCGGCGGTCAGTGCTAATCTGGGCGATCGTGTGTACCGCCTCCCCGCGCAAGAGCGGGGTTGCACCGCGACCGACCCTGTGATGCGAGCGATCCGTCTGGAACAACCCCGCCGCCTCGAATACGTTGAGATCGACGAGCCCACAGCTCCCGGCCCGGGCATGGCTTTGGTCCAGACCCACCGCATGGGCATCTGCGGCACGGACTACAGCGGCTACTTAGGGAAGATGCCATTCTTCCGCTACCCCCGCGTGCCGGGGCATGAACTCGGCGTTACGGTGCTCAAGGTCGGCGAGGGAGTGACCGACGTCGAACCCGGCGACCACTGCAGCGTTGAACCCTACATGAACTGCACAGCGTGCTACGCCTGCCGCAACGGAAGCCCCAACTGCTGCGAGCGCTTGGAAGTGATCGGAGTCATGATCGACGGGGGGCTCTGCGACCGCTTTCTGATCCGTGCCGAGAAGCTACACGTATCTCGCGAGCTCTCGTTTGAACAGCTCGCACTCGTCGAGACACTCGGCATCGGCTGCCATGCGACAGACCGGGGCGCTCCGGCTCTAGGCAGCCATGTCCTGATCATTGGCGCCGGCCCGATCGGACTGGCCACGCTGGAGTTCACGCGGCTGACGGGCGCCGAGATCACGGTCATGGACCGGGTGGCATCACGCTTGGAGTTCTGCCGCCGCCAATATGGCATTCGGAACACGATCGTGTTCGAGGACAGCCAGAGCGCGATCGAGCAGGCGCGATCCATCACCGGCGGGGACATGTACCCGGTTGTCACCGACGCGACCGGGAGCCCTGCATCGATGAGCGGAGCGCTGGCCTTCGTCGCGCACACCGGCACGCTGGTCTATGTCGGCATCACGACCGAGAACGTTGCGTTCCCCCACCCCGCCCTGCACCGGCCGGAGATGACCATCAAGGGCTCTCGCAACGCCTTGCCCATAGACTTCGGGCGCATCATCGGCCTGATCGAAGACGGCACGATCGACACGCGACCTTGGATTACGCACCGCACGCCGTTCGAGCAGGTTGTGGCGGACTTCGAAGGCTACACTCGGCCGGAGTCCGGGGTGATTAAGGCGATCATCGAGGTCAACGACTGACCGTGGTTCTTGCAGCCGTTACCGTCTGCCTCGTGCCGGAAGCAAGCGCGGGGCCGTTCGTCTTCCACGGCGACCTCCCCGGGGCCTGCCAACGGGCCGCTGCACTGGGGTTCGACGGCATCGAAATCTTCGCCCCCTCCGGGCATTACGTAGACCGGGCAGCACTGCGCGCACTGCTCAGGCTGCACGACTTGCGTCTGGCTGCGGTGGGGACCGGTGCCGGGATGATCGTGCACGGGTACAGCCTATGTGACCCGGACGAACGTGCCCGGCGGCAGGCCTGCGAGTTTGTAAAGGAGATCGTCGACTTTGGAGCCGAGTTCGACGCGCCTGCGATTATCGGCTCGATGCAGGGACAAGCGGGCGATGCCCAAAGCCGCGAGGACGCGCTGGCGCGCCTCGGTGAGTCGCTGGGCCTTCTCGCCGACTACGCCGAGGGCCTCCGCCAGGGGCTGCTGTTCGAACCGCTGAACCGCTACGAGACAGACTTGGTGCGAACGGTAGCGGAGGGGACCGCCCTGCTATCCGACGTAGCAGCCGCCAATCTCCAGCTGCTCGCTGACTTGTTCCATATGAACATCGAAGAAGCGGATCTCGGCGATGCGATTCGATCCGCAGCGGACAGCATCGGACACGTTCATTTCGTCGATTCGAACCGCCGCGCTGCAGGATTCGGACACATGTTGCACGGCCCAGTGGCACGGGAACTCATCGAAGCCGGCTTTCAGGGCTACGCATCGGCGGAGGCGTTCCCGCTGCCGAACTCGCAGGCCGCGGCCGAGATGACGATGCAGTCGTTTCGCAAGTTCTTCCCTCACTAGACCGATTCGCCTGGCACCTTCAGGCAGGCAGCCGGCGCGGGATCCTCACAGGCAGCCCCCTATTGTTCCAGTGGGCCCGCTTCGCGGATGAAGCGCTTCCGCCACTCGTCCCATTTGGCAGCTAGCTCGCGCACCTTGTCAGGGCGCTCTTGCGCAAGATCGTGCTGCTCGGCCCGGTCCGCGGAGAGGTCGTAGAGCGCCCACTGCCCCGGGCGGGCATCCTCGGCTTCCGCAACCGAGTCCCAGCCATCGTCGCGCGTGCGCACCGTATGCAAGATCTTCCAGTCCCCCATCCGCAACGCGCGGTTGCCCTGGTGATAGAACCAAAGCGCTTCATGCAGAGGCTCGCCGTCCTGCTCGAACACAGGCACCAAGCTGCGACCGGCCAGCGGCGGCCCGGCACTGTCGCCCACCTCCACCCCAGCGAGCTCAAGCATCGTGGGCGCGATGTCGATTACGTGGCCGACCGTCTTGCGCAATTCATTCCGCGCCCTGATCCCCTGGGGCCAATGCACGATCAGCGGCGTCGCTATGCCCCCCTCGTGCACCCAGGTCTTGTGCAGCCGAAACGGAGTGTTCGCCGCGCTGGAGAAGCCCGGACCGAGGCATAGGTACGTGCCGGCAGAGCCTAGCGGAGCGTTCGGGTCGTGCCCGTCCCCGCGCACCATGATCTCGGCGCTAGCGCCGTTGTCAGACAGGAAGAACACGACCGTGTTCTGCAGCGAGCCCATCGCGCGCAGCTGGTCCAAGACACGCCCGATCTCGCGGTCCATCCGGTCGATCATCGCGGCGTGGATCGCCATCTTCTCGGCTTGGAAGCGCCGCTGCTCCTGGTTGAGACGCTGCCACGGAACCGGCCGGTTGACCTCACCCGCACCCAATTGCGCGATGCCGTCCGGAAACGCGTACGGCGGGCCGAAATCCTCGTCCAGAGCCGACAGCTGGGAGCCCGCAATCCCCATCGCGAGCTGGCGGGCGAACCGTTCCTGGCGCAGCTGATCCCATCCCGGAAGGTAGCGATCTCGATAGCGGGCGATATCCTCGGGCGTGGCGTGCAATGGGAAGTGGGGCGCATGGAACGCCAAGTACTGAAAGAAGGGGCGCTCCGGGTGCTCAGCGGCATGCCCCTGCAAGCATTCGATCGCATGATCCGCCGTAACGACGGTCATGTGCGCGCCTCGCTCGGGCTCGAAGTCGGGCAGCAGCACCCCATCCCTGTCGTGCCCGATCAGGTGGAAGAAACCGGCTCGATTGCCGGCGCGGTAGGAGTGGTCGAACCCGTTGTCGAGCGGATCCCCGTCAACGTGCCACTTGCCCGAATGGTACGAGCGGTAACCGGCAGAGCGGAGCCGTTCCGAGACGAGCACCGCCCAATCGGGGCGGACCCCGCGGCCGAACTCGCGTGGATCGACGCCCGGCATCGAGTCGCGCCGGATCTGCTGGGCGTAGTAGCCGGTCAGTAGCGACCCGCGCGTTGGCCAGCAACGCGAAGTGTTGTAGAACTGCGTGAAGCGCAGGCCGCCCTCGGCCAAGGCATCCAAGTTGGGCGTAGAGATCTCGCCGCCGTAACAGCCTGCATCCGCGAACCCCAAGTCGTCGGCAACGATGACGAGGAAGTTC
This sequence comes from Terriglobia bacterium, assembly GCA_009838515.1. GTDB lineage: Bacteria > Acidobacteriota > Terriglobia > Bryobacterales > UBA6623 > VXMF01. The sequence continues at coordinate 15,485 of VXRL01000031.1, read as the reverse complement.
GGTGGCCGCGCCTCGTCTGCTGGAGCGCATGCGCCCAGCAACACTGCGACCAAGACTGACGCCATCCTCATAGTGGCCACTAGGATAGAAGGTTCCGCCACCTGACCTGTGGCGGGTGGCAAGTCATACGAAGGCCGACTCGGCGCGGCCGGAGAATGGAGGGATCCCGGTGAGCGGATTGAGCAGTCTCGACGCCGTGGTGCTGGTGGCTTACTTGGCCGGGATCACCGCTTGGGGCGCATGGCTAGGAAGGGGCCAGAAGGGCGGAGCTGACTACTTCCTAGGCGGTCGTTCCCTGCCGTGGGGCGCCGTCTTGCTGTCGGTGGTCGCGACGGAGACCAGCACGCTCACATTCTTGAGTATCCCGGGCGTTGCCTATGCCGGCAGCTTGGTGTTCGTGCAGCTGACCCTAGGCTACGTTGCCGGGCGCATTGTCGTTGCCCTTGTCTTGCTCCCTGCCTACTATCGGGGCGAGATTTCCACGGCATACGCCTTGCTGGAGGCTCGCTTCGGCATCGCGACTCGACGTCTGGCTTCCGCGATCTTCATGTTGACCAGGCTGCTCGCCGACTCCGTACGGCTGTTCGCGACAGCGATACCCTTGGCGCTCATTACTGGCTGGCCGTACCCGGCTTCCATCTTGGTGATCGCTGTCTTGACCGTGATCTACACCTATTGCGGTGGCATTCGGGCGGTGGTCTGGGTCGATTCAGTCCAGATGGGGCTCTATTTGCTCGGCGCCGCGATCGCCGTCGCTGTAATCCAGTCTCAGGTGCCGGGCGGCTGGACCGAAGTGCTCGAATCGGCAAGGGCAGCCGGGAAGCTCCAAGTCTTGGAGTTCTCGTGGAGCCTTGCCGCGCCATATACGTTCTTGGCGGGGCTGGTAGGCGGCGCGGTGTTCACGATGGCTTCGCACGGCACCGATCAGATCATCGTCCAGAGGCTGCTGACATGTCGCGGCCTGCGAGACTCGCAGAAGGCTCTGATAGGCAGCGGCTTCGCGGTCGTAGGCCAGTTCCTGCTGTTTCTGCTTGTCGGCATAGGACTTTGGAGTTTCTATGCAGGCCAGGCCTTCGATAGCACGGACGAGATCTTCGCGCGCTTCATCATCGACGAGCTGCCCGCAGGCGTGACCGGCCTGCTGATCGCTTGCGTGTTCGCCGCGGCGATGTCGTCGCTGTCGTCATCCGTCAATGCGCTCGCATCATCTACGGCGTATGACTACTGGGCGCCGCTGGTTGGCGCTAGCGACGACGAGCAACGCATCCTGAAGGCCGGAAAAGTCTTCACTCTCGGATGGGGCGCGCTCTTGGCCGTTGGGGCGGTCATGTTCATTCCCCTCTCCCGGCACACCTCCGCTGTGGAGGTCGCGCTGGGTGTGGCAGCGGTGGTCTATGGGGGGTTGCTCGGCGCCTTCGCGCTGGGAGTGTTGAAGCGGAGCACGAGCCAGCCGGGTGTGATCGCGGGGATGGGGCTGGGAATAGCCGCTATCGTCGCGATGCAGGGCCTAGTGGCGTGGCCCTGGTACGTTCCGGTGGGGGCGACGATAACGCTTGCAGTGGGCCTCGCCAGCCAGCGCGTCGTTCGATCGAATCGGTGAGCTCTGCGGTGCGCGGGCGGCCCGACGCCGAGTCGGGACGCCCGCGTGTCCGAGGCCCAAAGACCGCAGCATAAGCGCGGACTGGTAGATCCACGGGACCCCCCCGCCACCCATGTTACCC
>VXRL01000031.1:0-13754 GCA_009838515.1 Terriglobia bacterium | reverse complement strand
GGGTGGTGGCGATTAAACGGGTTGTTTGGGGGGGGGGCCTCAGGCGGGTGTTGGTTTGCTGTGGGTGGCGCTGGGGGGGGGGGGGCGGCCCGACGCCGAGTCGGGACGCCCGCTTGTCCGAGGCCCTAGAACCGCAGCTTCAGCGCGTACTGGAAGATCCTCGGTCCGCCGCCGCGACCGATGTTCCCCGTGCGCGTGAAGAATCCGCCGCCAACGCCGTTAAACCGCCGGAACTCGTTCGTCATGATGAAGTTCGTCCGGTTGAGGAAGTTGAAGGACTCGATGCGCAGCTGCAGGCGCATGCCCTCGCGGAGCTGGAAGTTCTTCGAAACCGCCACGTTCGCGGTGAACAGGCCCGGTCCGTCCAGAATGTTGCGGCCCGCCGTTCCCAGCGCGAAAGCCCCGTCCGGACAGAACAGTTCCGTGCCGGCCTCAGGATCCGCATCTACGCAGCTTGGGACGTCCTGAAAGGCGCCGGTGTCGAAGAACGGGTAGTTGACTCCGCGCTTCAGGCCCAGCGAGGGATCTTCAGCCTGAGAGCCGTGCGCGATCCGGTGGGGCCGCTGTGACTCGCCCAGGTTCACGTCCGCATTGGCGGCCATGACCGTAAACGGCGAACCCGAGTAAGAGGTTTGCGTGCCCGAGAGCTGCCAGCCGCCCAAGGCCGCTTGAGTGAATTTGTTCCACTGCGCTCCCCAGCGCCGACCTCGCCCGAACGGCAGGTTGAAGTTGCCCACCATCGTGAACACGTGCCGACGGTCCCACGTCGAGCGACCGCGCTCGAGCCGCAGGTTTCTGCGATCCAACGCGTTGGCAAAGTCTGTCGCTCCGGATCCATTGGTCCGCGACGCGTCGTCAATCGATTTGGCGAACGAATAGTTGACGCGCCAGAAGATTCCGCGCCGGCTGCGCTTGCGCCAAGAAATATTGGCGGCGTTGTAGTTGGAGTTCGAACCGGTGTTGTAGAAGTTGATCGCGTTCCAGTCGGGATTCGGCCGCAGCGACTGGAAGTTCTCGGTGAACCCTCCGGTAGCCGTGCGGTTGGCTAGGAACCACTCACGAGTGCGGATCGCCTGGTTGTGGTCGTAGCGGCGGATTAGGTGTGTTCCTTTCGAGCCGCGGTAGTCGATTTCAACGCTCGTACCGCCCGGCAGTTGCCGCTCGATCGTGAAGTTCCAAGACTGCAGGTACGCCTGGCTGGGCCTCTGCGTGATGCCGCTCGCCGTCGGCCGATCACCGAGCCAGCCTCCGCCAATGATGGCGTCCCGTCCCAACGTGCCCAGGGGATCGCTGAGAATGACTTCTGGCGGCCTGTTGGGGGTCGCGTTCCTCGCCGCATAGTTGGTCTGGACCGTGTACGGGAAGATGTTGCCCAGATTGTTCCGGAACGGATTCAGGATCGTTCCTGCCACGAACAGCCCGTAGCCCGAGCGGATGACCAGCTTGTCGGTCACCCGGTAGGCGATTCCGAGGCGGGGCGTGATGTTGTTCCAATCCGTCTGGATCACCGAGCGCGGGTAGCCTACCTCGCTCGCCGTCAGGAACCGACCCGTGAGGTCAAAGTCTCCCAGCAGCTGGTCGAAATTGTCGGGAAGGTTCCGGTCGCTGGAGAGAACGATCTTGTTGTGTTCGGGCACGTAGCTGCCCATCTTGTCATTCACGTCCCACGGCATCTGGTTGACTTCCCAGCGCACTCCGAGGTTCATGGTCAGACGCGGGGTGACCTTCCAGTCGTCGTTGAAGAACGCGCCCATCGCGACCTGCCTCCAGTCCGGCGCGTTGATGCCTTCCCGGACGTTGATGTTGTGCAGCCAGCCAAGGAACATGTCCGCGACCGGGCTGCCCCAGTCCCTGCAGCGCTGCGAATTGCAGCCGCCCGTGCGGAATCCGCGGAAGCGGTAGTTGCCCCGGGCATTGTTGACACCGGGCCGCTGGTAGACCACGTAGTTGTAGTTGAACCCGTACTTGATCGTGTGGGCGCCCTTGATGTTCGTCATCTTGACGCTCCATTGCGTGTCGCTCACGTCCGTGATCACGGGCAGGTTGTTTGCCGAGCCGAGCGTGGCGTGGTTGTCGAGCCGGATGAGGGGGAAGTCGTCGATGCCGGGATACGCCTGACGGTCGTCTTCCGAGATGAAGTTCTGCATCCCAAGTTCTTCGATGATGTTGCCGCCGGAGAACGCCCCGCGTTGGAACACGTCGTTGCCGCTGAATCCGAACCGGACCTCCATCAGCGATGTCGGCGAGAACATGTGCGTGTAATCGGCCCCGGCCAGGTAGCGGTTGTCGTCGATCGTGTTGCCGAACTGGGGCAGCAGGCTGTTGCCTGCGAACGGATTCTCGAGGTTGTTGGCGCGATATTGCACGCGTCCCGCCAAGTTGTTCTCGCCGATCTTGTGGTCGACCTTGAAGATGGTGCTGTCGAAGTGGTCGTTGTCGTTGTCGACCACGAGGTAGTTCAGCAGATCCCGGCGCTTGCCCATGTTCGGCCCCGGGTATTCTCTGAACAGCCGCTGAGCCACCGGATCCGCGCGGCTCATCGGAATCACGTCGTTCGGGAAGCAGGAGTTGTTCCGCCCGCGGCGGACGAGGTTGGCATTGCAACCTCCGCGTGACGTCCGGTCGCGGATGACGAACCGGCTCCGGAGCTGGTCGAGGACAGCGTCGTCTGTCAGATCGAGCTGGTTGTCGAGGTGCGACAAGCCGATGGTCTGGCTGAAGTCGCCCCCTATTTCCATCGGCGTCGGAACGCGCGACAAGCGCACCTGCTCCTGGTCGCGGCGCTGGAGCTCGTAGCTGAGCATGAAGAAGGTCCTGTTCTTCTTAATCGGACCGGTTGCCGTCGCGGAGAACTGGTTCTGGAGCAGGTTGGTCTTGTCTTGCTCGAAGAACGAGCGCGCGTCCAGCACGTCATTGCGCATGAAGTAGCTGATGTTGCCGTGAACCTGGTTGGTCCCCGAACGCAGGGACATGTTCAGGATGCCGCCGGCCATGCGGCCGTATTCCGCCGAATAGCCGGACGTCTCCATCTTGAACTCCTGCAGTGCGTCGATGTTGGGGCGCACCTGCGCCGCGCCGCCCTGGACGTTGCGGTTGTCAAAGCCGTCCACGTAGAAGTTGGTGTTGGTTGGCCGGGCACCGTTGATCGATGCAAACGAGCCCTGCGAACTGCCCCTCGGCACGACACCGGGCACGAAGAACGCCAAGTCAGTGAAATCACGACCGTTCAGCGGCAGCTCCTGGATCTCCTCTTGCACGATGACATCGCCCTTGATCATACCGTTCTCGGTGTTCAGCGTCACGAGCTGGGCATCGACCGTCACCGATTCCGTCACCTGGCCCAGCTCCAGCTCGACATCAATCCGGCGATTGTCGCCGGTGCGCAAGACGATGCCCTGCTCGACGTGCTGCTGGAAGCCCTCGGATGTGACGATCAGCTGGTAGTCCCCCGGAATCAGCGCGGGAATCGTAAAGCTGCCAATCTCATTCGTGGACTGCTCGCGGGAAATCGCGGTGCCCGTGTTGATCACGGTGACGTCGGCGCCGGGAATGACGCCGCCACCGCTGTCGGTGACCGTACCGGTCAGGGTGGCCAGGTTGGCCTGGCCGAAGCAGGTCGGGGCTAGCAGTACTAGCACACCGATGAAAGCAAACGCTTTAGTCATCACAAGACCCCCAGTTCTCGATTCCATCTTCAGATACCCCAGATCTACACCGCCAACCCCATCACCTGACACTCTATAACTTTCGGCGGCTTAACGCAAATGTATATTTTCTACACTGAGCACCCGGCCAGAAACACGTAGTCTGGTCTTGGAAGGTCCGATGGAGCTGCCCGCGAGACTCGGCATCACCCAGTTGGCCAAAGCCTACAGCAGCGGCCGGCTGTCGCCAGTCGACGTCGTGCGTTACACGCTGCTGCGCATCGGCAGGCTGGATCCGGTCCTGAATTCGTATCTGTCCATAACTGCGGACCACGCGTTGGAGCAGGCTCGGCAAGCCGAGTCCGAGATCCGCGCAGGCCGTCGAAGAGGCCCGCTGCACGGCGTGCCCTACGCAGCGAAGGACCTGCTCGACACAAAGGGGATCCGCACCACGGTTGGCTCGCGGATCCTCTCTGAGAATGTGCCCGAGGCCGACGCCGCGGTGGTCGAGAAGCTGTCCGCTGCCGGCGCGATCCTGCTGGGCAAGACCGGCATGCACGAATGGGCCTACGGGATCACGAGCAACAACCCCCATTTCGGTCCGGTCCGAAACCCTTGGAACACCGAGCGAATTCCGGGCGGCTCCAGCGGCGGTTCAGCAGCTGCCCTAGCAGCGGGCCTGTGCAGCTTCTCGCTGGGCTCAGATACCGGCGGATCGATTCGGATTCCCGCCGCACTGTGCGGCATCGCCGGGCTGAAGCCGACTTTCGGACGAGTCAGCCGCCGCGGCGCATTTCCCCTCGGGCACACGCTCGACACGCTGGGCCCGTTCGGCCTCACCGTGCAGGACACCGCGCTGGCCTACCAAGCGATCACGGGCCGGGACGGCGCTGACCCCACGACGGTCGACAAGCCCGTCGAGCTGCCCCGATTCGACTCTGAACCGAGCCTGAAGGGGGTTGCAATCGGCGTGCCTCGAGCCTCGTATTACGAGTGCCTAGATCCAGCCGTGGACAGCGCCGTGCGATCGGCCTTGAGCGTCCTGACCGGCCTAGGAGCGCAACTTCGCGAAGTCGCGGTTCCCGACGTTGCCCTAGCCAACTCGCTGCACCGCCTCATTCTCCTCGCGGAAGCGACCTCCGTGCATCATCTCCGCCTCGAAGAGCGCCGCGAGGACTTCGGCGACGACGTGCGCGCGCTACTAGATCAGGGCCGGCTTGTGCTCGCTTCGGACTACTTGAGCGCGCAACGGCAGCGCAGGCGCTTCTGCCGGGAGTTTGCTCGAGCCCTCGAGACAGTGGACGCCTTGGTAATGCCCGCCGTGCCGATACCGACGGCACGCGTCGGGGAGTTGGAAGTCGAGGTCAACGGACGGCTGGAAAACGTCCGGCTTGCCACGACCCGCAATATCCGCGCCCTCAACCTCACCGGACTGCCCGTGCTGTCGGTACCGTGCGGATTCCACAGCGACGGCCTGCCGGTCGGTCTGCAGATCGTAGGCAGGGCCTTTGACGAGCGACGAGTCCTCGAGATCGGACACGCATACGAGACGGTTACCGAGTGGCACCGCCGGGTCCCTGCTATTGCGCATACTCCGGTTCCCAGCGACACTGCTCCAGGCGCACCCTAGCCCCCGCAAACGGAACGTTCTCCCGTTCCAGCCTGCTCCGCTGCTCCCGGCCGCGCTCTCCGGGCAGGGCGATGCGACCGCCAGCGGCAAGCACCCGGTGCCACGGGAGTGCCAGTTCGGGCGGGCACAGGCGCATGGCGCGGCCAGCCTGCCGCGCCCCGCCAGCAATGCCGGCCATGCGTGCTACGTCACCGTACGTCGCGACCTGTCCCGTCGGAATCCGAGCAACGACCGACCAGATTTCCTGATATCGAATCCAAGCGGACCCTACGGGCCTCCCGCCCAATAGCGCGCCGACGGCGAGCGCCTCGCGGTTCATCTCGATCGCTCCGCCGCGGACTTGGCGGTGCGGCACGGCTCTAGCGGTGCCCCAGCGGACCCATCTTGTCAAGTATTTCGTCGAACAGGTCGCGCTTGCTGCCGGGCTGTTCCTTGCCACCGCGTGCACGGCGGTACTTGTGCGACGAATAGCAGGTCCGGCATTCGGTGCGGGCGGGCTCGCCGTCCAAGACCGAGACAACCGAGTGATTCATCACCGACTTGCACCGCGTGCAGTAGTCGTCGACGATATCGCCGACGCGGTGTTCTGCGTTCACGGGATCCCCCTAGTCCGGCGCGATGCAGAAGAGGAAATCGGCGGTGCGGATGAAGATCTGCCCGCCGACCGCAATCGGGCTGGCCAAGGTGTGGCTGTCGAGCCGGTTCGCAGCGAGGGTCTTGTAGCCGTCATCCACGTCAATGACCGTTGTGGTCCCTTCCTCGTTCGTCGCGTAAAGCTTTCCATCCGCCAACAGGGGCGAGGACGAATACGTGCCGGGCGCCAAACGCAGCCGCTCTACCACCAGCTCTCCCGTCTTGGCATCCAACACGTTCAGGATGCCGCGATCGTTGACCACGAATAGGCGCTCGCCATCAGTGGTCGGCGTGGGCACGTCAGCGCCGTACGCATTTTCCCAGACTTTGGCCGACTCGTCCATCCAGCCCTCGCCGCCGGCCTTGAAGGCGATGAACGGGTTTCCGCGCGTGCTCGGGGTGAAGACGGTGTCCTCGATGTGAATCGACGATGCGATGGTGCGGTAGAAGCGCTCGTTGCCGGGATTGAATCCGCCCATGCGCCACAACTCCGTGCCGTTGCCTAGGTCGTGCCCGGTCACGTAGTCCCCGCCTGACACGACGAGCTGCTCCTTGCCGCGGGCAGTGATGATCAGAGGAGTCGAATAGTCGTCAGGAGATTCCGCCATCGCATCTGTCGGTCGCTCGACTTTCCAAATCGTCTTGCCCGTACGAGCGTCAACAGCGAACACGTACGAGGGATCGTCTGTCTTCATGCCGTGGAGCACCTGCACGTACAGGCGGCCCATGTGCAGTCGGGGCGTAGAAGCGTACCCGTGGTTGAGTCCGAAGCGGCCATAGTCCTGCTGGATGTTGCGCGACCAAACTCTCTCGCCGTTCATGTCGTAGCACGAGAACTGCCCGCCGCCGGTCATGATCCACACGTGCTTCCCGTCGGTGATCGGCGATGGCGAGGAAAGATTCTGCTTGCGATAAACGCGGTTCCCGTCGCCGATCGTGCGATTCCACTGGACCGAGCCGTCCTCGCGGTTCAGGGCGAGTAGCAAGATCTTGTCATTGCGGTCGGAAGCTGCAGCGGGTGACCCGGCAGGACCCCGGCCGGGAGCTCCGGGCCTACCGGGCCCGCCCCCAAGGCCTGGCCTTGGCCCGCGGCCGCGCCCGCGCCGCGCCTGCTGTGCCGGGGAATCGAAGCCTTCTTCCGCGGAGGTCACGAAGACGGTATCGCCCCAGACCGCCGGCGTGGCAGCGCTCCAGCTCGGCAGCTTGGCTTTCCACGCGACGTTTGTATCGATTGTCCATTCCACCGCTAGCCCCTCCGCCGCCGGGTTGCTGCCGTTGAAGTGCGGCCCACGCCATTGCGGCCAATCGGCGGTCAGAGCGGGAATCAACACGGTCGCGAAGACCAGCGTGGCGAGGATAGAGCGAGACTTCATGGAGGGTGGAATTGCACTGGATGCAGGCCGCCAGACTGGCGGCGCATCGCCTGTTTAGTTTAGGCGAGTAGCTTCCCCAACGGGTTACGAACCGGTCTCTCAAACCAACGTGCCCAAGCTCAGCGTGGGCGTATCGATGCGGTCGCGCATAATGGGGTCTTTGCCGCCAGCAAGGCGGACGAGTGCGAGCTCATGCAAGCGATGCGCATCGCGGGCGGCCGTCCACTAAGCGGCCATATCGAGATCAGCGGGGCCAAGAACGCCGCACTCCCCGCATTGGCCGCCAGCCTGCTGACCGACAGCCCGGTTGTGTTGGGCCGCATGCCGAATGTCGTCGACATTCGCACGATGGCCAACCTGCTCGCTAGTGTCGGCGCCGAAGTGGAAGCCGAGCCCAATTCGTATTCCATCCGGGCCAGCGGCCCGCTCGATCCGATTGCCCCGTACGAACTGGTCAAGACCATGCGGGCATCCAGCCTCGTGCTGGGACCGCTGGCTGCCCGCTGCGGTCGCGCCCGCGTTTCCCTGCCCGGCGGGTGCGCGATCGGATCTCGGCCGATCGACATGCACCTAGACGGACTCAAGACGCTCGGAGCGACAGTGCGGCAGGACCGCGGCTACGTCGAGGCGGTAGCCCCGAAGGGCGGCTTGGTCGGCGGGCGCATCCGATTCCGCCGGCCCACGGTCACCGGCACCGAGGACTTGCTGATGGCCGCAGCCTTGGCCAACGGCGAGAGCCTGCTGGAGAATGCCGCCTGCGAACCGGAGGTTGTCGATCTAGCGGATCTGTTGACCCAGATGGGAGCGCGCATCGAAGGCGCGGGCACGCCGACGATTCGCGTGGACGGTGTCGAAGCACTGGCGGGGGCGGAGCACGCCATCATCCCGGACCGAATAGAGACCGGCACCTATCTTGTGGCGGGCGCACTGGCAGGCGGCGAACTGACGCTGGAGGGCACCCGCCGCGATCATCTCGAACCGGTGATCGCAAAAATGCGCCAAGCGGGCTGCTTGATCGAGTCTCCGGACGATTCGACCTTGGTGCTGCGCGGGGCGGGCGAGCTGGGCAGCGTTGATGTCACCACTGGCGAGCATCCTGGGTTCCCGACCGACATGCAGGCGCAGTTCATGGCGCTGATGACCCAGGCCCGAGGCACGTCGACGGTTGTTGAGACGGTGTTCGAGAACCGCTTCATGCACGTGCTGGAATTGCAGCGCATGGGAGCCGACATCACGATCGGCGGCAACACGGCGGTGGTGCGCGGAAAGGCCGCGCTCACAGGCACGGACGTGATGGCCTCGGACTTACGGGCCAGCGCGTCGCTGGTGCTGGCGGGGCTCGTCGCCAGCGGCGAGACGACGGTGCACCGGATCTACCACCTCCGGCGCGGCTACGACCGCTTGGCAGAAAAGTTGTCCGGCGTCGGCGCCAGCATTGAACTCATCGACGACTAGGCGCCGATCACGGCTCCCACGGAGCCCAGCCTACCGATTCGGCCCGCATCTGCTCGTACAAGCCGCCTAGTTCAGCCACGACTTCGGGATTCTGCGAGGCGACATCGGTCGTCTCGTTGACATCCTCCAGCAGGTCGTAGAGCTGAGGCCGCTCGACCGCTCGCACATCCGGGGCGTAGCCGTGGAATTTCTCCCGCGGCATCGCAAGCTTCCATCTCCCGCGGCGGACTGCGTGCAGTTCCATCCGCACGAAGTAGTGAAAGGTGTCGCGCGCCCCCGAACCGTCCTCCCCGCGCCATAGTGCGCTCTGGTCGACACCGTCCAAGACGCGATCCTCCGGAGGCACCGCGCCGGCGAGCGCAGCCAGGGTGGGCATTACGTCCAGCGTCGAGGCGATGGCACTGGACTCCCGACCGGCCGGCACGCGTCCCGGGCCCCACAGAACGGCTGGCACTCGCACGCCGCCTTCCCAAGACGACCCCTTGGCCCCGCGCAGCCCTCCGGAATCACCGGTGGCCAAGTGTCCGCCGTGGCTCTCGAAGTAGCGCTCGACGCGCTCCGGCTGGGACCACGGCCCGTTGTCGCTTGTCAGCAGCACGTAGGTGTTCTCGGCCAGCCCGAGCGCTTCCAGCTCGTCAAGGACGCGGCCAGTGTGGTGGTCAACTTCCGCCAAGGTGTCGCCGTAGAGGTCTCCGTCCGTGGTCCCGACGAACTCGGGCGAAGCCCCGATCACGACATGCAACATGGTGTGCGCCAAGTACAGCAAGAACGGCTCGCCCTCCTGCTGGCGCCGCAAGAAGCCGATCGCCTCATCCGTGTAGCGCTTGGTCAGCGAACCCATGTCGTCCGTAGTCTCGAGCTGCTGCATGTCGCGCCAGAACGTGACGGTTCCGTTGTCGTTCGCGCCAAGCGTGCCGAAAAAGTAGTCGAAACCCTGGTCGTTCGGGAGCAGGCCCTGCAACGGCCTGCGCCTGCTCATGTCCCATTTCCCAATGGCCGCTGTGGTGTAGCCAACTTCGCCGAGCACTTCGGCGACTGTCATCTCGTCCGGACGGACGGCCCAGCCGCCGCCGACGCGGCCCGGATAGCGCCCCGTCATCAGCGCGCCCCGCGACGGGCCGCAAACAGTCTGGGCATAGAAGCTCGTGAAGCGGGTGCCCTCCCGTGCCATGCGGTCGAAACGGGGAGTGTTGTTCTTCTGCGACCCGTAACAGGCTAGGTCGCCATAACCGACGTCGTCCAAGAAGACGATGACGAAATTGGGGGGTTCCTGCGCGGGCTCTGGCGAGGTGCCGCAGGCAACCGCCAGTAGCGCGCATGCGATGAGCGGGAGACGGGTCATGGCAGGGCCGTGCGCGTGCATTCCGGGAGCATCAGCGCTCAAGCGAAAAGCGGACGATTTCCTCGTCGTTGCGAATGATCATGTGCCGATTGGCGTAGGCGGGATGCGTCCAATGCACGGCTCCGAATTCGCGGCGGCGGCGCAGGGGATTGGTCGGGCTCATCAGAGTCGCACGGTCAAGCTCCTCGTAGCCCTCGGGAGAGAAACGGGCGATGACTAGTTCGCCGCGATCGTTGTTGATGAAATAGCGATCCTCGTGGCGAACGATCTGGCCCGATGCCCAGCGCGCATTCTCCTTGGTCAACTCCAGCGTCTCCCACACGCGGGCACCGGTGCGGGCGTCGAGGCAGCGCAAGTGGCCATAGCTGCCGATTCCATAGATATACTCGCCGTCGACCACCGGAGTGGTGACCAGGGAGTGCAGCCCGTCGGTGTCGATCTCGCTGTCGCTATTGCCCTTCCAGATCAACTCGGCCGCCGGGCGATCCTCGAGCAAGCGGTACATGCGCGATCCGTTGTAGAACGCCGACACCAGCAGCCCGTGCTTGCTGTGCACGGGGGTGGCAACAGTCAGTCCGGCTTGGATCTTGAACGGCTGCTGCCAGTACACAGTTCCGGTTTCGGGGTTGAGGGAGGCGACCGCGGTCGGGTGCCAGATGATCAACTGGCGGACGCCCCCTGCCTCGACGATCATGGGCGGGTCGTAGCCTGGTTCGGAGCTGGCCTCGATCGCCCGCCAGACCTCCTCGCCGGTCATCTTGTCGAACGCGACCACCTTGGCGTCGGGCGATCCGCCCACCAGCGCGATTAACCGCCGCCCGTCCACCAGCGGTGCCGCGACGAATCCCCACGTCGGAAGCTCGGCGGCATAGTCGTCTTGGTAGTTGCGGTGCCATAGCTGCTTGCCGTCTTCGGCTTGCAGACAGAACAGGTCACCCATCGAGCCCAGCACGTACACGCGCTCAGCGTCCACCGTGGGCGTGGCGCGCGGTCCTAGGGGGTACTGCAAGCCGGCGTAATCGACCGGCCACTCTTTCTCCCACAGCGTTTCCCCCGTCGCCTCGCTCAGCGCCAGCACGCGCTCGACACCCTTACGGTTCTCCGTCGAGCGGTAGTCGGTTACGAAGACGCGCCCGTCTGCAACGGCCGGGCCCGCGTAGCCGTTGGCGATGGGTTTGGACCATATCCGCTTGGGCCCGCCGTCAGGGAAGCGCTCCAAGATTCCGGTCTCGGTCCAGGTCCCGAGACGGTCCTTGCCGCGCCACTGGGGCCAATCCTCGGCCTGCAAGGCGACAGCCACAACGAGCGAGAGTATCCACAGTGAGCGAGCCATGAATCGACATTGTAGCCGCCGAGCGCCCGACGGCCCCAGCCGCACCCGGCGTAGACTGTTAGGTCGCCGCCAAGCTGCGAGACTCCGGTTCCCGACCGGCGCAGCTAACTAGCCCCCTGCCCTCCGCCGGGCCCCAGTCCAAATGAAGCGTCGTCATCGAATCGGAGCCCACACCTCGGCTGCCGGCGGCGTTCACCGGGCCGCCGAAGAGGCTGTCGCGATCGGCTGCAACACCGTGCAGGTGTTCACCCGCAGCCCGCGCATGTGGCGCGGCACGGCCCCCTCCGCCGAAAGCGTCGCCCGGCTCGCCGATCTGCGGCGGAATCACGACCTGCGCCCGCTGGCAGTGCACGGCTGCTACCTGACCAACCTCGCCGCGGCCGACCCCGAGGTTCAGCGGCGGTCCCGCGAGTCCTTTCGTCTGGAAATCGAGAACGCACGCGCCATCGGGGCGGATTATCTGGTCATCCATCCCGGAAGCGCCAAAGGCCAAGCCAGGCGCGAAGCGATCGAAGTCTTCGCCGCGGCCTTGGCAGAAGTACAAGGCGGTTTCGACTGGGGGCCTCTGAGACTGCTGCTGGAAAACACCGCCGGCGGAGGTGACACGCTCGGGCGCTCGTTCGAGGAACTGGCCCAGCTCAGCCAAGCGGTCCGGGCGCTCTGCGACGCCCCGCTGGGATTCTGCATTGACACCGCGCACAGCTTCGAAGCCGGCTATGACATTGCGAACGCGAAAGGCCTGCGCGACACGGTGCGTTCGATGCATCGCTGCCTAGGCATGGAGAACGTGCGACTGTTCCACGCCAACGATTCCAAGACGGCCCTGGGCTCGAACCGGGATCGTCACGAGTCCATCGGAGACGGGCACATCGGCGCGGAAGCTTTCGCTCGAATCCTGAACCACCCGCGACTGCGGGCCAAGCCGTTCATTCTCGAGACGCCGTTCATCGACGAGAGCCACCGCGAGAACGTTCGGAGGCTATGGGAGCTGGCAGGCGAGCCAGTGACGGACTAGTCGTCGCTGCCTCCCAGCAGACCGGCGCGGAGCAGGAAGTACATCAGGGTCAGGATGCTGCTCACGGCCGCCGCGACATACGTCCAAGCCGCGGCGTTTAGGACCTTGTCCATGCCTTCGCGCTCGTACGGGGAGACGATCCCGTAGTTGACCACGAGCTGCTTTGCTCTGTTGCTGGCATCGAACTCCACCGGGAGGGTCACCAGTTGGAACAATACCGTGGCCGAAAACAGGGCGATGCCGATGTAGACCATGCCCGAGATCGCCAAGAATAACCCCAATATGATGGCCAGATATCCGAAGTTCGAGCCCAAGCTCGCCGTGGGCACCAGCGCGGAGCGAAGTTGCAGCGGAGCATAGGCGTTGGCGTGCTGGATCGCATGGCCCGCTTCGTGGCAAGCCACGCCGACTGCAGCGATCGAAGCCCGGTCATGCACATCGGGCGACAGGCCGAGACTGCGAGTGGCGGGATTGTAGTGGTCGGACAGGAACCCGGACGAGACCCCGATCTTGACGTCGTAAAGGCCCGCCTGGTCCAACATTTGGCGGGCCGCCTGCGCACCTGTCATCCTGGCCCTGACGTTGCCGTACTTCTTAAAGGCGGACTTGGTCTTGGCGCTGGCCCAGAGAGACATCAGCAAGCCGGGAATCATGAACAGGAGATAGATTGGATCAAAGAACAGCATTCGGTAAATTGCCTCCCCCGTCGCCCTGGGCCGGCGCGGGATGTCTGCTGAGCATTAGTTTAGACCACCCTCCACGAACCAGCTCAGGGCGCTCTGCAGCGAGCTACGGCGGCGCTGCGCCGTGGACGAGTTTGCGGTAGGCCGCCTGCACTCTTGCGACAGCCGACCCCCTCATCTCGCGATAGGGCACGAAATCGTCGGGATCCGGCACACGCGCGACGCCAGCGGCAAGGATCCAATCCCGGGGCTTGGGCAGCGAGACAAGGCGATTGACCGGGGACAACAGCCAGCGAACGGGCATTCCGGCTGCCTGGAAGCGGTCCAAGATAGGCGACAGCTCTCCGTCAGGCAGCGACCCAAATACACGGAACCAGACTTCGGGCGCAGCGGCAGCGATGGCACCGACCAAAGCCTCGGAGCCTACCGCTTCCAGACTCTCCGAGTCGACTACCAAGTCGGCGATGACAAAGTCGGCCGGCTCGCGGGCCCGGTTCAAGTAGTCGCGCGCTTGGGCCACGTGCAGGCGCAGGCGCCCTTCGCGCTCGTAATGGACGATCAGCGGATGAAACTCCCTCGCCATCTCGACCATTGCCGGATCGGCGTCGACCACATCCATCGTCAGATCCGGGAATTGGTGCAAGAG
>VXRL01000063.1 GCA_009838515.1 Terriglobia bacterium | reverse complement strand
AGTTAGCGTCGGCTGTTGCCGGCTCTCACCAGCGCTCGCAGTAAACTCCCGCTAGCGGCCGGGGCCGCCGGACGAAGCCGAACGCACCGATCGGATGCGAACCCGATTGAGCGCCATTAAGTCTCTGCCCGTTGAACTCACGACCCGGACGCGGACTTCCGTGACGCCTTCGGGGAGCTGCAGCGTTCCGGCTCGATGGGCCTCGAAGAACGCGCGGCCCGGAGTCGGCTTCACCGTGCCCCGCAGCTCGCCGCCGGCGATGCTGACCGCGAACTGCCCGCCCGCGTCGTCCAAGTCGCAGCCGTAGACCAGGACGACTTCGTACTGGCCGGCCTCAGCGACGTCGATCTTCCAAGCGACGGACTCGCCCTGCTCCTTCCACCCCTCGATCGTGTCCCAGTAGTACCCGCCGAACGTATAGACGGTGGATTCTTCGACTGGACGGCTGCCGAGCGGAGCGGGCGGCACCGGACCCCGGTGGCGCAGTTGGGTGACACTCGCGTGCTGGCCCTTGTGGCGCGCCCAGCTCGGCAGCAGGTCGATCGGATCCTCCAGCGAATCGCCCACCGGAATCGCGACGGGCTCGAAGGTCCTGCCGGCAGTTGCTCCGGCCATCCAATCCGTGAACTGCTGTCGCAGTGCCGCGGCGATGGCCGGCTCTTTGGCGGCGATGTCTGTCTGCTCGCCGGGGTCCGCTACTAGGTCGTAGAGTTTGCTCCCGACTAGCTTGTACCGCGGGCCGGCGACTGCCCAGCGCGAATCGATGCTGGGCGCGTGCCGGTCCCAGATATGGAACAGCCGCTCGTGCGGGCTCTCGTCCGTTGCGCCGGTCAGTAGCGGTAGCAGGCTCTTGCCGTCAAGCGCGCGCCCCGATGGCACCGCGCCGCCAGCGATTTCGAGTAGCGTCGGGAAGAGGTCCAAGTGCGACCCCCTAGCGTCGGTCTTGCGGCCCGCTTCGAATCGCCCCGGCCACCTAGCGAAGAAGGGCGACCGTACGCCTCCCTCGTAGACCGAGGCCTTGCCGCCTCTCAGGCCCGCGCGGAAGTGGCGGCTGACACCTCCGTTGTCGCTCATGAACAGAACTACAGTGTTCTGCTTGAGGCCGGCCGAGTCGATCACGCCGAGCAGGCGCCCGATCGCCGCGTCGCATTGCTCGACCAATCCGTAGATGCGGGCATCGTTGCTGCCGACGCCCTTTGCGCGGTACTTCTCGTGCAGGGTGTCGGAAACGAGCAGAGGCGAGTGCGGCACGTTGTAGGCCAGATACAGGAAGAATGGCCGGTCTTGATTCGCGCGAACGAACGTAGATGCCGCGTCTGTCAACACGTCGGTGATGTGCCCCCTGACGCGGACCGGGCGGCCGTTCTTCAACAGCGCGTCCGGCTCCCAGTAGCGTTCCGTGTGGCCCGCCGAGAAGAAGACCGATTCGTCGAAACCACGCTGGTCCGGATGAAAGCGGCGGTACTCTCCCAGGTGCCACTTGCCGAACATTCCGGTCCGATAGCCGGCCTGACGCAGCGCTTCCGCGAGAGTCTGCTCGCCGAGGTGGAGTGTGTCTCCGCCGAAGCGGGTGTTGTAAAGACCAGTGCGTAGGTAGTGGCGGCCCGTCATCAGGCCCGCGCGCGTAGGAGCACAAACTGGCTGGACGTAGAAGCGCGTCAGTTCGACGCCTTCGGTGGCCAGCCGATCTAGATGGGGGGTGTCGATCTCTTGGTTGCCATGGCTCCCGAGATCCCACCAGCCTTGGTCGTCGGTGACGACCAGCACGATGTTCGGCTTGGTTTCGGCCCCGGCGAGCAGACTTGCAACGCCGAGTGCCGCCAGTGCGAGTGTCGTTGGTCGCAATCGTCCTGCCTCGCCCGCCCACGAGTGTATCGGAGAGAACCGCTCCGCAGTTGCCGTGAGTAGCGGTTCGATTCGCTGTCCTACCAGCTCCGCGGCGACCATGCACTTGCGTCCGCCACCGCCGCGTCCACGATCAGCCCCGCGTGCTGCTGGAGCGCTCCTGCAGTAGCCTCAGGTCCTGCGCGCCGGCTTCCAGTCCCGTATAGCGCAGCGTCATCGTGGCCTGCACCAGCAGCATCGTCGACCCCAGCCGCGCCCCCTCCAACAGGGCCTCCGCATGCGCCTGCGAAATGTCCTCGCCCGTCACCCTGCCATTGTGCAGAAGGCGCTAGGCCGCCTTCTGCTAGGCCGGGCCGGATAGATCGCCGTCAGCGGTGCACCGGATGCCGCGCCCAAGCCGCTTCAATCCGCTCTAGCCGCGCCCACAAACGCCCGTTCGCGACAGCTCCCCGCGCCAAGACTCTCGTTGCAGGAGCTGCACCGGCTCCGGCTTCAAGATGCGGAACCCAAACCGCACTACACCCGCTCTACGTTCCTACCGGACATTCTCAGACAAGGCTTGATCAACGCAGAATTGCGTCATCAACGCACACGCTCCAAACCACCTTGCCTCCAGCGATACGCCGGTCCTTGACTCGGCAGGGAAGTCTGACACGACCGCAGTCGGAGTGCTACCAGCTTAAGGTTGCCGTGATAGTTCCGCTAGCTGGGACGCCGCTCACGTCGAACAACATCAGCGAAATGTAGTACTTCCCAGCCTGCAGCGGACGATCGAGTCCAATGACGAGACGCTCGTTCCCGGACAGGCTCTGCGAAGCCCAGTCAGATGTCAAGAAACTATTATCAGCTTGGTACCTCACGAACAAATCTACATCGATCCCGGGGTCATCGGAGGCGAGAACAACTGTTAAGCGCGAAGCACCGGACGGAACTTGCACGAAGAACGACCGCGCACCGTTTTGTAGTCTTCCGAATTCATTCGTAGGAATACTGAATGCCTTTGGCACTCCGAACTCAAGTCTTCCGCCCAGTAGGGAACCGGGGCCTGAGTTTCGGATTCGGAGCACACGCAAACCGACGTTGGAGTAGCGCTCATCGGCGCTAACCCGATTGCGCCCCGGTGCGCGATTGGCTCTTCGGTCGTTGTGCTTGCTTCCTCCACGTATCACTCGCTCCGAGCCTGACGCGGGTCCGGCAGGGTCTGTAACGGTTCCACCCGGATAGACTCCGTACCTGTCCTGAACCAACTCATAGACGTTACCGATCATGTCGTGTAGACCAAACGGATTGGAAGCCTTCAAGCCGACCCGCTGGATTCTGTCTCCGCTGTTCCCTATGTGCCATGCGATTTCATCGAGTGGTCCGTACCGATCCCCTGTCATTCCTGCTCGCGCCGCGTATTCCCATTCTGCTTCTGTCGGCAAGCGGTAGGTGTACCCGTCTCCCTGCTCGTTCAGCCGCGCAAGGAATCCCTGCGTGCCGCTCCACGAGACATTCTCGACCGGGCACGTCGGTCCGCACGCCGAGTCCCAGGACGGATTGCTTCCCATGATCGCTTGCCACTGTTCTTGCGTTACCTCATATTTGCCCAATTCGAAGGCGCGACTGATCAGAACTCGCGTCAGGGGCCGCTCGTCGGAATACGCTTCTGCACTGTGTGATCCCATCGTGAACGATCCGGCAGGAATGCCAACAAATTCTATACCAGCGGTTGCAGCAGCGCTTCTAGTAACGCTCGCTGTGAGCGTGCCGCTAGCGGCAGCCCCGCTCGACCGATAAAGCAAAAGAGAAACGTAATACCGTCCCGCTTGCAGCGGTGGGCGCGAATCGTGCCTGATTTCGATTTCTTCGTTGCCCGAAGTTCCGGCCGCCCTCCAGTCGTATTGCGTACGGTGTGGGTCTGCTTGATATCGAACGTAGAGATCGACATCTACTGCCGGATCGTCCGAGGTCAGAGTGAGCGTTAGACTTGCAGCGTCGGTGGGGACATCAAGCACGAACGATCGCTCGCCGTTCAGGAGCTTGCCGGCTTGTGATGGTGGAATCAAGAACCGTCTCGGCTCCCCAAGCTGAAGAACTCCGCCGAGTGGAGGAATCGCGGAGACCCTCACTACTCGGAAGCCGGCATCGCTGAATCGCTTATCTGCAGAATCCCTATAGCGATGTGAGGCCCTGTTCGCTCTTGCACTGTGATGTTTGCTACCGCCGCGGGCAACACGTTGCGAGCCAGAGGCCGGCCCTAGAGGATCTGTCACCGTCCCGCCAGGATAGGTGCCGTACCAGTCCCCTACCCATTCGTAGACGTTTCCGATCATGTCGTGTAGGCCAAACCGATTGGCAGCCTTGAGGCCAACCGGATGGATCCTGTCTCCGCTGTTTCCGATGTGCCATGCGATGTCGTCAAGCGCTCCGTGCCTATCCGATGTAGTCCACGCGCGCGCCGCATACTCCCACTCTGCTTCCGTCGGCAGGCGGTACTCGTACCCGTCTCCCAGCGCGTTCACTCGCATCAAGAACTCTTGCGTGTCATTCCACGAAACTCTCTCCACTGGGCAGGTTGGCCCACACGCCGAGTCCCAAGACGGATTGCTTCCCATGACAGATTCCCACTGCCCCTGCGTTACCTCAAACTTGCCCATTTCAAACGCTCGACTGATAGTCACTTGCGTGAGAGGCCGCTCATTCGAATATGCTTCTGAACTGCGTGAGCCCATTGCAAAGGAACCGGACCGTATCGTGACAAATTGAATTCCTGTCGCATCGGTTGCAATACCGGAATTCCCCATAGTCAAAGTAGCCGTCAGCGTCCCACCCACGGCAGCGCTAGCCCGCATAAATCACCAACTTTGGTGAGGATCGGATTCTGGGGTCTTG
>VXRL01000009.1 GCA_009838515.1 Terriglobia bacterium | reverse complement strand
GGAATCAATGGACTGCAAACATTTCAACCTCGTTCACAGTAAACTCCCGCTAGGCCATCTATTGTTGGCGCGGTCTGCTCGGTGAACATGATTCGGTGGACCTGTATCCATCGGCGAGCGTCGACGCCTGGCAGCAAGCGGCTCAGTTTTTCCCGCCTAGGCAGGACGAGTCGGTTGGTGGGCAAAGGGAAGACGAGTCCGTTCCCCGAGCCTTGGTGATCAAGCGCTCGACTTCAACGTAGTAGGCTCCCGCCAGCAGTTCCCCGGCGTCATCGAGGAACCAGCTCTGGAGCTGCGTTTCGCCCGGACCCAAGTCAGTCTCAAAGACCACTTCCCGGTCATCCCTTCCCACTCGCTGCCGCAATTCCAGGTTGCCGACCCGCAGCCGGGCCTGGGCGATCGGCAAGGCCTTGCCAGCCATCAGGTCTCCGTATTCGCCGCGAAGCGGTGAGGCCGGGTCGCGCAAGCCGAGGCCGGACTCCTTCGGCCAGCGCCGCAGCGAGACCCGATAGCGGCCCGCCTGCTCGACTCGGACGCTCCACGGACCGGACAGGGCTTGGCCGCCCCGCACGCAGCCCGGATTGTCGCAATAGACCCCGTTCCAATCCGAGGCGCTCAACCGAGCCGGATTCTCGGCGAGCGCGCCGACAGAGATTGGCTGATACCCCTCGGCCGCCGGCATGAGCTCGTCCCACCATTGGTCGTAGTGGGTCCACATTTTCGCGGCCGTGTCCGAAAATTCCTCGCCGACGTCCTTGGTCTGTCCCGGATCCTTGCCTACGTCGTATAGCTCTTTCCCGTTGACCAAGCGCCATTTGTTCCACATCACCGCTGCGTCGCGGTGCTTTTCGAAGGTCCCGCCGTACTGTACGACCAACATGCGGTCGCTCAGATCCTGCTCTTCGCCACGCAACAGCGGCGCAAGGCTGACCCCGTCGAAAGCGGCGTCCGACGGCGCCTCTACGCCTGTGAGCTCCAGCAGCGTCGGCAGCACGTCCTGTACGTGCGTCAGAGTGTCGATGTCGCGCGGGGGCCCGATCGCGCCGGCCGGCCAGCGCAAGAATAGCGGCACGCGGTGGCCGCCTTCGTACAGCGATCGTTTCTTGCCGCGCATTCCGGCATTGAAGACCGTCTCGCCTTGCGCCGTGCCGTTATCGCCGAGGAAGACGAAGATCGTGTCGTCGGCGATCCCCAGTTCGTCAAGAAGCGCGGTCAGCCGCCCCATGTTCTCGTCAATCGAGGCGATCATCCCGAAGAACTTCGCGATTCGGGACTCGACCTTCCCCAGATACGGGTCGATGTACTCTTGCGGCACCCAGAGCGGCACGTGCGGAGCGTTAGTGGGCAAGTAGACCAAGAATGGTTTCTCTTCGCGAGCCTGACGCCGAATCCAAGCCATCGCCTCTTCGAACCAAACGTCCGTGCAGTAGCCGGCGTACTGCTCGACGCGGCCGTTGTGGCGATAGTGATCGTTGAAGTAGTCGTTGCCGAAATAGTCGGCCAAGGACGTGATCCCCCAAGCGCCGTAATGCACGGTCTCCTGAAAGCCTCGATCTTGCGGGCGAAACGGGTGGTTGTCGCCTAGGTGCCACTTGCCGAAGTGCCCTGTTGCGTAGCCGGCACCGCCGAAGATTCCGGCCAGCGTTGGCAGTTCCTCGCGCATCAGTGACCGGCCCATGCACACGAACGAAGCACCGTTGTCGATCGCATCGCGTCCGGTGAGCAGCTGGCCGCGGCTGGGGGTGCACATGGGCGCGACGTGGAAGTCGGTGAATCGAACGCTCTGCGAGTGGAGCTTGTCCAGGCTGGGCGTCCTGAGCACGGGATTTCCGTGAACGGAGAGGTCCCCGTAGCCCTGATCGTCGGTCATGACCACGATGACGTTCGGCCTTGCAGCGAATGCTGTCGAGGCCATCGCTGCGGCGACGGCACAGCTCAAGAGCGCAGCGCGAGCGCGCCAGGAACTTTTCATCGAACGAGTCTCCTTTCTGCCCCACCCTACCAAGGAGGCAGGTTCCCTGCTCGAAGCCAGTCCGAGCGATGGCAGTCCTCGCCTTTCCCGGAAGCGGCGCGCCACGGATTCAGCGGCGTTCTCGAAAAAATGGCTCAAAGCTGCCAGAGAATCCCAGAACGAGTTTCCGGTTGCCGCGACGAAGGCCTGCGACAGCCCGGCTCGGCCAAATCCCGCTCCTGGAAGCGCCGAACGCAAAATTGACACCGCCGCCCAGATATACTCACGGCATGACTCGAAGGAACTTTGTCGTCGGCAGCGGAATGGCCGCCGTCGGCGCCACCCGCACCCTCGGCTCGAACGACCGGATCGGCGTCGGGATCATTGGCTGCGGGCGAAGGAACCTGCTCGGCCAAGTGCTCGAATTTCAGCAGCGCTCCAACGCCGAGGTGCGCGCGGTTTGCGACATCTGGCAGGCCCAGCGCGAAGCCGCGGCAGCCAGGGTCAAAGACTCGGCAGGAAACGCTCCCGCCCAAGTCCACGACTACCAGGACTTGCTCGCTCGCGAAGATATTGACGCGGTCATCATCGGGACGCCGGACCACCAGCACTGCAGGCAGCTCATCGACGCGACGCGAGCAGGCAAGGACACGTACGTCGAGAAGCCGCTGGCGATGGATCTGAAGGAGCTGAAGAGGGCCTATGACACGGTCAAGGCCTCAGATCGCGTCGTGCAGATGGGAACCCAGGTGCGCAGCTTTCCGTCCTCCGGAGCAGCCCGCGCGTTTGTCCAAGCAGGCGGGCTGGGCGATATCTTCAAGATCGAGCAATCGCGCAACTCCTACAAGCCGTATTGGTATCGGTACGCCGAGCGCCGCTTGCGCGAGAGCGACACCGACTGGCAGCGCTTCCTGATGCACCGCAAGCCCAGACCGTGGGATCAGCAGCAGTACGCGGGGTGGTTCGGCTATCGGGATTTCTCGCAAGGCCCGCACAGCAATCTCGGCGTGCACTTCTTCGATCTCGTCCACTACGTGACCGGGGCGGGCCCACCCGCGCGTGCTGTCACGATGGCGGGCGGATTCCGCTGGAACCGGGACGGCTTCGACGTTCCCGACTCCGTAGAGACAACCTTGGAGTATCCGAAAGAGGGCTTTCTCGTCCGCTATTGCTCAACGTTCGGCGTCCGCGGGCACAGCTACTTGAAGTTCTTCGGATCTCGCGGCGAAATGGACGCGACGCGCTGGGGAGATCCGTTCATTATCAGCGGCAAGACGGTCGAAGACGATGACCGGATACGGGAGGGCGAGACGATCGGGAACGCGGAGAGCGTCCCGCACATGCTCAACTTCCTCGAGTGCGTCCGCACACGACAAACCCCGAACGCTCCGATCGAGGCCGGATACAGCCACTCGATCGCAGCGATCCTTGCCGACGAGAGCTTCGTCCGAGGCAGCCGGGTGGTATACGACGCGGGCAAGAGAAGGATCCGCGAAGGCTAGTCGCTGCGCAGCCGCTCTGAGGATCGGATTCGAACCGAGCGCTCCCAGCGGCCCGCAGCGCCACGAAGACAATGACACTTGGAAAGGCAACCCTCGGCGTCCTCGCAGCGGCGCTCGCAATCAGTGTCGGAGCCGCTGCGCAGACAGTGCTGCCTTCCACCAGACCACTCGAGACCTCGCAGGATCTGGCGGCCGAAATGGTCGAAGGCATTCATCGCTATCTCGACAGGGCCACGCGGTCGGCCGCCTCGGCCCGAGATCGCCATTGGAGTCCCGACTTCAGCTCCGCGGACGGATATTGGCGCTCAGTCACAGCAAACCGCGAGCGCCTCAAGACCATTCTCGGCGTCATCGATCCCCGCCTGCCGGTCGACGCCCTCGAGTTGGTCACCACCACGGACCGGCCCGCGGAGATTGCCGTCGGCAAAGGGTACGAAGTGCTGGCGGTTCGATGGGAAGCCCTGCCGGGAGTATTCGGAGAGGGGCTGCTGCTGCAGCCGGACTCACCGCCTAGAGCCCGGGTTGTGGCGATTCCAGACGCCTCGTGGTCGCCGGAGACGCTCGTTGGAGTCCAAGGCGGCATTTCGAACCAAGCTCAGTTCGCTCGGAGACTGGCAGAAAACGGCTGCCAAGTACTCGTTCCCACGTTGATAGATCGGACGGCCAAATGGACTGGCCTGCAGGGCGTCCGCGAATCCAACCTGCCGCACCGCGAATTCCTATTCCGCATGAGCTACGAGCTCGGCCGCCACGTTATCGGCTACGAGGTACAGAAAGTCCTCGCAGCCATCGACCTGTTCGAATCCCGCAACCGCGAGCACGAGGCTCCCATCGGAGTGATCGGCTACGGGGAGGGAGGCCTGCTGGCGCTCTACGCGGCAGCTCTCGACAGGCGAATCAACTCGGTGGTCGTTAGCGGCTACTTCCAAGAACGGGAGGGCCTCTGGCGAGAAACGATCGATCGCAACGTGTGGAGCTTGCTGACGGAATTTGGCGACGCCGAGGTCGCCGGGCTCATCGCTCCTCGGAGATTGACGATAGAAGCCTCGCGGGGTCCAGACGTCCCAGGCCCTCCTCCCCCTCCCGGTCCCAATGCGGACCGAGCGGCATCGGGTCGGCTGGTCTCACCGCCGGTCGACTCGGTGCGCAGCGAGTTCGACCGAGTGCGACGAATCTACGAGCAGCTAGGCTCGGACAACTGCTTCCTCGTGGTAGAGGCGCCCGCTCCCGGTGCAGAGACATCGCTTCAGTTGCTGATCGATGGCCAAGACCTAGACGCCGATGCCGGGCACCCCCGGATCGTGTCGGCAGCACCGGACCAAGACGCCCGCATGCGTCGCCAGTTCGACCAAATCGTCGACTACAACCATCGGCTGGCCCGGGATTCGCCGCAGCGCCGCAGTGGATTCTGGTCCAACGCAGACGCGTCGTCCGTTCGCACGTGGAAAGATTCGACTCAGTTCTATCGCGACTACATCTGGGACGAGGTGATCGGGCGCTTGCCAGGACCCGACCGACCAGCCAGCCCGAAGACCCGCCGAATCTACGACCACGCCGACTTCGAAGGGTATGAAGTCGTGCTCGACGTCTGGGAGGATGTCTTCGCGTACGGCGTCCTGCTAGTTCCCAAGGGGCTGCGTCCGGGCGAGCGCCGGCCCGTCGTAGTCGCCCAGCACGGGCTTGAAGGACGTCCGACCGATCTCGCCGATCCAGACGTTGACCATCGTGCGTATCACCGCTACGGGGCGCGCTTGGCGCAGGAAGGATTCGTGGTCTACGCCCCGCAAAACCCGTACATCGGACGGGACCGGTTCAGGCAGATCTGGCGCAAGGCCCACCCATTGAAGCTGTCGCTGTATTCGTTCATCGTTGGACAGCATCAGCAAACGCTTGCTTGGCTCAAGTCGCTGCCGTTCGTGGACGGGGATCGGATCGGATTCTACGGTCTTTCGTACGGAGGCAAGACGGCCATGCGGATTCCTCCGCTGCTCGATGACTATGCCCTGTCAATCTGTTCGGCGGACTTCAATGAGTGGGTCTGGAAGAATACCAGCACCACCGATCGCTACAGCTACCTGTTCACGCACGAATACGACATGCTCGAATTCGATTTCGCCAACGTGATCAACTACGCGGAGCTTGCCACCCTAATGGCACCGCGGCCGTTCATGGTGGAGAGGGGGCACTCCGACGGCGTCGCCCCGGACGAGTGGGTCGCCTACGAATTCGCGAAGGTCCGGCGATTCTACAACCAACTTGGACTAGGGGACAAGACCGAGATCGAGTTCTTCGATGGTCCCCACGAGATCCACGGCAAGGGCACGTTTGACTTTCTTCGCAAGCATCTTGATTGGCAGTGATCTGAGGATCGGCAGACCGGCGAATGCGCACGAGAACGCTGACCGCTACTGGGCACGTCTTTGGCGGCGTCCGCCACGAGGAGTCGCGAATCAAACAAGAATCGTGCAAGCCCGTTCCGGGGGTTCGAAATGGACCCGCTCTTCACGTAGGGCTCGCGCAGCTGACCAGAACGCGCGCAACGTGTTGCGCCACAGAGTGCGTGAAGTCGCCGCCCTTGCAGCGCTCCGACCACTACACGCGGCCAGCCGCCTGACCGGATGCAGCCCAAAGCCCTCCTCCTGCGAGAATGAATCTCGGCAACGATCAAACATGCTTCGACGCGCCTACCTCGGATCCCTCGCATCGATATTCTGCTGCGCCGGACTCTGTGCACCCAACGCCACCGGCGGACCCGTCTCGGGCGCCGATCTGCTCCAATCTGCCAAGAACTCCGGCGACTGGCTGATGTATGGCCGCGACTATTACGCGCATCGATACGTCGAGCTCGACCAGATCACGCCGGAAAACGTCGACCGGCTGCACCCTGTCTGGGTATTCGCGACGGGCGGCGAGAATCGCGGCCTGCAGGCAACGCCGCTGATCCACGAGGGAGTCCTGTACGTCTCGGCTGACGGCTCGCGCGTGTTCGCGATTGACGCACGAACCGGAGCCAAGAAGTGGGGTTACGATCCCGAAATGTCTTCTGAGAGCGAGCGCGTCTACTGCTGCGGCTCGATTAACCGCGGCGTGGCTCTATTGGGCGAGCTCGTTTACGTCGGAACGATGGACGCGCGCCTTGTTGCCCTCGACAAGCAGACCGGAGAAGTCGTTTGGGAGACCCAGGTGATCGACTGGCGGCAGGGCTACAGCATCACGGGTGCGCCGTTGGTGGTCAAGGACATGGTCCTCACCGGTGTCGCCGGCGGCGAGTTCGGAATCCGAGGTTTCGTCAAGGCATTCGATGCCGGCACGGGAGACCTGCGGTGGACGGCCTACACCATCCCGGGGCCAGGCGAGCCGGGCAACGAAACCTGGCCGGGCGACACGTGGAAGCATGGCGGGGCGCCAACCTGGACCACGGGAGTCTACGATCCGAACTTGGACCTCGTCTACTGGAACACCGGCAACGCGGCGCCGTGGAACTGCCAGGTCCGCAAGGGCGACAATCAATGGTCGGCAGCCACGGTCGCGCTCCGGGCGGATAGCGGCGAAATCGCCTGGGGCTTCCAATACACTCCGTGGGATTGCTGGGATTACGACGCCGTCAGCACGCCTGTGCTGGCCGACCTCGAGCTTGAACGGCACGGACGCGTCAAGGCCCTGTTTCATCACGACAAGAACGGATTCTTCTACGCCCTGGACCGCACCAACGGAAAGTTCCTGTACGGCGAGCCGATCGTGCCCGGCATCACCTGGGCGCGGGGCTTGGACCCGGAGACCGGCCGGCCGATCGTCAATCCAGACATGGTGGCTGAGTCGGGCGGGCCGGAGGTCGGCCCGATCATTCCCAGCCTCGAAGGCGCCATCGACTGGCAGCCGCTGTCGTACAACCCTGAACTCAAGGTCCTGTACTTCATGTCCAACCAATGGGCCATGGGTTACAAATTTTGGGAGGAAGGCACATTCCAGCCTCCAACGAACGGCGAGTGGTACCTGGGCGCGGACTACCAGCAATACCTGACCACCGACAAGCCCGGCAATTTCCTCGCCTTCGACGTGGTGGAACGCAAGATCCTCTGGCGCCAGACCAGCCCCGCGCCGTTTTGGGCCGGATCGGCGGCGACCTCCGGCGGCCTGGTCTTCACGGGCGACATGCGGGGCTATTTCATGGCCCTCGACGCGCGCACCGGCGACGTGCTGTGGCGATTCCAAACGGGCTCGGGAATCATCGGAAGTCCGATCACGTACGAGCTCGACGGGATCCAATACGTGGCCGTGCCGTCCGGGGGCATCGGCGGCGACATGACGTTCTACTACACCGAGCCGCGCGCGGGGAACATTTGGGTGTTCGCGTTGGACGGCGGCGGCCCCGCGCAGGTGGCCCCCGGCACGAACCTCACCACGCTTGAGGGCGGGCTGCCGTTCGTCGGGCAGCCGGGCCATACCCTGGGCGGCCGCGTACTGCCGGGCTATGGCTTCGAGCCGACCGAAGGGGGAGAGCCGGTCCAGACATCCGCACCGCCGCAGCCGTGGACAGCCGAAGCGGCGGCTGCGGCGGGCGCTGTCCGGCACTTGGCCTCGCCGGAGGACTTGCAACGAGTGACCGCAGTCTTCCGAGCCCGCTGCGTCGGCTGCCACAAGGTGGGCGGGGGGAGCGGGCCAAATCTGTTCCGCACCAGACTCGCTCCGGAGGAGTTTGTCGGCAGGGTGCTTCAGGGCGGCAACGGCATGCCGACATTTCAGGATGTCTTGAGCGACTCGGACATCCTCGAGATCCACGAGCTCGTGGCCTCGCGGGACCGGCTCTGACCGCAGCCATGTACGACGCCATCGTCATCGGCCTCGGCGGGATGGGCAGCGCGACGCTGTACCACCTGGCACTGAGCGGCTGCAAGGTCCTAGGCCTTGAGCAGTTTGAAATCGGCCACGCGATGGGGTCGTCGCACGGGTCAACGCGCATCATCCGGCTGGCATACTCCGAAGGCCCCGAATACGTCCCTCTGCTGCAAGCGGCGTACCGCTACTGGCGCGAGCTGGAGAGGGCGGCGGATTTGGAAGAGCCGCTGCTGCACGTGACGGGCGGGCTCGACATCGGACCGCAGGGCAGCTGGACCGTGGAGGGTTCAAAGAAGTCATGCCTAGAGCACGGAATTGAGTTTGAGCAGCTGGGCGGCGCGGACATCAACCGGAAATTTCCCGGATACTGCCTGCCCGCCTCGATGACGGCGATCTATCAGCCCGACGGAGGCTATCTGCTGTCCGAGGCGGCAATCCATGCCCACATCGAGCGCGCCACCTGCGCTGGCGCATGCGTTCGCTCCGGCATAGAGGTGACGGGCTGGAGCCGACAGCGATCCGGACTGCGGGTGGAGACCCGAGACGCGGCATTCGATACCAAGCGCCTCGTCGTTACGGCCGGGCCCTGGATCGGCAGGCTGCACGCCCAGCTGCAACCGTATTGCCAACCGGAGCGGCAGGTCATGTTGTGGACAGCGCCTCCTGCTCCCGACCGCTTCAAGCCCGAGCGCTTCCCGGTCTTCGTCATGGAGTCGCCGCTGGGACGCTTCTACGGGTTCCCTGACCACTGCGGCCAAGGCTTCAAGATCGGCAAGTTCCACCACCTGAGGCAGCGTGTCGAGAATCCAAGCGCCATGGACCGCGCTTGCCAGCCGGAGGACGAGGCTGCCTTGCGGGAGGGTATCGCGGGTTACTTTCCGGAGGCGGACGGCCCGACCCGCAGGGCGGCTGCCTGCATATTCACCAACACGCCCGACGGCCACTTCATTCTGGATCGGCTTCCGGGCGACGAGGACGTGTTCGTCGCCGCGGGATTCTCCGGACACGGCTACAAGTTCTGCGGTGTCGTCGGTAGGATCATGGCCGACTTCTGCCAAGACCGTCCGCCGGCCTGGGACATCGACCGCTTCCGACTCAGCCCTGGGCGGTGGGCGGGCCGCGCCTGACACCGCGGGACGGGGATCGGATGGTTCCGCGGCTGGATCGCAAGCGGACCGCTCCGGCACCCAATTCGGACACGCCATTGGCTATAGTGATTGTGGGTCTGCCATGACGTTCGATCCGCGGTTCCACCCGCGCCCTCGTCGCCCTGTCTCGCGCAGGGAGATGCTGAGCACGACCTCGACCGGATTCGGGATGCTGGCCCTGGCCGGCCTGATGGCAGATTCGGCCTACGCCGCCCCGTCGGAGGCGACCGGCCAGCAGGCGCCCCACTTCGAGCCGAAGGTCAAGAGCGTCATCTTCTGCTACATGTCCGGCGGGCTTTCGCACATCGACTCGTTTGACCCCAAGCCGCGTCTAGCCAAGGAAGCCGGCCAGCCGATGCCGTTCGAGACGGCGCGCACGATGTTCGACCAAGACGGCAACATCATGCCGTCGCCCTGGGACTTCCACCGCTACGGCGAGTGCGGCGCGCCGGTCAGCGACCTCTTCCCGCACATCGCCACTTGCGTCGACGACATCGCCATCGTCCGGGGCATGACGGCGAAGTTCATGGAGCATGCGCAGGCCAATTTCTACTATCACTGCGGACAGCCCTTCACCGGGTTCCCATCCATGGGCGCGTGGGTGACCTACGGGCTGGGCAGCGAGTCAAAGGACCTGCCGGGCTTCGTCGTGATCGGCACGGGCGGAATCCCGCTGGGCGGCATCAACATGTTCAGCAGCGGCTTTCTGCCGGCAGAGCATCAAGGCTCAATGCTCTACCCCGGCTCCGAAGAGCCGCTGGCCAACATCAAGCCGACCGAGGCGGACGCGAAGCAGCGCCGCCGGCTGGACTTTATCCGCTCGCTGGACTCGCTATATCTCGAGCGGACAGCCCGCGACCCGGAGGTCGAAGCCGCCATCAAGAACTACGAGACCGCCTATCGCATGCAATCAGCGGTGCCGGAGCTGGTCGATCTCAGCGGCGAGACCGAGGCGACCCGTAGGCTCTATGGGCTGGACTCGACTTTCCCGCCGAAGCGCGACTATGCCCTGCAGTGCCTGACCGCCCGGCGGTTGATCGAGCGTGGCGTGCGGTTCGTCGAGCTGACCATGGTGGACGGGCGCAACCGCGGCACGGGCAATTCCTCCAACCCGTGGGACCAGCACACAGACCTGATCTTGGGGCATGGCCGCAATGCCTTCGCCGTCGACCAGCCGGTAGCCGCACTGCTGCAAGACCTCAAGGCGAGGGGACTGCTCGACGAGACACTGGTGATCTTTTCCGGAGAGTTCGGTCGGACGCCGTTCGTGCAGGGCACCAACGGCAGAGACCACAACCCGTTCGGCTTCAGCCTGTGGCTGGCCGGCGGCGGAATCAAGGCGGGAACGACTTACGGCGCGACCGACGAGTACGGCTACCACGCCATCGAAGGCATCCGCACGGTGCACGACCTTCACGCCACCGTGCTGCACCTGCTCGGCATCGACCACACGAAGCTGTCCTACAGGTTCGGCGGACGGGACTTCCGCTTGACCGACGTGCACGGGCACGTGATTGACGAGATTCTGTCCTGATCGGCTCGGAGGCACGGCCGGTTCCGCGCCCTCAGCAGCTTGGGCCGAACTCCCGCCAGCCGCACCTTGAGCGAGCCAACGGAGGGCGGAACCCGGTCGCGCCCCCTCCCTGCAAGACGGTGGCCGATCAGTCCTCCTCTGGCACTACGATAAATTCCGGGTAAGCCTCGATACCCAGCTCGCCCACATCTTGCCCAAGGGCCTCGACGTCCGCTGAGACCCGCAGCCCTATGGTCCGGTCAATCACGAACCAGAGCAGCATCGAAAGCCCGAACACGAACGCGCCGATGGCCAAGATGCCGGCGATCTGCGCGAGGATGCTCCCGCCGCCGACGATGCAGACTGCCAAAGTCCCCCAGATGCCCGTGCAGAGATGGACGGGAACCGCGCCCACGACGTCGTCAATCTTCAGCCTTTCCAGCAGCCTCATGGACAGCAGGCAAACCACGCCGCCGATGGCTCCGATCACAACCGCCCAGTGATGCTGGACGATATCCGGCGCCGCGGTGATCGCGACGAGGCCAGCCAGGGTGCCATTGAGCCCGGCGAGCAGATCGACTCGCCCCAGCACGGGCCGCGAGAGGCTCAGAGCCGCCATGACACCGGCCGCGGCGGCTAGGTTGGTGTTGGCGAAGATGTTGCTCACCGCCACCGCGTCGATCGCGCCGCCAAGGGCCAGTTGCGAACCGCCGTTGAAGCCGAACCAGCCCAGCCACAGTATGAAGACGCCGAGAGTGACGACCGGAATATTGGACGGCGGGGTCGACTTGACACTGCCGTCAGCCCGGAACTTGCCCGAGCGGGGCCCGACCATGATGGCCCCGGCCAGAGCCGCCCAGCCGCCCGTGGAGTGGACCACGGTAGAGCCTGCGAAATCCTTGAACCCTAGTTCAGCCAGCCAGCCCCCCGCCCACGTCCAAGCGCCGACGATCGGGTAGACGAAAGCGGTCAGCACCGCGATGAAGAGGAAGAACGACCACAGTTTCACGCGCTCTGCCAGAGCGCCCGAAACGATCGAAGCCGTGGTGGCCACGAAGACCATCTGGAAGAACCAGTACGACATCGTCGAGTAGCCGCTCTCGACCACGGCAGCAACGACTGATTCATCGCCGCCCAGCAGGGCCACCTCGTCGGCGGTCGTCCCGTACAGGAATCCGAGCGAGCCGAACCAGCCGCCCGGATCGACTCCCACATACATGACGTTGAAGCCGACGGCGTAGTACCCGAGCCCGGCAATAGCGTACAGACCGATATTCTTCAAGCAGATCACCGACGCGTTCTTGGTCCGCACCGAACCTGCCTCGAGCATCGTGAAGCCCGCTGCCATCCACATCACCAAGGCACCCCAGACGAGGAACGCAAACGTGTTGAATACGAACTGGGCCTCGCCCTCGACTGCTGCGCGCGCCTGTGCAGGGGACAAGGCGCAAACCAAGATCATCGCGACGACTCCGAACTTGGTCACAGCCCGGACGGCGTCGCTCTGGAAGGCCGTTAACGAACGAAAATCTTGCATGGCCATTGCTGCTCTCTACCTCCTTATAAATGCGCTGCCGTCGCTCGACGCACGGGAATGCGAAGACGCGGCCCTAGAGAGCATAGCGCCTTCTGTTGTCCCAGGCGCGCATTGCCGCGCACGGTCGTCGGGCGGGGCCCCGGCCGATCGAAGCGGGTTTTGGCGAGGAAGGCCGGCGGCTCGCGGTCGAGCGGCGAATCCCCGAGAGTGCGGGCAAACACCCGGGGGCAGCTTCGCGGACCGCCCCTTGTCGGCGGGCCGGTTCATTATATAATCCGATTCGGGCACGCACTCGCCATCCCACACCACCAGCGGAATCTCGAAATCTCTGCGGAGCCCGCCAGCATCCCATTGAGCAAGGCATCGATCGTAGTCAGCCAAGGCATCCAGACCCTGTGCGGTACGCGGGACGAGAACCTCCGCTTGCTGGAGAGCTCGCTGGGCGTGTCGGCCCACATCTCCGCGGGGAGCCTCGAGATCGAAGGCGACGAACAGCAGGTCCGCCGAGCGGACGACATTATCGCGGACTATCTGACTCTGCTGGGCGAGGGACACCGCTTCAGCAACGGCGACATGCGCTCGTTCCTGCGCGTCGCTACCGCAGATCCCGATATCAGCTTCAAGGGGCTGGTGCGAAACAGTCGTCGGAGGCTGTGCGGGCGCAAGTCCGTCACGCCGCGCAGCCTAAACCAACTGCGCTACTTCGAGGCGATGGATCACTCGGACATGGTCTTCGGCATCGGTCCTGCCGGCACCGGAAAGACCTATCTGGCAGTGGCTTACGCGATCTCCGCGCTACTGGCCAAAGACGTGCGCCGGATCGTCCTCGCCCGCCCTGCGGTGGAGGCTGGCGAGAAGCTGGGCTTTCTGCCCGGCACGCTGCAACAGAAGGTGGACCCCTACCTGCGCCCGCTGTACGACGCTCTGCACGACCTGCTCGAGGCCGAGAGGGTCGAGCGTAACCTCGCCAGCGGCATCATCGAAGTGGCGCCGCTGGCGTTCATGCGCGGTCGCTCGCTGAACGAGAGCTTCATCATCTTGGACGAGGCCCAGAACGCCACCGCCGAGCAGATGAAGATGTTCATCACTCGGCTGGGCTTCGGCTCCAAGGCCGTCATCACGGGCGACATCACCCAGATCGACCTGCCCCCCGGCAAGCGCAGCGGGCTGATCGAGGCGATCGACGTGCTGGCAGATGTGAAGGGCGTCAGGTTCGTCCACTTCGACGAGCAGGATGTGGTGCGCCACGGCCTAGTCCAGCGCATCATCCGCGCCTACGACCGCTATGGCTCCAGGCGATGGCGCTCGGCGGCTGCCGCGCCGGAGCAAGCCGCGGAGTACGCGCCTGGCCATGATCAAGACTGACGATCAGCCGGACGTCGAAGGCTGGAGCTACGAGAACCGCCAGCGGAAGATACAGTTCGACGAGGACAGCGTGCGAGGCTTCATCTCGCTCGCGTGGAAGGACTTGGCGAGTGAGTGGGACTTCGGCGTTGTCATCTCCAACGACCGCGCGGTGCGGGACGCTAATCGAAGGTACCGAGATGTGGCCCGCGCCACCGACGTGCTGTCATTCCCGACCGGGGATGGCATGCCCTATACTCGCCTGGACGGATACATCGGGGATTTGCTCATTTCCGCCGGGAGGGCGGCCCGGCAGGCGAAGCAGCACGACCACTCCGTATCGGACGAGATCAAGATTCTGGTGCTTCACGGCCTGCTGCACCTGTTGGGATTCGACCACGAGATCGATGGCGGCGAAATGCGAGAATTCGAGACTGTGCTGCGTTGCAAGTACGGGCTGCCCGCAGGATTGATCGAGCGGGAGAGCAATTGATCCCGAGGGGTCCGATCCAAGCAGCAGCGCGGACGCGGATTCCCGCTCGAACCGGCCAGTAGCCTATGTCGGAGCCAAGCATGACCAAGGCAGGGTTTGTCACGATTCTTGGCAAGCCCAACGTCGGCAAGTCCACCTTGCTCAATGCCTTGGTGGGCAGCAAAGTCGCGATTACCAGCCGGCGCGCCCAGACGACACGGGACGCCATCCAAGGTGTGCTGAGCGAGGCGCGCGGGCAGATCGTCTTCGTGGACAGCCCCGGGATCCATGAGCCATCGAAGCAACTCGGCAAGCGCATGATGCGCGAAGTCGGCCGCGCCACGCAGGGCTGTCACGCGGCCCTGCTGATGGTGGACGCCAGCATGGGCATCAATCCATCCGATGAGAGGGCGCTAGCCGTTGCCAAGCGGCTCGGCGCGCCACTGCTGCTACTGGCTAACAAGGTGGACAAGCTGGACCGCATGCAAGACCTGCTACCGTTCCTCGACCGCTGCCGCCAACTTCACGATTTCGAAGAATTCATACCGACCTCAGCTACCAAGCGCATCAACCTAGACCGAGTGCTCACGGCGTTGTTCGAGAGGCTGCCGGAGTCCCCGCGGTTCTATCCGGAGGGGTACCTGACCGACCAGCCGCAGAA
Organism: Terriglobia bacterium; assembly: GCA_009838515.1. Classification (GTDB taxonomy): domain Bacteria; phylum Acidobacteriota; class Terriglobia; order Bryobacterales; family UBA6623; genus VXMF01. The sequence goes on along the minus strand of VXRL01000009.1, from coordinate 30,568 downwards.
ATTCCTTGCGGCGGAATTGATCCGGGAGCGGATTCTGCGCGAGACGCACGACGAGCTGCCCCACTCGGTCGCGGTGCAAATCGAGCGTTGGGAAGAGACGCCGCGCAAGCTGCGCATCTTCGCCACGGCGGTCGTCGAGCGGCAAGGACAAAAGGCTATCCTGCTGGGCAAGAATGGTGAGAAAATGAAGGAACTCGCCAGCAAAGCGCGACAGTCGCTCGAGGCCTGCTTCGACCGTAGCGTGCGCTTGGAAGTGTTCGTAAAGGTCCGCAAGAACTGGCGAAACAACGATGGATTCGTGCAAGACCTTGATTTCCGCCGCATCCTGGGACAAGGTTAGGAAAGCCTAGGTCGTGAGGTTTACGAGGCGCAGCCTAGTCTGGATCGTGCCACTGGCAGCGACCGCCGTATCCGCGCAGGCGGTGGACGACGACCTGCTCTATGACCGTGTGCACAGGAAGCTGAACAATCACCCGGCGCTCAGGATCCGGGACTTGGTCGTGGACGTCACCGATGGGGTCGTCACTATCGATGGCGTGATCCGGTCGGACGCCGCCAAACGCCGCGCCACCAAGGTTGCTTCGATCAAGGGCGTCAAGAAGGTTGTCAACAACCTCGTCGTGAGCGCCTGAACAGGATCTGGCCGACGGCATCGGACCCGTCCGCGATGGCTTCGGCTGTGGCCGGGAACCGGTCGGATAAGAGCGGTATCGATCAAGGGACCAGTCTGAGTCCCTTGGGAATCCGCATTCTCTGACAGTGCTTCGATCAGTGCCTCGACCCGTCACAACACCCTGCTGGTCGACGCATGCGATGGCAAGGGGCCCGCATCAGGACGGCAACGCGGAAATTGAAGAGCGGCAGACCCTCGGATGCTCAGTCAGCTTGCAGGGTCCGCATGCAATACATCTGTAGTACGCTTGTAATACATGGGTGCCACCATAACTGTCCGCGCCAGTGCCGAGTTACGCGAGGCACTCGAGGCGCACGCAGCCAGCCTCGGGAAAACTCTGTCTGAATTTGTTCGCGACACCTTAGAGGACGCCGTTTCGGAGCGCTCGATAGGCGACCGAGCGGCTCACGTTGCTGGCAAGCTTGCACCGGCAGAGTGGCACGATGATTGGCATCGCGAGCTGCGGGAGCGGAATTGGCGAAGCTAAGGTCGCTGCTGCTCGATACGGGACCGGCTGTAGCGTTCCTGGACGGGACGGACCCCGAGCATCAGTGGGTCACCCGTGAATTGTCCGACTTTCGCGGCCAGCTCCACACGACAACAGCCGTTATCTCCGAGGTAATGCACTTCGTCGCTCCCCGCCGCGGAGGGCCTGTGCTCTTCGCCGAGTTCCTGCGCTCCACCAAGACCATCGTCCATGGTTGGTCGAACCTCGGGGAGATCAGCCAAACAGTCGCGCTGATGGAGCGGTACTGGGATTCTCAGATGGACTACGCTGACGCCACTCTACTGCTGCTGGCAGAGCAGATCTCCGTATTCGAAATCCTGACCTTGGATCGTCGGGGATTCGCCTTCTTTCGGACTCCAAGCGGCCGGCCACTGCAGATCGTGCGATCCGTACCGTGACCGAGGGGGTCTGGACGGTAGTCGACGATCTGGTGGTGACCGCCTGAACAGGATCCAGCGGCCGGTGCCGGATCCGTCCGCCGAAACGCTGGCGGCGCAGCCGGAAAAACGGCTGCGGGCCGGACAGCTAGGTGCGCGCCCGGTCCCACGCGGCGAAGGTGCCTCCCTGCCCTGCCAGTTCTTCCAGCAGCGGCGCCGGCCGCCACCAGTGACCGTGAGCTGCGTGAAACTCCTTCACGCGCTCCAAGACAGCGGCCAAGCCCACCGTGTCGGCGTAGAACATCGGACCGCCTCGCTGCGGCGGAAAACCGTAGCCGTACAAGTAGATGATGTCGATGTCCGAAGAACGCAGTGCATAGCCTTCCTCGAGGATGCGGGCAGCTTCATTGACCAAGGCGTAGACGAGGCGGTCTCGGATCTCGTCATCGTCGACGTCGCGCTGTTCAATACCCTCCTCGGCGGCGATGCGCTGCAGCAGGGCATCGACCTCGGCATCCTCGCTCCGGCTGCGATCGGCACCATAGCGGTACCAGCCCGCGCCAGTCTTTTGGCCGTAGCGCCCGAGTTCACAAAGTGCGTCCTCGGCCAGGGGCCGCCGGATGCCGGGTGGGTATAGATGCGGCGCTTCCTTGCGCACCCGCATGCCGACATCTAAACCGGCAAGATCTCCCACCGCCATCGGGCCCATGGCGGCCCCGAACTCGTACATGACGCTGTCGATGCGCGATGGCCTAGCCCCTTCCTCGGCGAGGAACTGGGCTTCGCGCCGGTACGGATGGAACATGCGGTTGCCCACGAAGCCGTGGCAGTTGCCAACGAGCACGCCGACCTTCCTCAATGTGCGTGCCAAGGCCATCGAAGTGGCGACGACATCCTTGGCAGTCTCCCGGCCGCGCACGATTTCCAGCAACCGCATGACATTGGCCGGACTGAAGAAGTGGTGCCCGATAACGTCCTGCGGACGCGAGGTCACCGAAGCGATCTCGTCCACGCTCAGGGTGGACGTGTTGGTGGCGAGCACGGCACCCCCGCGCGCAACGCCATCGATCTGCCGGAAAACCTCCTTCTTTAGAGCCATGTTCTCGAAGACGGCCTCCACGATGATGTCGGCCTCTTCGAAACCCTCCCAGCCGGTCTGGGCCGTGATCAGAGCCAGGCGCTGTTCGGCGAACTCGGGCGTGAAGCGCCCGCGCTTGACAGAGCGCTCGTAGTTCTTGCGGATCGTCGCCATGCCCTTTTCGAGGGCCTCTTGGGTGACCTCTTTGATGCGCACGGGAATTCCAGCGTTGGCGTAGGACATCGCGATGCCGCCGCCCATGGTCCCGGCGCCGAGCACGGCCGCGGACCCGATCGGGCGTGTCGGCGTCTGCTTGGGCACGTCGGGAATCTTGCGCACTTGCCTCTCGGAGAAGAACGCATGGATGAGGGCTTTCGATTGCGTTGAGAACAGGCAGTCCCGAAAGATCTTGGCTTCGCGCCTGATGCCTTCGGCAAACGGCAGGGTCACCGCGCACTGCACCGCATCGATGGCCTTCAGCGGAGCCATTTGACCCCTCCGGATCCTGCGCACCTTGGACCTGGCAGCATCGCAGATAGCCGCCGCGGCTTCCGGAGTGCCCAAGCGTTCGTCGCGCTCGCTCGCCTTGGGGTGCGGGCCCCCGCCCGCGGCGATCTCCGCGGCAAACTCGATCGCGCCAGCCAGCAGTTCCTCATAGCCGCTGCCTTGGATCACCCGGTCGACGATGCCGTGGTCGGAGGCGTCGGCGGCCGAGATCGGATCGCCAAGCGCGCACATTTCCACGGCCTTCTCCACACCGGCCAAGCGCGGCAGCCGCTGTGTGCCGTGAGCACCGGGGATGATGCCCAGCTTGACTTCCGGCTGCCCGACCTGGGCCGAGGCCAATGCCACGCGGTAGTGGCACCCCTGGGCCGTCTCAAGGCCGCCGCCAAAGGCGGTGCCGTGGATCGCCGCCACGGTCGGCTTGGGGGAGTTCTCAAGGCGCTCGATGACACTGGTCAGGCCCGGCCCGCTCCGCTTCTGCCCAGACGTGATCTTGCCGAACTCCTTGATGTCCGCCCCGGCGATGAACGTCCGCCCGCCGCCGATCAGCACGATTGCATCGACGCTGTCGTCGTCACCGAACTGCCCTACACCGGCAAGGATGCCTTCCGGGACTCCAGGGCTGAGGGCGTTGACGGGGGGGTTGTCGACCGTGATGACGCCGACGCCGCCGTCGACACTCAAACGGACTAAGTTCGACATGAATTCCTCCTAGGCTCAAGGCAGCAAGGCTCCGAGCCAATCAAGTCCTCTAGCGTATCCAAACTGGCGGTGCTGCAATCGGCAGCAGTGCGCTGGCCTAGCCGCCCGATGCCGCCAGTCCCTCGATGTCGACCCGGATCTCGTCCCATGGCGGCAGGCTCTGCAGGCTGCCCATGGCGGCAAGCCTCACGTCAACCTCTTTTCCGCCGTGAGGCGGCAAGGGGTCGCTGATCACCACTTCGAACGTCGCCAGCGGCGGAGCTTGCGAACTGGCCTCGCGCACTCGGAGGAGCACTTGGACCGCCACCGACTGCGCGTCCCTGGAATGATTGGCTACGAAAGCCCGCACGTGCGTCTGGAAGTCGTCGTCGTAGTACGGCCGAATGCCGGAGACTTCGATCGGTCCACGCACGCCGATCGCGAACGTTTCGACCGGGGACACGGCCATTTCGGCCGGATCTTCCAAGCGGAGCACCGAGAACAAGCCGCGGGGTCCGGCGGACACCACGACCGCGACGCAGATGGCCAGCGCCACCGCTGCGCCAAACACGAGCAAGTGCTTAGGCTGGAGCTCGAAGGCTCCGCGCGGCCGACTCTCCGCCTGCACGGCAGGAGTCTGAGTCGGTTCAGGAGTCTGAGCCGGTTCGGGCGTCTGGGTCGGCTCGGCAGCGACAGCTGCCGCCGGATCGGGGGCCGGCGGTGGTACGGGGCGAGCCGGGGGCGCTTGCACAGGCTGTGTTTCGTCCGCCGGCGGCACGGTGCTGTGCCGCGTGGAAGGCTGCGGCTCGCAGTGCGGGCATGTGACTTCAGCTACATCGACGCTGGCACCGCATTTCGAACAGACCCAAGTGAACATGCCTCTTCCATTGTGCAGCAATGCCTGACTGGGCGGTACGGCGACCTGCGGCGAATCGAGCGCGGTTCTGCCGGTCCAAGGCGCGGAAAACGACATTGATATAATCCGATTCGGGCTCGGTCCGTAGGTCTCCCAGCCAATGTCCTCCTTGGATGCAGGTCTAGCGGACGAAGCTACCATCGCGAGATACGAGCCCGTCATCGGCCTAGAAGTCCACGTTCAGCTCAAGACAAAGACCAAGATCTTCTCCCATTCAAGCCACGCCTTCGGCAACGCGCCGAACACTCAGACCGATCCCGTCGTACTGGGGTTGCCGGGGGCCCTGCCCGTGCTGAACCGCGAGGCGGTCTCGCTGGCAGTGCGCGCCTCGTTGGCGATCAACTGCCAGGTCAACCGTTACTCACAGTTCGCGCGCAAGAACTACTTCTACCCCGACTTGCCGAAGGGCTACCAGATCTCCCAATACGACCACCCTCTTGCCGAGCATGGCTGGCTGGAGATCCAGACCGGAGAGCTCGCCAAGCGCATCGGGATCACCCGTCTGCACATGGAAGAGGATGCCGGCAAGACCGTTCACGACGGGTTCCCGGACTCGCATCGCTACAGCTATGTGGATCTGAACCGTGCTGGCGCGCCGCTCTGCGAGATCGTGAGCGAGCCGGACCTGCGAAGCGCCGACGAAGCGGTGGCCTACCTCAGCGAGCTCAAGCTGGTGATGCAGTTCGCCCGCGCCTCCGACTGCGACATGGAGAAAGGGCAGTTGCGCTGCGACGCCAATGTCTCGGTCCGCCTGCGGGGCAGCGACAAGTTCGGCACGCGCTGCGAAATCAAGAATCTCAACTCGTTTCGCTTCGTCAAGCAGGCCATCCAGTACGAGATCGCGCGCCAAGCGGCGCTGCTGGAGGCCGGTGGCGCCGTAGTGCAAGAAACCCGCCTATTCAACACCGCCACCGGCGCCACCGCAGGCATGCGCGGCAAAGAGGATTCCCACGACTACCGGTACTTCCCCGAGCCTGACCTGCCCCCCCTCATCGTCGAGGACGAGTGGTTGGACGCGATTCGTGACGAGATACCGGAGTTGCCCCCGGCCATGCGGAAGCGGTTCGTCGAGGCCTACGGGCTGTCCGACTACGACGCCAAGGTCCTCACGCTGACAGCCGCGACAGCGGGTTACTTCGAGGCCGTAGCCAAGGCTGCCGGCAATCCCAAGATCGCGTCCAACTGGGTGCAGGGCGAATTGATGGGGGCCCTGAACGCCGCGGGCAAGGCTATCGAGGACTCCCCCGTGGGCGCGGCGGAACTCGGCGAGCTGGTCGCCTTGGTGAACGAAGGGACCCTGTCGGGCAAGCTCGGCAAGGAAGTCTTTGCCAAAATGTTCGAGAGCGGCAAGGCCGCCCCTGAGATCATCGAAGCCGAGGGCCTGCGACAGATCAGTGACACAGACGAGCTGGACAAGATTATCAGCGAAGTCCTAGCCCGGTCCGAACGCCAGGTGCAACAGTATCGCGGTGGCAAGACGGGCGTGCTCGGTTACTTCGTGGGACAGGTGATGAAGGCCACCCGGGGCCAGGCTAACCCCAAGCTCGTCAATCAGATGCTGCGGGCAGCCTTGGACGGCTGACCCCCTGGTGGACACGCGCCGATGCCCGTGGCGGCACTCACTGCAGCAACGTGCGCACAATCGCAGCGTTGCGCTTGCTCACGGTGTACTGCAAGCCGTTGACCAGCGTTAGCAGCCAGCGGCGACTGCTCAGCGAGCTGATGCGGCCAATCTTGTCGCTGTTGACAAGAACTGACCTGTGCACACGCAGAAAACTCGAGCCGGCCAGCTTGGCCGCGATGGCTGTCAGCGTCTGCGTGGCACGGTAGCGCTTGCTCTGCGTCTGGATCCAGACGATCTCGCCCGAAGCTTGAAAGGCATAGACCTGATCGAGATCTATCAGCAAGAATTCGCGCCCGTGGCAGGCGACGATCTTCGAACTCTGCCGACCGCGCTGAGCTGCAGCGTTAACTGTCCGCGCCACGCGCTCAGCGTTGTCCCGAGGATTCCTGTGGGCACGCCGAGCCCGTTGGATCGAGCGGTCGAGTCGCTCGACGCTGAACGGCTTCAACAAGTAGTCGACCGCGCCGATCTCGAACGCTTTCAGCGCGTGCTCGCTGTAGGCGGTCACGAAAACGATCGAGGGCAGTTGCCCGTCGATACCGCGAACCACTTCGAACCCGTCGTGGAGGGGCATCTGGATATCGAGAAGCACCAGGTCGGGATGCAATTCCTCGATCCGCTCCATCGCGGCTAACCCGTTCTCGGCCTCGCCCACGATCTCGACGCCGTCGATCTGGGCCAAGTCCCGGCGCAGCACGTCGCGAGCAGCGCGCTCGTCGTCGACGATCAGGGTCCGCAGAGTCTGGACTGGCCTGTCGGGCATACTGTCCGATGTTGTATCACGGCAACCGCAGAGGCAGGTCAGAGAATGACGCGAACGGAACGCTGGAGTCACCGAACGGGCCGTCAGAGCTGGCCAATCGGTCCACTGGCCCGGGGCACGACGCGGGCATCGGATGCGATTCGATCCTCGAATCCGACGAATATTGCCCTAACGCTGGGGCAGAGGGCGAACGCAGTCTCAAAGCCTGGAAACGCAGCATCGCTCGTCAGATAGCAAAGAATCTATTGAAAGAGAGATAATCTCAAATCTCTATATGTATATATACTAGACATATAAAATGTTATATACCATAGTAAACATACAAAGAACGATGATTCTACGAATCCAGAGTTCATTCCCAGTCACTGGAGGAAAACATGGCACACAAGACTGACACACCCGCAACCGCAAGCCACAAATCCATGGCCGCTCTACTGATCCGCCTCGGGGCCGACCCGGACGAAGCGTATAATGCGACGGAGGCCATGACGTCGGAAGCCAAGCGCGTCGCCCTAGAGCTCGTGGAGCAATCGAAGCTCCAGGTTCTGTCGCGCATCGAGGCGCTTCACGTGGCGCTTAAGGGCTTCAAGGCTGAAGTTGAGACGAGATTTGAGGCCGTCGACCGTCGCTTCGAGTCGATCGAGCGCGAGACGAGAACGGGCTTCAAAGCCATCGACCAGCGCTTCGATGGGATGGAACGGCGCTTTGACAAGATGGAACAGCGGTTCGACAGCATGCAAGCCCAGTTCGATGGCCATCTCGCAAGCTATCGGAAGCTGCTCTTGCTGCTTGTTGTACCCGTTGCCGTAGCCATCACGGCTGGAATCGGAGGGATGATCTGGAAGGCCGTCAGCGGTTGGGCGACTGGCTTGCCCTAGGCAGGCGTTCCAGAATCCCGTAACCGGACAGGTTCCTTGGCAGAATTGCAGACGGCCAACTCGGCTCAGGCCTCCGACGAGACGCAAGAGTTGGTAAGTTGCACGTTGCACGAATCGAATCAGCCGCCAAGCGTGGCTGACGCGAATAGTCAGCCACGACCTGCCCGGCTCGCCTTCACTTCATCCCATCGCCCGAACGGCTGGCGAGACAGGGGCGGCGCCGAGAATCCGGCGAGGCTAGGCCCTAGGATTCGAAACCAGGACGGCGGGGCGAGGCGCTAGGTGGAATTCGCGAATCACTTTCCGATCCTGCTGAACCTGCTGGGGCACGCAGCCGGAATCGCGGCGTTTGGAGCCTTCCTGAGCCTACTCGCGCGGAGCCCGCGCCGGGACATCGGCGTGCCAGCGGCCGCAGCTGCGCTAGCACTGTGCTGGAATCTCGGGTCGTTGCTGGCCCTGCTGGCCGAGCCTGCGGGGCAGTTTCAGGCTGCCGTCTCGGCCGTGAGCCTCGCCTTCCTGAGCCTGCTGCCCTGCACGCTGCTGCACTCGGCGCTTGGAAACGAGCATCGCTGGCTGTCCGCAGCCGGGTACGCAGTGGGCGCTGTAGCGGCGATCATCCACGTCACGAGCGCCTTGGGTGTGCCGGTTGCCAGTCATGATGCGGGCCTGGCTTGGATCAACTATGGCTTCGGCTCCCTGTCAATCGTCGGCGCGGTGCTGCTCGCGCGCGGTGGGTCTCAGCGGACACGCTCGGGCATGCGGACGCTGGCGGCGATGGCACTGTTCCTGCTGGCTCTTTCGTTCGTCCACTTTGGCCGCGCCCACGAGCCTGGAGCGTGGTTGCATGAATTGGCGTTCCACCATGCCGGCATCCCGTTGGCCCTATTCGTGCTGATGCAAGACTACCGCTTCTTGCTGATGGACGTGTTCATCCGACTGGCCGGGTCCGTCTTCTTGGCGGCAGCGTTCGCAGGCACGATCCTATGGGTGGCAGATCTGCTGGGCTTGGTGCGGGCCGCCTCCCAGACCGCATCAGACTTGGCGGCATTCTTGGTGCTGTCTGGCTTGGCGATCTTGGCTTATCCCGCGATCGGCCAGCGCATGGGCGCTTGGGCGGAGAACAGCCTCTTCAGGCGCAAGAACCTGCAGGCCGCCACCCGCGCCGTTGGCACGCTGGAGGCCGATGACGAGAACGCCTTCCTGGCGGAAGCGGCCGCGGCGATCGCTGAATTCGTGTCCGCGGAGCACTGGGATCTGTTGAGCGCAGGCAGCAAAGTGCGCGTCGAAAAGTCAGAAACCATTCCCGCGCCTTGCCTAGAGGCGCTCCATGCGGCCGGCCACGGCTGGAGCGAGGCAGTGGTGCCGCTGCGGGATGGAATAGGAGCCCAGCGTCTCTTGGTCCTCGGCGCGCGCGACGGCGGGCGTCGCTATCTGAGCGTGGATCTAGCCGATCTAGACTTGCTCGCTGCGGCGGTTGCCAGGCGGGTCGAGGCAATGCGTCGGGACGAGCAAGATAGCCTGTTGCGCGATGCCGAGATCGCGGCACTCCGGGCCCAGATCAACCCGCACTTCCTGTTCAACTCCCTGAACGCCCTCAACGCGATCATTCCCGCGGGAGCCACAGCTGCCCGCAAGACTCTGTTGAACCTGGCTGATATCTTCCGCTACTCGTTGAGCACCAAGCAGCGGCTCGTCTCGCTCACCGATGAGATCGATATCGTCGAGGCTTACCTGCAGATCGAGAGGCTCCGCTTGGCAGATCGGCTGACGACCCGCATAGAGATCGACGAGCGAGTCCGCTTCAGCCGAGTGCCGGCGTTGTCGATCCAGCCCTTGGTGGAAAACGCGGTGAAGCACGGCGTGAGCCGCAAGGCCGATGGCGGCGAAGTGCGGGTCTCGGCCCGCGAGGATTCGGGCGGACTGCGCGTTGAGGTGGCAGATAACGGCCCCGGCTTCGACACTCAGGCCCAGCGGGACCGCGGCCACGGGCTGCGCAGCGTCGAGCGCCGGCTGCAACTGTGCTACGAGGGAGCAGTGGAGTTTCGAGTCGAATCCGATACTTCCGGGGCCCGCGTCGGCTTCACCATTCCGGCCGCTGCGCAGTAACGCGGGTACGCGAGGCGCTCGCAATTCCGGGTTCTCGCCGATAGCGAGACGAAACATCTACCCCGGAACCGTGCGAAGATAGGTTTCAGGAAGCAATGAAATTGCCTTACCACCTGCCTCTGGCCGGGCTGGCGCTCGCCACGGTGCTCCAGGCCGATGTGATGATCCTCGAAGAGATCATCGTCAAGGTAAACGCTGGAATCATTCTGCGCTCGGAGTATGAGCGCACGCTGGAGCAAGACCGGCTCGAACTGCTCGCCGATGCATCCCTAACCGATGCCGAGCGCGAGGAGCAGCTGCTGCTGCGCGAGAAGTCGGTCTTGCGGGACATGATCGACCAGCGGCTGCTGGTCCAAAAAGGCGAGGAACTCGGCATCGACATCCAAGCACAGGTGCTGCGCCAGCGGGACGAGATCATGAGGCGCAACAACATCGAGTCGACCGACGACTTCGAAGCGTGGGTCCTTGAACGCACCGGAGAGCCGGCCGAGGACCTGATGGATCGCATGCGCGAGAACTTCCTGTCCCAGGCGGTGCTTGGCCAAGAGGTGTCCCGGCGGGTGATCGTCACGCGGGACGAGATCGAAGAGTACTACGAGGCCCACAAGGACGAGTTCGTGCGCTCGGAGGGCGTCCGCCTGAGCCAGATCCTGATCTCGCTCGAGGGTGACCAGGATGCCAAGCGCAAGCAGGCCGAGGAAGTCCACGAGCGCGTGGAGCGTGGCGAGCCCTTCGCGGAGATGGCGCGGCGCTTCTCCGAAGACGAGGCCACCAAGGAACTGGGGGGGGACATCGGCATCTACCGGCGCGGAATGCTCCGGGAAGAGATCGAGTCCGCGGTGTTCGGGCAGCGCCAGGGGCACATCACGGACATCCTCGAGGTGCCCAACGGACTGCTGCTCCTGCGCGTCGATCAGAACTACAGCGAGGGCTTGGCGGAATTGGAAGAGGTGCAGGAGGAGATTCGCGCGATCATCAGCGGCCCGCGCTTCCAGCCCGAAATCCGCAAGTACCTCAGCGAACTGCGGATGGAGTCCTACATCGAGATCCGTCCCGGCTACGCCGACGAAGGCGCGGTCGACGGCATGAATACTGCGTGGAGCGACCCGTCTCGCCTGGCGCCGCTGACAACCACCCGCGAAGAGGTGATCCGCACGCGCCGGCGCAAGCGCCTGCTCTGGATGATCCCGCTGCCGAAAGGAGAGGTCGGTCTGGAAGATTCCGACGATAGCACCGAGCCGGCGGACGAGACCGACGGGGCCGCGGCGTCGTGATCAAGGACCGCTTCATCGCCGATCTGAAGACGATCGATCGCACCGCCCGTTTCGAGAGCACCTTCCTGGTCCAAGCGAAGGAGATTCGCTCCAAGAAGAAAAGCGGCGAGCCGTATCTCGTGCTGCGACTAGCGGATCGCACGGGCGTGATGGATGCCCGTATGTGGGACAACGTCAGCGCCGTCGCCGAAGTCTTCAAGGTCAGCGACTTCGTCGAGATCCGGGGTCGGGTCCAAGACTACAACGGCCAGGCGCAGATCGTCATTGGGAAGCTGGCGGTCGTGCCGCGCGCCCAAGTCGATCCCGGCGAATTCCTGCCCCGCACAAGACGCGACGTCGACGAGATGTTCGGGGAAGTCCTGGCGACCATCGAAAGCTTCGCGGATCCGCACCTGAAGCGGCTCATGAGCGATATCTTCCGCGACAAGGAAATCGCGCGCCGCTACAAGCAAGCCCCGGCTGCCAGCGGCATGCACCATGCTTGGGTCGGCGGCCTGCTGGAGCATGTCCTGAGCTGTCTTCAGGTCAGCCGGCTGCTGGCATCCCACTATTCCGAACTCGACGGCGACCTGCTCGCCTCCGGGGTGCTGCTGCACGATTTCGGCAAGATCTTCGAACTCAGCGTGGACCACGCGATCGAATACACCGACGAGGGCCGTCTCCTCGGCCACATCGCCATTGGCAGCGCATGGCTGGAGCGCCGCTGCGATGAAGTCGAGGGCTTCCCGCCACGCCTGAAGACGCTGCTGCTGCACTTGGTGCTGAGCCATCACGGCAAGTTGGAATTCGGATCGCCCAAGCAGCCGCTGTTTCCCGAAGCACTCGCGCTGCACTATATCGACGACCTTGACTCGCGCCTCGAAATGATGCGCGCCGCCACGGGTGAAATCACCGGCGAACAGGTGTGGAGCCCATTCCATCGCGGGCTGGAATCCCTCGTGCTCGACAAGGGAGCTTTCCTGCGGAGGGGCTCCGAATCCAGCACCCCAAAGGAGTCGCGAGAGCAAGCGCGGGCCAGCAGGCGTCCCGAATCACAGCCGAGCTCTCCAACGCCACAGCCTGAGAGGCTGGCGGTCCCGGTTCGCACGAACAGCCCGCCACTCGTCCCGCCCGCATTGCATCCTGAGCCTTCATCTGGCCTTGGATTCGTGCAAGGCGAGCACGACGAGACAGCGGCCGCGCCGCCGACAGCCGACCTGTTTTCCGCCTCCGGACCGGCTGGCGAGAATCGGGAGTGATTCTGGCGTCGCGCGCAGAACGCAAGCGCGGCATCACAGCGCGGGCTGCGCAGGAACGAGGAAGACGGAATCATGCCTGATTCGCTGCAGGGCAAAGTCATTCTGATCACGGGCTCGACCCAAGGCCTGGGCGAAGAGATCGCACGCCTCTCGGCAGAACGGGGAGCCGCGGGCATCGTTCTGACCGGCCGCTCGGCTGAACGCGGCGAAGCGCTAGCGGCTGGCTTGGGATCCGCGCAATGCCGGGTGATCTTCGTGCAAGCAGAACTCGCCAGCACGGCCGCATGCCAAGAAATCGTCAAGCGGACCGATCAAGAGTTCGGGCGCGTGGACTGCTTGGTTAACGCCGCCGCCTGCACTGAGCGCGGCACGCTCGAAGACACGTCGGCCGAGCACTGGGACAAGATCATGGCGATAAACCTCCGCGCGCCGTTCCTGCTCATCCAAGGTGCGGTTCGCATCATGCAGCGCGAGGGCAATGGCGGCAGCATCGTCAACATCCAGAGCATGTCGGCCCACGGCGGTACGCCGAACCTTACCGCCTACAGCGTGTCGAAGGGCGGGCTCGGCGTCCTGACACGGAACGCCGCGCACTCTCAGAGAGCGCACAAGATCCGGGTGAACGCCCTCAACATCGGCTGGATGGCCACTCCCGCCGAGCATGCCGTGCAGCGCCTCGAGGGCCAGCCCGAGGACTGGCTGCTAGCAGCGGACAAGGGAGCGCCGTTCGGCAGGATACTGCGCCCGCGAGACGTGGCTGGCATGGCGGCGTATCTGCTCAGCGACGAAGCCTGCATGATGACCGGAGCCCTGGTCGACTTCGACCAGCACGTGATGGGCATCTACGATCCCTAGGGCGCGCCGTGGCGGCAAGCCGGACGAGGGGGGAAGTGCTATGCTTGGCACTGGCGGCGGGCATCGGTGTCGGCGAGACATGCCCGCGATATGACCCGGTCATGGGCGCGTAGCTCAATTGGTAGAGCAAGTGACTCTTAATCACTAGGTTCGGGGTTCGAGTCCCTGCGCGCTCACCACTCTCAAAGGGGGGGGCACGACGTCGCCCCGTCGCGTTTCGATCAGGCTGCCTAGCGCCCTTCCGGCACCTTGGAGCCGGGGCGCCATCGCATGGAAAGTGGGCCAGCGTGCCACAAGACTCGCCCGCTCTCTTGTGGTCGGACTGGTGCCTGTCCCGCTCATAAAGGATTGAGTCCCGCTTGCGGGAAACCTCCGTGATGTCCCGCCCGACGTGCCTAAGCTGGAACTGAATCACTATGTCGTCCCTGTGCATCCGCCTACTCGCCGCTTCAGCTCTAGCGATATTTGCGATCCCCGGGTTGGCCCAGTCGACGGGCACCGTTTCCGGAACCGTTTCGATGAAGGAGACGGGCGGCCCGCTGCAGGGCGCGAACGTGCTTATCGTGGAGCTAGGCCGCAGCATTCTCTCCGACGACGATGGCGGATTCACGTTCGACAACGTGCCGCCGGGGACATACCACGTCGTTGCCCACCTGGACCATATCTTCACGGAAGCCGCAAAGACCGTGGAGGTGGGTTCTGGCAGCGCGGCCTCGGTCGACTTCCTCCTATCGCTGGCCACCGAGCGATACGAAATCACGGTCACAGCATCGGAGCGGCACGAGCCGACGTTCGAGTCCTTCCAAGATGTCGAGTCGCTGAACGCCTATGACCTAGCCGAAGGAACCGCCATTTCACTCGGTGAGGCGCTGGACCACCGCGTCGGGACCGGAATCGCGAAGCGCAGCTTCGGCCCTGGCAGTTCGCGGCCAATCATACGGGGATTCGACGGCGACCGCGTCCTGATCATGGAGGACGGTATCAACACCGGAACTCTGTCGTCGCAGTCCGGCGACCATGGGGAACTCGTGAACGTCGGGCAGCTGGCAAGACTCGAGATCGTCAAGGGGCCCGCGGCACTGCTGTACAGCGGCAATGCGATGGGAGGGACGGTCAATGCGATCAGCCGTCACCACGAGCATCACCCACACCCGCACGACGGCTTTCGCGGATTCCTGTCGGGTTCAGCCGGAACGGCGAACGCGCTGGCGGGAGGAAATGCTGGATTCGAGGTTGGGGTCGGAAGAGTGATGCTCTGGGGCCACGGCGGAGGCATTCGCACCGGAGACTACGCAGTTCCGGAAGGGGGCCAGGTCTTCAATTCTGGTACGCAGATGACGAATGGAGGCGGGGGGCTGGGCTGGTATGGAAACTCGATGTACTTGACCGCGGAGGCGAGAGTCGACAGGGGCGAGTTCGGAGTCCCCTTCGCCCACGAATTCCACGCGCACCATCACGAGGATGAGCACGACGACGAAGAGGATCACGACCACGAAGAGGGTGAGCACGAAGAGGACGAGGACGAGGACCACGACGAGGAGGAGCATCACGATGAAGAGGAGGAACTCGAGCGAGTCTCCCTCCAAAGCCGCCGGACAAGCTACCGCCTGAACTGGGGCCTGCGGAATCTCGCGGGACCCGTGGAGAGCTTCTCGCTGAAGCTGGCCCTCACCGACTGGCGACATGACGAGATCGAGCACTTCCACGATGGCGACTCGGTCATTGGCACTACTTTCAACAACGATCGACTCACGTATCGCGGCGTGTTCGAACAAGCCAAGGTAGGAGCTCTTTCAGGGCGGTTTGGCATATGGGGGGTAGACCGCGCGTACGAAGTGACTGGCGAAGAGTCGCTCTCCCCTCCGATTGACCAGAAAGGGCTGGCATTCTTCGCCCTGGAAGAACTCGACTTCGAACGATTCAAGATTCAGTTCGGAGGGCGCGTCGAGACGCAACGCTATAACCCCGCTTACTCGGAACGCGAAGGGCACCACGACGAACACGAAGAAGAGGAAGATCACCACGACGACGATGAAGACCACGAAGAGGAGGGAGAGGACCACGACGACGACCATGACCATGAGCACGAAGAGCATGGCCCTCCCGACGCCGTTGATCGAGCCTTCACCGGAGCCTCTGCCGCCGTGGGCATCCATGCAGATACCTGGCGCGGAGGAGCATTCATAGCTAACTTCTCCAGGAGCTTCCGCGCACCGTCGCTAGAAGAGCTCTACAATTTCGGGCCACACCCCGGGAACCGAGCGTTTGAGGTCGGCGACCCCAGCTTGGATGCCGAGATCGGAAACGGAATCGATGTCTCGCTGCGACATCAAGAGGGCCGCGTTCGCGCCGAGTTCAACTTGTTCTACTACGATTTCAGCAACTTCATCTTCCCGTTTACCACCGGCGAGCTAGTTGACGAGTTCCTAGAGATCGAGTTCACGCAGCGCAACGCGCGTTTCACTGGCGCTGAAGCGAACCTCGGGATCGCTCTCCACGACGCTCTCAGGCTCAATCTGGGGATGGACTATGTCGATGCGAAGGACACCGAAACCAACACGTACCTGCCTCGGATCCCGCCCTTGCGCGGGCGCATAGGCTTCGACCTCCGCACGGGCGGATTCCGCCTCTCCCCGGAATTCGTGATGGCAAGCGAACAGAGCCGCACGTTCACTGGCGAAACCTCGACACCCGGGTACACGGTCGTGAACCTGAAGGCTGCCTACACGATCGCCCGTCAGGACCTGGCGCACCAGTTTGCGGCCGAGGTGTTCAATGTCGGCGACCAACTCTACAGGAACCATTCGTCCTTCATCAAGGACCTAGCCCCCGAGATTGGTCGAGGCGTGCGATTCACCTATACGGTGCGGTTCTTCTAATCCCCCGACCCCGGGGCGCTCGGATGCCGACGGCGTTGTCGGCATCCGCCGCTTGAAGCGGGCCCCACGCCGGTGCGAGCGAACTGCTCGACCTATTCCGAGCGTCTGGGGCGCAATCAGCCGTTCGACGCGGTCGGCCGAGCAGGGTCCTTCTCCAGCCCCGGGACAACCCGATCCGAGCTTGACTCCCATGTGATCGCCCACATCGAACGAAGCCGTATAGCGGGCATTGGCGGAGGATGGCTGACCGTCAAGCTGCGAGTGATCGCTCGGGGCGCGTGACGGGCCGCCCCGCATCGACGTTCGTGGCGCCGAGCGATGCCAGCCCCCGCGGCTCAGAGCGGCTTGAAGTACACCGGACGTGCGCGCTGCTGCGGGTGCAGGGCCCGTCTGGCGAGAACGCGCTGTCACGCGCCATGTAACTATTCGGCATTGCACCCATCAGGATCTCCTGGCAGTCCGAGTCCTCCCGCCCTGAAGCGCTCGGCCGTCCACCCGCCGATCGCCAGCCCGTTACCTTCTGCAGACCGATACGTGCCGGTTACGGTCGAGAGCGTACTAGTTGCAGCCCAAATCCGAGGCGTGTATCCTATTGGGCGCATTTGAGCCCGAGCCACCGCACACTGTCCAGCGCTGGCGTCAGAGCGGGCATAGGAGGAATCACATGGCAGAAAATCGAGGCGTCGCATACATTCGTCCCGGGGTCGTCGAAATTCAATCGATTGACTTCCCCAAGCTGGCGCTCGGGGATCGCAAGTGCGATCACGGCGTGATCCTAAGGATCGTCTCTACCAACATCTGCGGGAGCGACCAACACATGGTCCGCGGCCGGACCACCGCACCCGAAGGACTCATCCTGGGTCACGAGATCACCGGCGAGGTGATAGAGGCCGGCCGCGACGTAGAGTTCATCTCCGTCGGCGACATCGTCTCGGTACCGTTCAACATCGCATGCGGACGCTGCCGCAATTGCAAGGGCGGGCTAACCGGCATCTGCCTCAACGTCAACCCGGCCAGGCCCGGCGCCGCATACGGCTATGTAGATATGGGCGGCTGGGTAGGCGGCCAGGCCGAGTATGTCATGGTCCCCTACGCCGACTTCAACCTGCTCAAGTTCCCCGACCGGGACCAAGCCATGGAAAAGATCGGCGACCTGACGTTGCTTTCCGACATCTTCCCGACCGGCTACCACGGAGCGGTGACTGCGGGAGTCGGACCCGGTTCGATCGTCTATGTCGCGGGCGGGGGCCCGGTCGGTCTCGCGAGCGCGCACGGCTGCCAGCTGCTCGGAGCGGCCTGCGTCATCGTTGGCGACATGATCCCCGAGCGGCTCGCCCAAGCGGAAAGCTTTGGCTGTGAGACTGTGGATCTGACCAAGGACGCCTCGCTAGGGGAACAGATCGAGCAGATCGTGGGTGAGCCGGAAGTCGATTGCGGCGTGGACTGCGTGGGATTCGAGGCCCGCGGCCACGGCCGCGACGCGGTTGTCGAGCGGCCCGCCACCGTGCTCAACGCGCTGATGGAAGTCACCCGTGCAGGCGGCGGCATCGGCATTCCCGGCCTCTACGTGACAGGCGATCCGGGCGGTGTCGACGACAACGCCAAGATTGGCAACTTGGGCATTCGCATAGGCCTGGGGTGGGCCAAGTCCCACCACTTCATGACCGGCCAGTGCCCGGTGATGAAGTACCACCGCCAGCTCATGCAGGCGATCCTGTACGGCAAGGCCTCTCCCGCCGAGGCGTGCAATGTCACGTACATCTCGCTGGACGATGCTCCGCAAGGCTACAAGGACTTCGACAAGGGCGCAGCCCGGAAATACGTGATCGACCCGCACGCTCAGATCGCGGCTTGATCGACGATCAGGTTCCCTCTGGGCCCACTCCCGGCGGGAATCGATGTAGCATAAGTGCCATGAAAAAGAAGACCTCTCGGCGCCAGCTGCTGGCCGCAGCTGGGGCTGGTGCTTTGGGCGCGGCATGCTCCCAGCCATCTTCAGAGGCTGAGCTAGGGCCAGCCGACCCCGCCGATAGGATCCGGTTGGGTGTTTCCACGTACTCGTACTGGCACTTCCTCGAGGAGAAGTACCCGATCGAGAACGTGATCGACCATGCGGCCGCGCTGGGCTTCGACGGCGTCGAGATCTTGCACCGCCAGATGGAAAACGAGACGCCTGAGTACATGAACGCGCTCAAGCGCCGCGCCTGGGACGAAGGCTTGGATCTGATCATGCTCTCGATCCACCAGGACTTCGTCGACCCCAGCGCGGACAAGCGGCAGGAAGCCATCTCCCACACGAAGCACTGCATCGATCTAGCCCACCAAATGGGCATCCCGGCAATCCGGCTCAACACTGGGCGCTGGGGCACGATCAGGTCTTTTGACGACCTCATGGCAGCCGATGGGAACGAACCAGCCCTCGAGGGGCACACCGACGAGGACGCGATCGGCTGGTGCGTGGACTCGATCCGCGAATGCGTGCCGCACGCCGCACAGGCCGGGGTCGTGATGGCGTTGGAGAACCACTGGGGACTGTCCACCAAGGTCGACGTCCTGCTGCGCATCCACCAAGAGGTGGGCGATCCGTGGCTAGGCATCAACATGGATACGGGTAACTATGTCGGAGATCCGTACCCTCAAATGGAACAGCTCGCCCCGCACGCCAACATCGTGCAGGCCAAGACCTATCCGGGCGGCGGCGTCTGGTATACCCTCGACCTCGATTACCCGCGCATCGCCCAGATCCTGCGCGACGCCAACTTCAAGGGCTACGTGTCGCTTGAAATGGAGGGCAACGCCCCGGCCGAGCAGGCGGTAGCGGAGAGCTTCCAAGTCCTGCGCGAAGCATTCGCTTAGAGGGCCGCCGTCGCTCGGTTGCTTCTCGTTGAAGGATCGGCCACTGAGCGGCCGGATTCTCGGCAATCGATCCCGTGTGGCGGGAGAGCATAAGCGGGTCGCGGCGGCGGGAGGCGTCGATCAGGCAGGCTGGCTGGGGCTTGGCGGGCCCAACAGCCCTGGGCGGCTCTGCGAATGGCAATACGCCCAGCACAGGCGCAGGCAGGCTTTCAGGCTCAATGCTGCGATGCGGGTCGCGGATTCGGCCTAGCGCAGTCTGCTAGCCTTGAAAGTCATTCGCCATGCGGCTGCTGACATCCATCGCCCTGCTCGCGGTGATCCCGGCCCTCCTCAGCGCTGCGCGGACTCACGAGACCAACCCGATGAGTTCGCCGGAAGACTTCGAAGAGGGCCGGCGACTGTATCGCATCAACTGCGGGGTCTGCCACGGCATGGAGGGCAAGACTGGACGCGGCGCCCGCTTGGCGCGTCGCAGCTACCGGCACGGCAATTCCGATGCCGCTCTCTTCGACCTCATCGAAGCCGGAGTCCCCGGCACCGACATGCCCGGACTGTGGCTTGAAGAGGACGACATCTGGAGAATCCTCCTGTTCGTCCGAACGTTCGCGGAAAAGGCCAGCGAGGTCTGTAACGCAAGCGGCGACGTGGCGGCAGGAAAGCGCGTCTTCGACTCGCAGGGTTCGTGCCTAGCCTGCCACACCGTCGGGCCACGCGGCGGCCGGCTTGGCCCGGACATGTCGTTCGCGGGCGTGCAGTACACAGACCAGCAGCTGCGCGATGCCCTGCTGGAGCCCTCGCGCGAAGTGACCGGCCGTTACGAGACTGTGAGACTTGTCACAGCGGAAGGCGAGCGCGTCGAGGGAGTCGTGATGAACGAGAACAGCTACAACATCTTCGTCATGGATCGTTCCGAGAATATCCGGTCATTCCGCAAAGCGGAGCTTCAATCGCTCGATCTGCCGGAGGAATCGCTGATGCCTGCCTATGGGGACTTGCTGAGCACAGCAGATCTCGAAAACCTGATCGCATACCTGTGCTCGCTGCACGGGCCGGCCGAGGAGGTCGCACAGTGAAGGTCCTGCTATTGCGACGGATGCTCCTGTCAGCGCTGCTCTGCGCCGCGGGCGCAGCGGGAGAGGTGACCTATCAGGACCTGCTGGACGACCCGGACGTCGCATCCGACTGGCTGAACTATCACGGGGGTTACGCTGGGCACCGGCACAGCCTGCTGGACGAGGTGAACCGCTCGAATGTCGAGTCCCTGAGGCTGCAGTGGGCCTTCCAGGAGCGGATCGAGGAGAAGTTCGAAGTCACGCCGCTCGTCCATGACGGGATCATGTACATCACTGTTCCGCCAGGCGATGTCTACGCGCTCGACGCGGAGACCGGAGCCCGCCTGTGGCGGTATTCCAGGCGCATGCCTGCCAAGCTGATCGCATGCTGCGGGCTCGTCAACCGCGGTCTGGCAATCCTGGGCGACCGGCTGTTCATGGCGACCCTGGATGCCTACACGATCGCGCTGGACCGCAAGACCGGGCGCCTGCTGTGGGAGACGAAACTGATCGATTACTCGCTCGGCTATTCGGGCACACTCGCGCCCTTGGTGGTCAAGGACATGGTCATGGTCGGCACGGCCGGAGGCGAGTACGGCATCCGTGGGTTTATCGACGCCTTCGATGTAGAGACCGGAGAGCGCCGCTGGCGCTTCTACACGATCCCAGGCCCAGGCGAGTTCGGCAACGACACTTGGTCCGGAGACTCGTGGAAGACCGGCGGGGCCTCGATCTGGATCACCCCCAGCTACGACCCCGAATTGAATCTCGTCTACTGGGGCGTGGGCAATCCGGGGCCGGATTGGAACGGCGATGTGCGCCTGGGGGACAACCTGTTCTCGGATTCGGTGGTTGCCTTGGACGCGGACACCGGCAAGCGCAAGTGGCACTTCCAGTTCACCCCTCATGACGTCCATGACTGGGACGCCACGCAAGTCATGGTGCTGATCGACCGGGAGTACCGGGGAGTGGAGCGCAAGCTGTTGGTCACCGCCAACCGGAACGGCTTCATCTACATGCTGGATCGCGAAACCGGCGAGTTTCTCAAGGCGACGCAGTTTGTCAAGCAGACCTGGGCGGTTGGGATTTCTGAAGAAGGCCGTCCGATTCGGCGGCCGGGCATGGAGCCGAGCGCCGAGGGTATCGAGGTGTTCCCAGCGGTGGCCGGTGGCACGAATTGGATGTCTCCTGCCTACAGCCCAGACACGGGCCTGCTGTACGTCTCTTGTCGCGAGGGCAGCAGCACGTACTACAAGGGCGAGACGGAATACCGGCCCGGCACTCGCTACTGGGGCAGCTTGTTCGTCAACGAGGCGACCATGGACAAGTGGTACGGCGCTGTCCGGGCCTTTCATCCGGTAACTGCCGAGAAGGTTTGGGAGCACAACCTTTTCCGGCCAGTGTGGGCAGGATTGCTCTCCACCGCCGGCGGCTTGGTGTTTGCCGGAGGCTCAGGTGGATTCTTCAAGGCGCTTGACTCCGAATCGGGCGAGGAACTGTGGCGAATCAACCTCGGAGCGTCAATCCTTGCCAGCCCGATGACGTACGAGATCAACGGCCGCCAGTTGGTTGTGGTCGCCTCCGGGGGCGGGTTGTTCGTGTTCGCACTGCCTTAGCGCTGGCGCTGGTCCGCGACGCCGTCCGGCAGTTGGCCCGATGGTGTTCACGCCCCGGCGTGTAAGAGCTCGTCAAGTGGCTTCCAGACCTTGCTCCGGAGGCCGGCCGAGATGGCGTGCCGGCTGGCGCGAGAGAGGCGGCCGTCCTTGTTCCGGTGCGACCAGCACCAGAGCTTCCTCACGCTTGGCCAGCAGCATCCGGCCGGTCACGAGAAGGCGTTCGCGCAGACGCGGCAATCGGGGCTGGGCCCCCCATCGTGGCCACGCAGTCGACCTCGACGCGGACGGGAACAGCCTACCGCGAAGGAGGGGGCGGCCCGGCCGTCCAAGAGGGGCGGGCCGCCCCGTCAGGGCAGTCGCTGCCGCGCCGCCGGTCCGATCAACGGTAGCCCCACTTGCGGAAGGTGGCCTGAAGTCCGGGATCATCCTGGAACGCTCGGTAGTAGATGTACTCCGGCGCCAGATCCGCTCCGTTGGGCCATACGATCGTCCGAAGGTCCTCGTCGACCCGCAAGGCTCTGAACACGTCCGGATCCTTCAGCGGCTCAAACATCGGCCCGTGGAGCGCCTCCAGCAGGTCTGCGATGCCTTGGCGACCGTCGTCGAAGCACACTTCCACCTTGAAGCCATCAAGCGCTCTTGCGCTCGTCACGTGAAGGAACATCGAGTCACTCCAGCAGTTCGATGGGAATCGGCGCTTCCTTCCGGCGACACCGTTCCCAGTTGGCCAGAAGCTCGTCCTGGTGCAACTCGTGCCAATCCATCACATGCCGCAGGGCCCGCTTCGGGAACCGACCCTCCACCGCCCCCGTGGCGATTTGAACGATTATTTCGTACTCCCCGTACTTCGCGTGGAAGCAGGTGGGAACGTGATCATCCCAGTACATCGCGATTACGATTCCGAGGAATCTGCTGACAACCGGCATCTTGCTTTCTGCGTGCCGGCTCTGCGACCGCGCTCCCGCCAGCCGACCCGAACCCGTCAACCGCCGCCACACCCCCGATGATGGTGTGGGTCTGTGACCGCATCGCGTCCACGAGGTCGGCCCTGAGCGGCGGGAGGTCGACGCTCGTGGCCATGTCGGCCGGTGCTTGGGCGACCTTGCAGACCAGCCCTTGTGATCGCGTCGGCTTGCTTCGGTTCGATGCCGGCGTCCCGCAGGCTGCCGGATATTGCGAGAGTGTCGAGCACCGTCGCCGCCCCCAGGCCCACCGTCGCACCGGAAAGCTCGATCATGTGGGCCAGTAGCCGCTAGCGGATCGGACCGTGGGAGCTCTCGGGTCGGTACTGCCAGCCCGGCTGGTGCATCAGCTTCAAGGCCCGCGCAACGTCACGGCGAGCGCTTCGTGGTCCGCGAGCAAGAGCGTCGCCTGCGCGGCGACGTGGTCGACCTGCCGCCGCAAGATCACCATCTGCATGTCACGACTGCGGTATCATGCGGCTGCATGGTACAGAGCCGTCTGACGATCCTGCTGCTCGCCGGCCTTCCAACCAGCCTGAGCCGTTGAACGGCGCGGTGACGCAGGCATGCCGGTAGTCGACGTCGACGGGCTGACCTTCACCTATGCGTCCGGAACGGCTCCCGCAGTGCGGGATCTCTGCTTCAGCATCGACCGGGGCGAGATTTTCGGGTTCCTCGGACCCAACGGCGCGGGTAAGTCGACGACCCAGAAGCTATTGATCGGGCTCCTGCGGGGCTATCTGGGCACCGTCTCGATACTGGGCCGCGACCTCGCAGACTGCGAAGCCGACTACTACGAGCGAATCGGCGTTTCGTTCGAGTTGCCCAACCACTATCTCCGCCTGACCGGCTTAGAGAACCTCAGCTACTTCCGGGCGCTGTACCGGGGCGAGACCCGACAGCCGGAGGCGCTGCTCGAGATGGTCGGGCTGGGCGACGACGGCGAGCGCCTCGTCGCCGAGTACTCCAAGGGCATGAAGACGCGGCTCGGCGTGGCGCGCGCCCTGCTCAACGATCCGCAACTGATATTTCTGGACGAGCCTACGGTGGGGCTAGACCCCGTCAGCAGGCGGCGCATTCGGGACCTCATCCGGGAGATGAAGGAGGTGGGCCGCACGGTGTTCCTGACCACGCACGACATGACGGTGGCGGACGAGCTATGCGACCGCGTGGCCTTCATCGTCAACGGCGAGATACAGGTCGTCCAGTCGCCACACGACCTCAAGCTGGCCCACGGCGCAAGGACGGTCGTGATGGAGTACGACCTGGACGGCCGCCCCGGGCGGCGCGAGTTCCCGCTCGATGGGCTCGGCGCCGACGCCGACTTCCTATCCCTGCTGCGCGAGGCCGCCGTCCACACCCTGCACTCCCAGGAGACGACCCTCGAAGACGTCTTCCTGCGAGTCACCGGCCACGGCCTGCGGTAAGTCGATGCACAGGCTAGCCGCCACCGTGCGCCTAGACCTCCGCCTGCAGATGCGGAACGGCTTCTACTATGCGGTGGCCTTCGTGCTGGCCTGCTGGTTCGTCGTGCTCACCCGCCTCCCCCCGATCGACTGGGGTTACGTGCTACCGGCCGTCGTGTTCGGCAACCTGGTGATGATCAACTTCTACTTCGTGGCCGGCCTCGTGCTGCTAGAGAAGGGCGAGGGGACGCTGGAGGCCCAAGTGGTGACGCCCCTCGCTAGCTGGGAGTACCTGGCCTCGAAGACGCTGACGCTGGTCGCGCTCGCGGTAGTCGAGCAGGTGGTCATTGTCTGGTCGGCGTACGGAGCCGGCTTCGTGGCCGGCCCGCTGATCGCCGGCGTCGTGCTGGCGGGCGTCCTATACACGTTGACTGGCTTTCTTCTCGTCGCCCGCTACCGGTCAATCAACGAGTTCATGTTTCCCTCGATTCTCTTCACGGCGGTTCTCTCGCTCCCGCTGCTGCACTATTTCGGCCTCTGGGACGCCTGGGTGCTCTATCTCCATCCCTTCGCGGCGCCGCTCGTGCTGCTGGGCGGGGCGTTCCGGCCGATTGCGCCTTGGGAGTGGGCCTACGGCGGGCTGTACTCCGCCGCCTGGGCCGGGATCCTGCTGCTCGGCGGCCAGCGGGCATTCGACCGCTTCATCGTCGCCCGAGAGGGGGTGCGCTGATGCCGACCGCCATCGCGGTGATCCGCGCCCTAGGCCCCATCGACGCCAAGAGTGTCGCCCGCGACAGCATGCTGCGCTGGATGATCGGCATGCCGATCATCCTCGCTCTCCTGTTCCGGTGGGGCGTCCCTGCCTTCGACGGATGGTTCGGCGAGCGGTACGACTTCGACCTCACGCCGTACTACCCTCTCCTGAGCAGCTTCCTCGTGCTGATGATCCCGACACTGATTGGCGCGGTCGTCGGCTTCCTGCTGCTGGATCAACGCGACGACCGCACGCTCAGCGCGCTGCAGGTCACGCCCCTCACCGTGCAGGGGTACCTCGCCTACCGCATCGCAGTCCCGATGGCCGTCAGCGTACCCGTCATGATGGCAAGCGTCGCCATCGCAGACCTAGTCGAGATGGGTTTCGTCGCGGCCCTCGCCGCCGCCGTACCGGCGGCTCTCACCGCACCGCTCTACGCGCTGTTTGTCGCCGCGTTCGCAGCGAACAAGGTCCAGGGCTTCGCCCTGCTTAAAGGCGCGGGGGTGCTCACGTGGCCGCCGGTTATCGCTTGGTTCGTCGCGTCGCCGTGGCAGGTGGCGATCGGGCTCGACCCGCTCTATTGGCCGCTCAAGGTCTTCTGGATGCTCGAGGCCGGCGAGCCCCGCGTGGCCCTCTACTTCCTGGCCGGCGTGGGGTACCAAGGGCTCCTGATTGCGCTCTTGCTGCGGCGCTTCAAGGCCGTGATCGCTCGATAGCGGCGTGCCGCGAGCTCTCGGGTCCCAGTGCGATCTACGTGAACACACATGTTGCGCCGGTCAACGTTACCGATGCCAGCCTGCGGTGGGCTAGCCCTGTACCAAAGGTCGCATTAGGTTATCGACGATCTTTCTCCACTCACTAGGCTCTACTTCGATGACCCTCATGCCGCCGATCGACACGCTACAGATGACAACGTCGACATCCAGCGTGCGGAGTAGTGCGAGGCTATCCGCCAAATCCCGGCGATTCCCCCCGTCCTGAGAGACGACTATCGTGGCCCACTTCCCACGATCCAAGTAGATCGTATCTCCCGTGAAAAGGTATTTCTTGCCATGAGGCGAACGGTAGCGATAGCACACATTATTGTCCGTATGCCCGGGCGTGTGGATCACTTCGACATCGCCGGCGTGAAGCTCCCGATCGGGCGAATCGAAATAGCTGGCAGCGGACATGATGCCTGTTACGTATGGCTCAACGCGGGCGTGACAGCAGAGCTCTGAATCGAAGCGTCCCGCAACTTTGACCAGCCAGTCGTCGACTTCGTGGCAATGGCTCAGGTAGTGGTGTGTGACCCCACCGAGGTCAGCGATCGCTTGAAAATCACCGGTGCTTCTGGGGTTGTAGAAGAGGGCATTGCCGCCAGGGCGCTCGAGCAGATAGGCGTGCACGGTCAGTATGGAGAACTGCGTCTGCTCAGCCGTCTGCCACAAATCAGGATAGAGCTGTTTCATAGCCTGCTCGTCTCTTTGTACGGGGCACTTGGAATGATCGCGTTGATTATCAAGCGCCCAAGATACACTCGTCAAGGAAATTCAGGCACGCCGCAATCCACTCCTGTGACGACAGGTCTGTCGGGATCGTCACCGAGTTCAGCGGCGGCGAGGTCCAGGGGGTTCGAGAGCTCTTCGACGATATCCGGGGGCAAGCCAGACACATCCGTGGTCTCGCCGATCTCCGCCTCTAGGTCGAAGCGTTCCCTGCTCTTCCGAAACAGCTTCCACTTGCCGGCACGAACCTTCCGCGGCTCGTGCCGAAGGCTCGGGCGCCCGGACCCGTCGACGGGTCTGTCGGGCTCATAGACACCACCGGTGGATCAGTTCGACATAGAGCCGTGACCCTTTCTCGAGTTTGTCGAGTTGGATCCATTCATCCTGAGTGTGCGCCTGAGCGATGTCCCCCGGACCCAGCGCGATCAGATTCGTCAACTCGGTCAGAACGGCGCCATCGGTCCCGTGGCAGACGGTCTGGCTGCGTTCATTGCCTGCCAAACCCAACACTTCGCGGACATAGTCGGACGCAGGGTCCACGTACAGTGGCTGGCCCGCCTTAAGCGATTCGAATTCGACGCCGCATTGATCGGCGGCCTTTCTGGCCCGGTCGACTAGCGCCTCCGCATCGTGACCCGGTGCGGGCCAGAAGTACACCGCGCAAACGCTCTGCGCGGCAGTCATGTTCACGGCTCTCGTGTGATCGTTGATCCCGATGTTTCAGCTCGACGCGATCGAAAAGATCTCGGTTTTTCCACCAACTACGGGCTCTGTTGGGATTCTGCTGAACCCAGAACGGGTTCAGAACAGCGTGTAGATGAACGGCGCGGCGGCGGTGCCCGACAACACCACCAGTGCGGCCATCAACAGCAATACGACGACTATCGGCGTCAGCCACCACTTCTTGTTGGTGGCCATGAACTCCCAGAGCTCCGCGATCAGGCCGGGACGCACCCTCTCGGCCTCGGCCTCGAAGTCTCCGCCGCGTCGGCTGCCCCCCGCCGGTGATTGCCTGTCTGCCATCTGTACCTCAGAACTGCCTGAAGTAGCGCCGCACGTCGCGCACCGGCTGGCGCGCGGCCCAGTAGCTCGCCGCGGATCGGTCCGGGGTTTGGTCCAGCGGGTCGCCGCGGAAGAGGCGCAGCAGCAGGCCGATAGGCACCAACGCCAGATAATACGTCGCGGCCAGCACCAGGTGCGACAGCATCCACCCGATGGGGAACGCCGCGTAGAGCCAGCCGAGCCAGATCCAGCGGCGCAACGGCGGCGCCGCGGCGTAGATGGCGGCCAGCGCCGCTCCCCCGGTCCAGACCATCCGCGCGACCGCCGGGGTTTCCAGCCGCCAGTGCACCAGCCCGCCGGCCAGCGCAAAGAACACCGCCAGCAGCACGCCGAACCGGCGCAGGTCCCTGGCCGACGGATGTCGATTGATCTCCAGCAGGGCCATAGAGTCAGTCGAGGGCGAACTCACCGAGATAGGCACCGGCATCGACCGCCGCGGCGTTCGGCTGCGCCTGCTTGCGGAGCAGAAAGCGCTCCAGCACGAGCACGTCCATGTTCGTCGCCATGAAGCAGCGGTAGGCATGCTCGGGGGCGCAGACGATCGGCTCGCCCCGCACGTTGAAGCTCGTGTTGATCAGGACCGGGCAGCCGGTCTTCTCCTCGAAGGCCCGCAGCAGCGCCGCGTAGCGCCCGTGCCGCTCGGCGTCCACGGTCTGGACCCGCGCGGTATAGTCGACGTGGGTGACGGCTGGGACGTCGGACCGCGCCGCCTTCAACTTGTCGAGCCCGCGCAGGCCGTTCCCACCCTCGTCGAGCGGCGTCCGGCGAGACTCGCGCACCGGGGCCACCAGCAGCATGTACGGGCTGTCTTCCCGCGGCCGCATCTCGAAGAAGTCGGCGACGCGCTCGCGGAGTACCGCCGGCGCGAACGGGCGGAACGACTCGCGGAACTTGATCTTGCGGTTCATCACCGACTGCATGTTGCGGCTGCGGGGGTCGGCGAGGATGCTGCGCGAGCCGAGGGCGCGCGGGCCGAACTCCATGCGTCCCTGAAACCACCCCACCACCTGCTCGCGCGCCAGCAGGTCGGCCACCGCGTCGCACAGGGACGCATCGTCCGCGTACTCCTCGTACACTGCCCCGGCGCCGTCCAGCAAGGCCCGGATGTCGTCGCCCGTCGCGCACGGGCCGAGCAGCGAGCCGTGCTGGGCATCCGGCGTCCGCGCCTCCCGCGGGTGGTCCAGAAGCTGGTGCCAGATGAACAGCGCGACCCCGAGCGCGCCCCCGGCGTCTCCCGCCGCTGGCTGGATCCAGACGTTGTCGAACGGCCCCTCGCGCAGCACGCGCCCATTGCCGACGCAGTTCAGCGCGACCCCGCCGGCCAGGCACAGGTTGCGCATCCCGGTCTCGGCGTGCACGCGGCGCGCCGCTCGCAGCATCGCCTCCTCGGTCACGGCCTGAATCGACGCGGCAATGTCCATCTCCCGCTCGGTGATCGGCGCCTCCGGCCGGCGCGGCGGTCCGCCGAACAGCATCTCGAACCTGCGCGACGTCATGCGCAGGCCCTGGCAGTACTCGAAGTACGACATGTCGAGGCGGAACGATCCGTCCGGCTTCAGATCGATCAGGTGGTCACGGATGCGATCGACGTACTTCGGCTCCCCATGTGGCGCCAGACCCATCAGCTTGTACTCGCCGGAGTTGACCTTGAAACCGGTGAAATAGGTAAAGGCCGAGTACAGCAGCCCGAGCGAATGCGGAAAGCGGATCTCGTGGGTCAGCTCGATGCGGTTGCCTCGGCCGGCCCCGTAGGTGGTGGTCGCCCACTCGCCGACCCCGTCCAGCGTGAGAATCGCCGCCTCGTCGAACGGCGACGGGAAGAACGCGCTCGCCGCGTGAGACTCGTGGTGCTCGGTGAAGACGATCTGCCGCCGGTAGCCCGCCAGCCCCCTCGCGATCTCGCGGGGCAGGTGCAGCTTCTGCTTCGCCCACAGCGGCACGAACTGCAGGAACGAGCGGAACCCGCGCGGCGCGTACGAGAGGTACGTCTCCAGCAGCCGTTCGAGCTTCAGGAACGGCTTGTCGTAGAAGCCGACGTAGTCGAGCGTTTCCGGAGCAATCCCCGCCTCGTCCAGGCAGTAGCGGATCGCATGGACCGGAAACGCGTGGTCGTGCTTGAGGCGGGTGAACCGCTCCTCCTGGGCTGCCGCGACGACGTCGCCGTCGATCAACAGCGCCGCCGCCGAGTCGTGGTAGAAGGCCGAGATGCCGAGAATTGCCAACATCGCTCCCTAGCAAACAATACACGCAATCAGACCGTCTTCGCCAGCCTTGGTAGCGCACGGTACGCCGCGGACCTGTGCCCCGCCGGTCGTCTCTTGGCGCGTCGCGCAGCGTTCGTGATGAGCGTCGCGGAATGGCCGTATCGGGCCTACCTGTGTTGTACACTGTGCTTGCGGTTCGGAAGGTGAGCACGAGCCTGGAGCACACGGTCGACCGGGCAGGACTGCGGCCGGGAAGGCGGCGGCACAAGGAGGGCCTCGGGGACGTGCTGTTCGGCATCGAGACTTATGAGGGATGGGCGTCGACGTTCGCTGACCACGCCACATGCCGGACTGCTTCTACATGATCAACAAGGTGCTCGAACGGCTCGGCACGAAGGCTGCTCCGGCCCGCGCCGTGTTGCGGCTCGCGAAGTTCGCGAACGAAGTCCTCGCAGCGTTGTTTCCGGCGGTCCAACGGAGTTTCGGCAACGCCGTGCTCCTCATCAGGATCTGAGCGGTGCCTGACCGTACTAAGGGAGCACTGAAGGACGCGGGCGCCGCCGTTCGCCGCCCGCGGACGTTTCGCGTACTGGCTCTCTTGTTCGGTGCGCTCCTCGCGCTCGTCTGTTTAGAGACCGTGGCGCGGGTACTGCCCGTTAACGAGGGCCCCCAAGCGTTGTCGGTCAACGACGCGAACCCGATCTTCCGTTACCGGCCGAACCGGGAGTTCGTGTGGTCGGCGGGGTGGAACTTCTCCGCAGTCAACGAGGTCAAGGTCAACAACTTCGGTTTCGTCAATGATCAGGATTACGACC
>VXRL01000062.1 GCA_009838515.1 Terriglobia bacterium | reverse complement strand
ACTCCACAGCCCCCGCCCAGCCCCAGCATCAGGCCTCGGCCCCCAGGGTGCCGCTGGCCAGCCAAGAACCAAGCCAGCTGGTAGCGCGTTTCGGTTACGGGACCTGGGCCCTGCCCGAGCTGGGGAGCGACGGCACTGGCGGCGGGATGCAGCAGCGAAGCGCCCTGCAGGACGCCCCTGATCGTGAAGCGGCGCGCGTCGGCCGTGTCCACGACACCCACCGGCCCGTACAGCCCAGCGCGTTCCAAGCGGACTGTCGGCACTGCGCTCAGCTCCGCGGCGCGGTCCGGTCGGGCAGTTCGAAGTGTTCGCCGAGGTAGACTCGGCGCACCTCCGGGTCGCTCTCCAACTCGTGCGGCGTTCCCGAGCGGAAGATCGATCCGTTATGGATAATGAGCGCCCGGTCAGTCACCGCCAGCGTCTCGCGCACGTTGTGATCGGTGATCACGATGCCAATCCCGTCGGCGCACAGCCGCGCCAGAATCGCCTGCAACTCGATCACCTGCTTCGGGTCAATGCCCGAGAAGGGCTCGTCGAGCAGCAAGAAGAACGGCGACAGCACCAGCGACCGGGCGATCTCGACGCGCCGTCGCTCGCCGCCAGACAGCTGGTAACCGCGACTGTGCCGAACCTTATCGAGGCCGAACTGCGCGATCAGGTCGTCGAGACGCTCGCGGCGCTCGGCCCGGACGAGCGGTTGCGTTTGCAAGACCGCCAGTATGTTCTCGTCCACGGTGAGCTTGCGGAACACCGATGCTTCCTGCGGCAGGTAGCTGATGCCCATGCGGGCGCGCTGATACATCGGCAGGTCCGTGATGTCGGCATCGTCCGCGAAGACTTGGCCGGCATCCGGGCTGACCAGCCCGACGATCATGTTGAACGAGGTCGTCTTGCCGGCACCGTTCGGCCCCAGCAGCCCGATGATCTCGCCGCGACGCACGGCCAAGGTGAAGTCCTTGACTACATGCCTGCCCCTGTAGCTCTTCGACAGTCGCTCAGTGCGCAGGGAATCCATTAGACAGGCGGCGCCAAGCGGCGCTCCATCCTAGCGGGAAGCCGGGCGGTATGTGTAGGCGCGCTCTTCGCCCTGGCCCAAAACAAGCAGCCTATCACCGGAGATGCGATAGGTCAAACTGGCACCTTCCGATTCCGTGCCGTCCGGCATCAGAATCCGCGCAGGCTGGCCGACCAATATCACCTCGGATTCGGCCACGTCGAACTCGGCCCGGTCCCCGAACGCCCGGTGGCCCGTACCATCGGGCGGATCGGCGATGCGCACCGAGCCGGCTGCGACGGCGCGCCTGCCAGCGTCCCCGCCATCTGTACCGAGCGCTGTTCGCAGCTCATCGGCCAACACCCGCATTCCCTGCCTGCGAAAGTCGACCGCGCCCTCGAAGCGAGCCAGGCCGGTCTGAGCGTCATAGCGCATCAGGCCGGACCGCACGATCGAGAGCGGATCCGAATCCGAACCGTTCTCGTCATCTGCGATCCACGCGGCCTCGACCCCGTCGCGGGCCTCGATGCTGTTCGAGGCCTGATCGATCAGGATCGAGTCTGCGTCAACTCGATTGCGGCCTTGCCACAGACGGGCGCCATTCCGATACTCCAAGGTCTGGTTTTCTGGATCGGAGACCATTGCCCCCGCGGCTAGGAACACGGGCTGCTGGCCGGCGAACATACCCATCGTCCCCGACTGCCCGGAGATATCTGGCTCCCGAATCAGGAATCCCGTCACACCGCCCGCAGCATCGACTCTGCCGCTAGCCCGAGCCAAGACGATCTGGAAGGCCAACAGGTTGCCGCCCGCGCCCGTGACGCTGGCGTTTCCCTCCAGCTCCAACACACCGCCATCGAGATCAAACCGGGCGCTGTCGGCACCACCGCGCCTCAGGCCCTCCTCGAATCCGAACTTCCCGGCTTGGCGTAGCTCGGCGATTTCCGCTGTGTCGGGATCGAACTGCGCATCGAGCGAGTCGCTCCAACTTCGCAGCTCGGGCGACGCTTGGTCAGCCGGGCGCTGGACCAGCTGTGCTCCGTTTCGAGCGGCGAGGCGCTCGAGATTGCCCGCAGGCCCGTACACCATGCGAATGCTGCCGGCCACCAGCGTCCGTGCCGGCGCATCCGCTCCGCGCGCCAGCTGGTGCAGAGTCCCGCGACCCGGAGTCTCAACGCGCTCGATCTGCTCTCCCCCCGGCCTCAGGACCAGCAACATCGATTCGGACTCGATCATGCTGACCGTACCGCCATCGGACGGATGCAGCGAAGCTTGCGCCGCTCCGCGTGCCTGGACACGACGCAACCGACTCGACGAGGCACTCGAAGATGACCTCACCTCGGCCTCGTAATGCAAGTCGACGGAATCGGCCTTTACCTCGATGCGCTGCCCAGCCTCGATCGACGCGAATCTGGCCCCGCCCGAGCCGCGGGAACGCGCCAGTTCGCCGTCGATGGCAAACTCCGCCTCAAGCCGAGGCGCCGAAAACTCGGTCCGCCGGTCCCCGACGCTCTCGCCGCCACGCGCATTGACGCCATCGACTCGGCGGACGCGCCCGTTGGACATCAAGACCTCACCGCTATCGCATTCGAGCCAGCCTGCGCCTTGCTCGATTCGGGCGTGTCCTGCGAGTTGAATCCGCGCCCCTTCCTCGGCATAGAGCAAGTTGCCAGCCCGGATAACGGCCGATGGCTCGGCGGGGGCCTGCCCGAAGCGTGCCAGGCGCACCTCGGACGTCATCTGCAAGACCCCCGTATCCGCATCGTACGCGGCTCCCAGGGAACTGCCCGCCCCGTCGGCGAACCGGTACGCCACCCTCCGATTCGTGCTGGCACTGTTGGCAGACGGGCGAAACGTCACTCCTGAAGTTGCGACCTCTACCGGGCGTCCCGTTCCGCCATCAGCCGGGATACCCAACGTGATCAGCGTCTCGCCATCGCTGTAAAGACTTCCATCCGCCAGCATCCGCATCGCGTCGCTCTCGACGCGGTCAAGGCTCCCCGCCCGTATTCGAATGATCTTCAGCACGACTCCACTCAGGTCGGTCGTCAGCCCGTCCGCTCCTTGAATGAAGTCATCGGCGCTGACCTCCATGCGCGTGGAATCACCAATGGTCTGTGCCAAGCGCCAACTCTGCGACTGGGCCGAGAGATCCTCCGGCAATGTCGGCACCGCCTGCGTCGAGTCTCTTCCGGCCGCGGTCCGCGACCCCAGATAGTCGTGCACGACCAAAGCCAGCAGCGCCAGCGCGGCCAGCAACAGCAGAGATCGTAAGGGATTGCGCAAGCGATTTGATGATATCAGCGCCTCGGGCCGGCTACATTGCGCCGCGTAAGCCTCCCGGCGATCGGGCAGAGCATTCGATCCGACTCACGGGCTCCGGGGCTGGGATGCCAACACCACTTGCCGGGCGTGAATCCAGAGGACGATTTGAGCCGTTCGCTGCCCGCTGCCCTTGCTAGCGAACGGTGCCGCGGATCTCTTGAAGCCGTTTCACCTGCCGAGCACCGCGTCTCCGCCGCCGATCATGTCGGCGCTGGCCACGATCAGCGGATCCGGTCGGCCTACTCGCAGGGCGTCCTTGTTCGTGTACGGCAACGCGGCCAGAAAATGCCGCATGCAGTTCAGACGAGCGCGCTTCTTGTCGTCGGACTTGACGATCGTCCACGGCGCATCGGCAGTGTCCGTGTAGAAGAACATCGCCTCCTTGGCCGCCGTGTACTCGTCCCACTTGTCGAGCGACTGGCGATCCACCGGCGACAGCTTCCACTGCTTCAGGGCGTCCTGCTCGCGGGCCTCGAAGCGGTGCCTCTGCTCCTCTCGGGTGACGGAGAACCAGTACTTGAACAGCAGGATCCCGCTGCGGACAAACATGCGCTCCAGCTCGGGTGCCTGACGCATGAACTCCAAGTACTCCTTGGCGTTGCAAAACCCCATGACGCGCTCGACGCCGCCGCGGTTGTACCAAGAGCGGTCGAACAGCACGATCTCGCCGCCCCGCGGCAGATGCCGGATGTAGCGCTGGAAGAACCACTGAGTCCGCTCGTCGTCGGTCGGCCTGTCGAGCGCCACGACCCGAGCACCGCGCGGGTTGAGATGCTCCGTGAACCGCTTGATCGTCCCGCCCTTGCCAGCGGCATCCCTGCCCTCGAACAGGACGACGATCTTCCGGTTCGTCGCCTTCACCCAGTCCTGCACCTTCAGCAGTTCCACCTGAAGCGTGGCCTTCTCCTGCTCGTAGGCCTTGCGGGCGAGCTTCTCCCTGTAGGGGTATTCGCCCGTCTCGAACAGGCGCCGGATGACGTCGCGGTCCCGGTCGAGCACGCCGGAGTCCGGCGGGCCACCGTCATCCTCGACGCCCGGCGCGCTGCCTCGCGCATCGTCCACAACCGGCCCCCCGGCGTCCAGACTCGTCGTGTCGGGCTCCACGGACACAGGCTATCACGGCTCGTCGTCCGCCATCGGCGTTCGATCCCGTCCGCGGGCAGTGTTTGGGGGCCTTCAACCCCTCGCGCGCTCATTCAGTTCAGGCGGGAATCTACCGGACCTTGTAGGTGGTCGGAAGACAACCAGCTTGCCCATTTCGCGCTGTCAGGCGGCCTGCATTCGCCGTAGCCGTAGCATTCGATTCCCGCCCTTCTGAAACTCGTACGCCACCGTCTCAACGGTGGCGACCGCGCGGCGCGATCCGAAAGCGTCAACGATCCGTTCAACATGAGGTGACGCCTCCCCGCCGAGTTGCAGCAACGGGAAGACGCGCACCTCCGTGGCTACCCTCAGCATCTCCTGCAGGGCCCGTAAGTGAAAGTCCAGGTCGAGTTGCTCGCTGTACAAGAAGAGCAGATGGGAAGACAGCGCGAGATCAAACGCACCATTGTCGAAGGGCAACTCCGGCAGTGATGCCTCCAAGTAGCGGTTCTCGGTCTTGCCTCGCGGATAGTCGGCGATGAAGCGGCGCATCGCGGCCATGCGTCGCCGGCCCAGCTCCTCAATCGACGGCACGTGCGTCCAGACGAAATCGGCCTGATTCCGGCGCATCTGGTCCATCACCTGGCCGAACGTCGTTTCGATTCGTCGTTCGATGGCGGCGGCGGACACGGAGTAGAGCGGATCGACCGAGACAACGGAATGCCCTTGGGCAGACAGCTCAGCGTTAAAGCTCGCCGGGCCGTCGCCACACCCTAGCATGCGGCCTCCAAGGTCCGCTTCGCCCAGGTCGAACATCGCCTGGTACTCCGCCGCGCTCCGGCCCCAAGGCACCACTCGATCGATTGAGAACGGCACCAGTAGTCCGTGGCGATGGCCGCACTCGAGCTAGCGTGGCCGGCAAGGCCGCGTCTACTCCGTGAGGCCGAGCTTGCTTTTCAGCATACGCACACGAAATACGCACACGGACCTAGGCGCGAGTGGACGCCCTCTAGTTATTCCGGCAGCGCGAACGCGACGTAGCTGCCACCAGAAATCCCCCCTGTCTTGCCCCCGCCAGCGGCGATTGCCACGAATTCTCGGCTATCGACCTCGTAGACCGCAGGCGTCGCGTTCCCGCCGGCCGGCAGCACGGTCTCCCAAAGCAGCTCGCCGGTGGCCTTGTCGAACGCTCGGAACTTCCGGTCGCGTGCCGTCGCGCCGATAAAGAGCAACCCGTTGGAAGTCACGACCGGCCCGCCGTAGTTCTCGCTCCCAGTCAGTGGCATGCCCTGTTCCGTCAGCTCTGGAAACTCTCCCAGACGCACGGTCCATTCGATTTCGCCGGTATCGAGGCTCACCGCGTTGAGCGTTCCCCACGGCGGCGAAATCGCCGGATAGCCCTCTGGATCGAGGAACCTGTTGTAGCCGTCATGCGTGAAGGGCACATCGGGAGCAGCGGAACTTGGCGAGGCCTGGATCGCCTCTCCTTCCTCGCCCCGCAGCACATAGCCTGCAATTGCAGCGACAGCTTCCGGGGCGAGATAGGGGAAGGCCGGCATGCGGCCCGCTCCACCTCGCACGACGGCGCCGAACTCTTGATTGTTCATGGCCAGTTCAGTCAGTGCCGGGAAAGTTGGCGGAGTGCCGCTCAGGTCGTCCAGGTGGCAGGCGGCGCAGTTGCGCTGATACAACCGCTTGCCGTTGACGGACCCTCGCAATTCTCGCCGCTCGACCAAGCGGTGGATCCAAGCCATCTCGTTGACGTTCACATACAGCAGCCCTGATTCGGGATCGAACGCCTGGCCGCCCCATTCGGCTCCTCCGTCAAAACCGGGGAAGATGATCGTTCCTCGCAGGCTGGGCGGCGTGAACAACCCGCCGCTGCGAACTTGCCGGAAGCGCTTCAAGACCGCCGCATGCGCCTCCGGCGTTCGCTTGGTCAAGTCGGCCTCGGTCAGGCGCTGGCGACCCAGCGGCGGCGGCATGACCGGCACGACCTGCCGCTTCGCCAAGACTTCCCCGGCCACGTCCGATTGCGCGGTCTCGATCTCTTTGAGAGGGAACAGGGATTCGCCCGTCTCTCGGTCAAAGACATAGACCTGGCTCATCTTGGTGGAGACCGACACGGCATCGATCAGCCTGCCGTCGCGCATCGCGGTCACCAGAACCGGCGAAGTGGGAATGTCCATGTCCCAGACGTCGTGCCGCACGAATTGGTGGTGCCAAACCAGCTCGCCGCTGTCTGCACGCAGGCACAGCAGGGAGTTGGCGTACAAGTTGTCTCCGGGCCGGTTGCCGCCCCAGAAGTCGAACGCTGCCGAGCCGGTGCCCGCATACACCAGCCCGCGCTCGGCGTCGAGAGTCAGGCCTGCCCAGGAATTCGCGCCTCCGAGGGTCTTCCAGCCTTCCTCCGGCCAAGTCTCGTGACCGGGCTCGCCAGGATGCGGAATCGTGCGGAACGTCCAGCGCCACTCTCCCGTGCGCGCCTCGTAGGCACGGATGTAGCCTGGCGCGCTCGGCAGCGTCTCGCTGACTGCGCTGCCGAGAATCAACAGGTCGCCGTAGATGACGCCGGGCGTGTTCAAGCTGATCGAAAGCGACCGCGCGCGCTCTGGAAGGTCAGATCTGAGGTTGATCGCGCCCCCATCGCCGAAGCCTGCCACGGGTTCTCCCGTCCGCGCATCCAATGCATACAGCAAATGCCGCGCCCCGGCGTAGATGCGCGAATCGTCACCATCGCGCCAGTGCATGAATCCGCGGTTCTTCGAGCGTCCCGTGAGCGGAGCGCCGTCCACTTCCAAGCGCCTCGTCCACACCTCCTCCCCTGTCTCGGCGTCGAGGGCGAAGACGCGCCCGTTCGGGCTGGAGCCGTACAGCAGGCCGTCTATGACGATCGGGTTGCACTGGATTTCCGAACCGCGGAATTCGTCACCGGTCTCATAGGTCCAGGCCACCTCCAGTTGGGACACGTTGCCGGGATGAATCTGGTCAAGGCGCGAATACTGAATCTGATCAGGACCGCCGCCGAACGCCTCCCAAGCCTCATAGCCGGTCGTGGGTGCCTTGCGCAAATCGCCACAACCAGCCGCAGCCAAGCAGGCCGCCAGCAACAAGCACAAGCGCATAAGCTCGTAATTCTATCGCGCAGCCGGAACGCGACGGCAGCGAGAACAGGCTCCTATCCGAGCACTTGAAGCTTGAGCCAAAGCACAGCCCCAAAACCTACGAATCCCAGCAATGCCGAATACTCGCGGTTGACAAGGTAGAGCCCCCACTCGAAACGCTGGGAAGACTCGTAGAGTGGCTTGCAGGCGGGCACAAAACGGGGAACGCGAGATTCGTATTCCCTGTAACCGGGGAGTATCTTGCGGATGTGGCCTTCCTCTTCCCCCACAACAGGCAGAAACCACGCTGTGAAGACCACAAGGATCGCAACCAGCAAGATGGGATGC
Organism: Terriglobia bacterium; assembly: GCA_009838515.1. GTDB lineage: Bacteria > Acidobacteriota > Terriglobia > Bryobacterales > UBA6623 > VXMF01. The sequence continues at coordinate 37,874 of VXRL01000062.1, read as the reverse complement.
GCTGAGCAGATGCCGAATCCAACACCTGCCGACAGGCTCCCAATGTAAAGCGGATTGCGAACATGGGCGTAAGGGCCGGAGATCGCGAGCTGCTGGTTCTTGCGGAGATGGCCGGCCGCCCATGCCCTTAGTGCCAGGCCAGCCAGCACTAACGGGAGGCCGAGCACAACGCTCGCGACCGTCGGCTGGGCCAGCCAGCCGGCCGCGACCGCTAGGAGTATGGAAACAGTCACCCTCGACCGCGCGGCCAAGGCTGGCCAGCGCTTCCAGATTGGAACTTGGGTCCGCCCGGGCATTGCCATCATCGCCGTGTCCGAGTCGCGCTGGCGTCACGGTATTGGGTCGGCTTGCAACCTAGGATTGTAGACGGGCTGACCTAGAGCAGACCCGTACGCCGCGAGCGAGCTTGCCGGCCTGCAGACCCGCAGTCCTTCGGCAAGTTGGGTGCTATCGTATTGCGTTCATGCGCGATCCCAGCACATTCCGCAGCACCGAGTGGTTCCAAGGAGATCAGTACGAGCACCTTTCGCGGCGAGCATGGCTCAGGTCGGAAGGCTTCAGTGACGCCGCATTCGATGGCCGACCAGTCATTGGCATCTGCAATTCATGGTCGGAACTGACCAATTGCAACGCCCACCTGCGCCAAGTGGCCGAGGCCGTCAAGCGGGGCGTCTGGGCAGCCGGTGGGGTGCCGCTCGAGTTCCCGACGATCTCGCTTGGTGAGATGTTCATGAAGCCGACCACCATGCTCTTCCGCAACCTCATGTCGATGGATGTGGAGGAGTCGATCACGGCGAATCCAATCGACGGCGTGGTGCTGCTGTGCGGCTGCGACAAGACCACGCCGGCGCAGCTGATGGGAGCGGCCTCTGCCGACATCCCGGCGATCATGGTCACCGGCGGCCCGATGCTGTCCGGACGCTGGAACGGCGAGCCGCTGGGATCGGGCACCGATGGTCGCAAGCTCTTCGAAGCGTTGCGGGCCGGTCGTATCGGCGAGGAGCAGTGGGCCGAAGTCGAGGGCTGCATCTCGCGCAGTGCCGGCCACTGCACGGTCATGGGGACAGCCTCCACGATGGCGTCGATGGCCGAATCCCTAGGCATGATGCTGTCCGGCGGCGCCGCCATCCCCGCAGTGGACGCTCGGCGCTACCAATTGGCGGAAGCAAGTGGGAGACGCATTGTGGAAATGGTCTTCGAAGATCTGACGCCATCGCGCATCCTGACCCGGGAGGCGTTCGAGAATGCGATCCGCACCGACATGGCGATCGGCGGTTCTACCAACGCCGTCGTCCACTTGCTGGCGATCGCCGGGCGGGCTGGAGTGGATCTCTGTCTCGATGATTTCGACCGCGTTTCGCGCGAGACCCCGTATATCGCCAACGTGAAGCCATCGGGGCAGTTTCTGATGGAGGACTTCTTCTACGCGGGCGGGCTGCCGTGCGTGACGAAGGAACTGCTGCCTCTGCTGCATCGCGATGCCCTCACGGTCAGCGGACGCACCGTGGCCGACGAGGTTCAAGACGTGCAGATCCGCAACCGCGACCTGATCAAGACGCTGGACCAGCCGCTGAATTCGGAGGGCGGCACAGCGATCCTCTACGGCAACCTCGCCCCGAACGGGGCTGTGATCAAGCAAACAGCAGCCTCTCCGCACCTGCTTCAGCACCGCGGCAAGGCGCTGGTCTTCGACCGCTACGAGACGCTAAGGGCACGCATCGACGACGATCTCGACGTGGACGAGAACACCGTGATGGTGCTTCAGAACGCCGGCCCGCTGGGCGGCCCGGGATTTCCCGAATGGGGGCACCTGCCGATCCCCACCAAGCTCCTCAAGGCTGGCGTGAATGACATCGTGCGTGTCTCCGACGCGCGCATGAGCGGCACGAGCTTCGGCACGGATGTCCTGCACGTGTCTCCCGAGGCAGCCATCGGAGGCCCGTTGGCTGCCGTGCGCACGGGTGACGAGATCGAACTGGACGTGCCCGGCCGCCGGATCGACCTGCGCGTGGACGAGCGGGAGATCGAGCGCCGGCTCGCGACCCGCAAACCTTCGGCGGCGCACTACCGCCGAGGCTACGGCAGGCTGTTCCTCGACCAAGTGACGCAGGCGCACCTGGGCTGCGATTTCCGGTTCCTGAGCCGGAACGCCGACACCAGCGCAGCGGGCGCGCCTAGTTGATCCAGACCGGGCTTGCCCAGCCCTTGTTGGTATCGAGCTGTTCCATCCGCAGGTAGTAGTAATCACCCGGCTCTGGCGCGTCGCGATCTTCGAAATCGAACTCGATGTCCATCGGCGCTTGGGCGTTGACCAGCTCGAACTCAATCTCAAACGCAACGTCGATGCCCATCAGCTCGAGGTAGCTGTGCGTATACGGCTTGGCCCCGAGCCCGCGCCAGCGGAAGTATCCGTCCCGGCGGAGCACATCAAGCGGCGCTACGACTTCGAGCGGGCCTAGGTGGGGATCCTGCAATCGAAATACCAAGGCCCCCTCCGCCCCATCAATGCGCGCGAGCATCCCGTCGCGGTCGTTCGAAGTTGCCGCCGACAGCCAGCGGACACCGTCGCCGGCTTGGTGCATGCGCTCAAACTCTTGGTCTCGATGCAAGAAGCGCTCGAGCCTCACCGCCCCCGACTTCGCCTCTAGGACCCCTTCGCCTAGACCCACGTTGGCGCGGCGCTGGTAGATGTTGTCGCCCCATGTGATGCGCACGAGCGAGCCGACCTGCCGCGCCGGGTTGATCGAGTGCAGTACGCGCCCGTTCTTGATCAGTTCGACTCTGGTGAGTGGCTGTGTGCCGGAAACCCTGGCCCGCATGCGGGCGGCCGGGGCTGCAGCAGCCGCCAATTCGCCGCCCATGGGCTCGCCGTTGAGGCTGAACTCCATCAAGATGCGCTCATTGCCGGTCACTCCGAACGTGCGCCGCTGGTACAAGCCTTCCCAGATCGCATCCCGCGTCTTGCCGTAGGCGAAAACGCCCGTGAGCGGGTTCGTCATGGTGTAGATCAGGCCAGGGTAGGAGTTTCCGAAGCCCACGGTGTGGTTGTCGCCCGAAGCCGTCGCCGCCAGCCTCAAGCCGGCATCCAAGTGCTTCTGCCAGGACTCTTCGAACACTCCGTGGACCGAGGCGATCTCAAAGTTGCGCTCGATGCGCGGATCAGTGCGGTGGGTCCAGTTGGGCGGGCCGCCGCCGATGTGTGGAATCACCATGGCCGGCACACCGGATCGCTCCAGCACATCCATCATGTCGCCCACGTCCGCCCGGTTGCTGGCCGGATCGAGTTGCATCGTCGTGGGAGCCTCGTCGGCGTTGTAGATCACATTGTGGTGGCCCCCGAGGCTAGTGCCCACGCTGTACTCGTAGCCGAGGATCGTTACAAAATCCCGCCAGCCGTTCATCCGTTTGTTGCCCCGTATCATGTCAGGCCAGTGATCCCTGGGATCCCTGAATTTGTCGAAGATGTAGGACGGCCCGGTCACTCCCAAGGGCATGTGGTGCGGCGTCAGAGCACCGAAGTCCAGAAGCCCGTTGCGTCTGGCGTGCAAGTACAGTTCCTCGTAGGTGCCGCGACCATCGTGCAGGTAGGTGTGCTGGTGCAGGTCGCCGTAGTAGACGCGCCGCTTAGGGTGGTTCTCGACTCGAATCGGATTGCTGACACCCTCCAATGATCCGTCTGGGGACCGGACCTTGAGCCGATACACGCCGGGCTGCGTGGGCACCAAGTTCGACGCGACATAGTGCAGCAGTTCGGGATCGTATTCGAATTCACTGGTGCCAAGAATGGGATCCTCCACTGCCAGCTTCCAGCTTTGGTAATTCCCAGCCAGAGAGCCCCATGCGTCACTCGGTATCGCTTCCAAGCTAAAGCGCTCACCAACCCCGACATACGCTGGCGCATAGACCCGCAACTTTGTCGCGGGACCGCCGACGACCTTGAGGAAGGCATCACCCACGTAGTCCCGTGGCCGCCCGTCTGGGCCGGCGATCACGACGCGGAAGTTGAACAAGTTCTCGGCGTAGTGCTGCATGCGCACGCCTCGGGTGCCCCCAAGGTCGAAGTACACCTTCGTCCCCTGTGCCAGCTTGCCGGCGGCGAGCTTTGCACCGGCGGCCTTCCTGTACGGGAAGACGCTGGGCGAGTTGCGCTGCAGGGCATTGGAGTGGACAAGCATTTCCCACTCGGCTCCGGGAGCGGCAGTTTTCAGGGCGAAGTGCGCCGGCTTCTGCGGGTCGGCGACTTGGAACTCCTCGACGTCGCTGGTGAAGTGCTTCCAGATCTCCAGCGTCTCGCCAGCGGCCATGCCAGCCTCGCCGATCGTGCATTCGATCCGTATCCTGCTTCGCTGGCCGGCTTGCGCGACGGGCGACGAGAGCAGCTTGACCGCGCCTTCGAGCGGAAATCCGGGCGGCATGTAGCCGCCGGGCCGGTACTCGATGCGCAGGCTCGCCGGATCCTCAGCGGCCGGTTCGGCGTGGGCCGGGCCGCCCAGCTGAGCCCAGAACAACCCTGCCGCCAAGAGCGCGGAGAGCAGTGCCAAGTAAACTCGCATAGTTGCGCCGATTGTACTTGACCCAGCGACCACGCTGGCTTCGATCTCCCGTATCGCTCGGGTATGCTTGACAGCATGAAACGCTGGTTGTGCGTGGCATGGATCGCGTGTGCCGCGCTGCAAGCGTCCGACGTCGGGCGAGCGCCGCTGATCTTCCGGGAAGACTGGACAACCTCCCCGCCGGCGATTCCGCTCACCCAGAGAGATGTGGCAAATCCAGAGTTGACGGTTGCGGTGCACGGCCCGGGACCGCCGCTAGTCAAGAAGAGCTACCACGACGCGCGGGAATGGGACCCCCACTATGTCTGGTCGGGTCTGGCGAAGACGCCATGGGCCGTCAGCCTGTCGCTCGCGGACGGAGGCCTGATGGACCTCTCTGGTACGGCAACCCTGCGCTGGCGCAGCCGCCAGTCGGGTTTCCGGGCCCTACGCGCGGTCGTCGAGCTGGCGGGCGGCGAATGGCTGGTCAGCGAGTACTCTGACGGGGCGTCGGAGCAATGGCGCGTCAGCGAGTTTGCATTCTCTAGCAGCCGTTGGCGGCAGCTTGACCCCGCTACCGTGACGGAGGGGCCCTGGGCGCAGGGTCTGGACCTGACCCGCGTGCGCTCCGTCGGATTTACAGATCTGATGCCGGGTGGGCGCAGCGGCGCATGCTCGCGCCTTGACTGGATCGAGGTCTATGGCCAGCGCGTTCCAATCGGGCCGCTGGAGGTGTTCATCCTGTCCGGCCAGTCGAACATGGTCGGCTGGGGCAACAGCTTGGAACTCGATAGTGTTGCCCGCTTCGGCCACGACATGCGGCTGGAAACGTTCCTCGATGGCGAATGGACGTCGCTGCGGCCGCATCGGCCGCCATCGGCGGTCCAGCGCGAAAGGTGGGGGATCAAGGAGTTCACGTTCGGGCCCGAGATTGGCTTCGCCCACGAGCTGGCGCGAGCGTGGCCGGGTAGCCGCATCGGCATTGTCAAGCAAGCCGTGGGCGGTACAGGGATCATGGCATGGGCGCCAGAGTGGAACACGGCCGACGCCGATATCACGGGCGACGCCCGGAAGGGCCCCCTGTACAAGAAACTGCTCGCCGAAGTGCGCCAAGCCTTGGATGGCGAGAACGCTCGCTTGCGCGGGTTTCTCTGGCTGCAGGGTGCCAAGGACATGCGTGACCAGCGCGCTGCCGGCCGCTACGCCGAAAACCTCGACAACCTAATCGCCGCGCTGCGTCGCGACCTCGACGCCCCCGACTTGCCGGTGCTCGTCGGCACCTACCGTTCGGGCACGGTACCGGACAGCCTGGACGGTGTCGCCGCGTCCGATATTCCGCCACCTGCAGGACGTCCGGGCGCGTGGGAGGTCCTGCAGGCCCAAACCAAGGTGGCCGAACGGGTTCCCCGCTCGGCCCCGGTGTACCTGCGCGACCTGCCGAGGCACGCGGGCAACATCCACGCCAACACCGCGGGAATGCTGCAGGCCGGACGCGCATTCGCAAGCGTTTTCCTAGAGCGATTCGCTGAGATTGAATGAGAGCCGCGAGCAAGATCGCGGCCCGGCATTGGCTATAATCATGCCCGATTCACGCGGCTGCCAAGGCAGGCCGTGGCCCTGATCCCATGACCGCTAGTGAAAGACGCTGGTACCGCAGCCTGAGTCGCCGCAAGGCACTGGCCAGCCTGGCCGGCTTTTTGGCCGGAGCGAAGGGCGTGCATGCACAACAGGACGAGTTTCGGGATCACAGCCGCATTCCAGGCCTGTCGGAGATGCGCGACGTCTTCGATTTCGAAGCGGCCGCCTACGAGAGGCTAGATCGGGCCACCTACAACTACACGGCTCGCGGCGGCGGCAGCGAGTTCACCACGCGGCGCAATCGCGAGGCGTTCGACTGGGTCTCTATCGTGCCGCGGGCTGTCGGCGAGCCCGGCCCTGCCTTGACGGACGGGAACGTGCTCGGCACACCCATGGCATTCCCGATCATGCTGGCACCGTCCGCGGCCCACGAAGTGCTGCACCCGGACAAGGAAGCTGCCACTTACGCCGGCTGCAGAGGCGCTTCTGAGACCCCCATGATCGTCAGCCATGTCGCCAGCATGTCGTTAGCGGACATCGCCAAGGCCGATGGCGGACCGCTGTGGTTCCAGCTCTATCCGCGCGAGGAACTCGAGCAGAACCGCGAGCCGGTCGAATCCGCCCAACAGGCCGGTGCCGGGGCGATCGTGGTCACGATCGACCAGCAGGCCTCGTTTTATGACCGCGGCTACCACGACCGCAATCTGTCGCTGCGCCCCCGCCGGCCGCCCCGCTACAGCGGCAATGCAGGGCGCTACCGCTTCTCCTCTGGGCGCATGTGGTACGAGTGGAAGCTCTTCGATGGCTTGCGCACCATGGTCAAGGTGCCGATGCTCGCAAAGGGCATCCTGACCGCCGAGGACGCGCTGCTGGCCGTAGAGCACGGCCTGGACGGCATCATCGTTTCCAACCACGGCGGCCGCACGCTCGACTACACTCCTTCGAGCCTCGAAGTGCTGCCGGAGATCGTCGAGGCAGTCGCGGGACGGATGCCCGTCTTGATCGACAGCGGATTCCGGCGCGGCAGCGACATCCTCAAAGCGATCGCTCTGGGGGCCTCGGCAATCTGCTTGGGGCGGGTTCCGCGCTGGGGTCTGGGCTCGTTCGGAGCGCCGGGCGTGACCCGGATTCTGGAAATCGTGCAAGAGGACTTCCGGCAGGCCATGACTAGCTGTGGCGCCGCCAGCCTCGGCGCGATCGATCGCTCGCTGGTGCGGACGAATTTCCCATGAGCGGTGTCTGCCACAGCCGCCGCCAAGCGCTGTACGGCCTTGCGGGCCTTCTAGCCTCGTCCCCTTGCCTCCGCGCGGCCCAAGCACCAGAGCTAGTTGGCGAGGCTCCAGGGCGCATGACCCCCATCGACGAGTTCGCCAACGTGCCGGAATTCGAGGAGATGGCCCGGCGCTCGCTGAGCGAGCGCGCCTTCCGGCGCATCGCCGGAGGGGGCCGCTCGGCCTTGGAGCGGATCACGTTCCGGGCCCGCATGATGGTCAATACCAAGGCGCTAGACCTGTCGCTGGAACTGTTCGGCCAGCCGATGTTCGCGCCGATCCTCGTCGGCCCCGCCTCGCGCCAAGGCCAACTCGATAGCGACGGAGAACTGGCCACGGCCGAGGGCGCGGGCGCTGCCAAGGCGACGCTGGTGACCGCCGAACGCAGCGGCACGCCGTTCGCGAAGACCATCGCGGCAGCTCCCGGAGCATGGCGGCAGTTCTATCCCGATTCCGATGTAGGCGCTCTGAGCGAGCGTATCCAAGCGGCGGTGGAAGCCGGTGCGCGGACGATTTGCCTCAGTCTGGGCGAAGAGCGCGGTGGGCGTGCAGGCGTGCCCGTGCGCTATGGCTGGGACGTTCTCGAGCAACTGCGAGATGCCGCGGCAGTGCCCTTCGTGCTCAAGGGAGTCATGCAGCCTGCCGACGCGCTGGAAGCCGCGCATCGCGGAATCGCCGGCGTAGTCGTGTCCAACCACGGCACGGGCCAGGCGCAGGGCGAAGCCGAACCGGTCGCGGTCCTGCCTGCAATTGCCGAGGCCGTGGCCGGACGCATTCCGCTCCTAGTGGACGGCGGCTTTCGGCGCGGCGGCGACGTGTTGAAGGCGATCGCGCTGGGAGCGACAGCGGCGCTGGTCTGCCGCCCGGTCCTATGGGGGTTGGCCGCCTACGGCGCAACGGGTGTCCAAAAGGTCGTCGAAATGCTGCAAACCGAGCTCGCCAAGGACATGGTGCAGGTTGGTGCCGTCAACCTTGCGGCCATACGGCGCGACCACATCCGCATACACAGCCGTTGAGAAGCGCCGCCCTGTATCACCGGCGGTCGGGATTCGGAAGCGGCTCTTGTGCTCCCACTGCGATTCGCCACGCGTTCAGCTTGGCTAGCAGGGCAGCGGCCTTGTCGGGCATTTCAGCGGCCAAATCGCGGCTCTCGCCGACATCTTCGGCAAGGTTGTAGAGCTCAGCCCGGTCATCCTCGTAGAAGTGCACCAAGCGCCAATCGCCGTCGCGGATGGCTGAATGCGGAGTCGAGCCGCCGTTGTGATAGTGGGGGTAGTGCCAATAGAGGGTCTGCCGATCAAGTCGGTCTGACGGATCGCGCAGAATGCCAGCCAAGCTGACGCCGTCCACCAGTTCGTTGTGTGCCGAATCGCCCTCCACACCCGCAATCTCGAGTAGCGTCGGATAAACGTCAACCGTGATGACCGGCTGGTCGCTTACGCTGGCAGCGGGCGTCACGCCCGGCCAAAGGTAGATCGTCGGGGTGCGCACCCCCCCCTCGTAGGCCGAACCCTTGCCCGCCCTGAGCGGCGAGTTCTCGGTCGGGTTGCCCATCCGGCCATCGGGCCCCTTGCGATCCAAGCCCCCGTTGTCGCCGGTCAGCACGATGACGGTCTCGTCGGCTACGCCCAAGTCTTGCAGCTTGGCCCGCAGCCTGCCGACGCTTCGGTCCAGGGCCGCAAGCATGCCAGCGTACGACGGATTCCGATGCCGCTTCGAGGCGTCCACGCGATCTTCGAACCTGGCTAGGTCCTCGGGCTTGGCCTCGATCGGCGTGTGCACGGTGTAATACGGGAAGTAGAGCAGGAACGGCTCGTCGCCGAATTCGTCCAAGATGGCGATCGCCTCGTCCGTCAAGCGGTCGGTCAGATAGTCGCCTTCGGAGCCTCCCTCGGGCAGCGGGTAGACCTCGCGGTCGTTGCGCTCGTACGGGTGATAGTAGCTGCCCGGCGCACCCCATTCATTGCCGGCAATGTTGATCTCGAAGCCGTGGTGTTGGGGCGCGTAGTCGGCCATCACCTCTGGATCCAAGCGCGGCATCAAGTGCCACTTGCCAACGTGTGCGGTGCGGTAGCCCGCCGCGCCGAGCGCTTCTGCCAACGTTGTGTAGCGATGTTCCAGCCGCATCGTCCATTCGGGCGGACGCAAGGGAGCGCGCGGCCGGCTGTGTCCGGGAATCCAATCCGTGACATTGGTGCGCCCGGGGTACAACCCGGTCATCATGGCAGCCCGCGTCGGCGAGCAAACCGTGCAGGCGGCATAGCCGTGCGTAAAGCGGACTCCGTCGTCTGCCAGCTGGTCGATGTTGGGGGTCAGGTAGAAGTCGCTTCCGTAGCAGCCCAAGTCCGTCCAGCCGAGATCGTCGACGAGCAGCACGAGGAAGTTCGGCGGTCTCTCGGCTGCGTCTGGTTCGACCGTGTAGGAGCATGCGAGCAAGAGAACTGCGGCAAGAACAGCTGACAAGCGGGGCATGGCAAGATTCTACCCTCACTGCGTCCGTACAGTCTCCCAATCTAGTCCTGTTCTGTCCCTGGAATGGCGCAAGGGCTCTCCAGTTCGCGACTCTGGGATCCGGACTCGAACCAGCCGCCCCGGGGCTACTTGGCAACCGCGAGAGAACCCGACTCAGCCGAATTCGTGAGGATCGCGGTGTGATTCTTCGAAACCACATTGAAATAGGTCGAAAACACATCGAAACCACTCATACTCATCTCCGCATCAGCTACACTCTCCCTGTCAGCGAGAATGCCGTTTAGGACAAGGACGAGTTCGATCACGGATTCACTCAAGATGAACGCGACGCAGGTACGAACCGCGGTAGCTGTTCTTGGGCTGGCGCTAGCTGTGCTGGTCTCGGGCCTGTACCTGTCGGCTCGCTATGTCAGCTGGCGCATTGACGAGACGGCTGGCCCGCGGCTCTTCGCCGACTTGGATCATCTGCCGCGAAACGACGTGGGCCTGGTGCTGGGCACGTCGCGAAACCGCGGCAACGGGCTCAACGAATTCTATGCCCATCGGATCGACGCGGCCGCACAGTTGTATCGCAACGGGAAGATCCGCCACATCATCGTCAGCGGATCCAATCCAAGCAAGTACTACAACGAGCCTGAAGTGATGCGGCGCGACCTTGTCGAAGCGGGCGTGCCGACCGATAGCATCACCGAGGACCGCGGAGGATTGCGGACGTTGGATTCCGTTGTGCGCGCGCACAAGGTGATGGGCCAGACTTCTTTCACGATCATTTCGCAGCGTTTCCACGCCGCCCGGGCGGTCTACATCGGCACCAGCCGCGGCCTAGACGTGGTCGCCTATTGCGCCCAGGACGCTTCGGGCCCGGTGCTGTTGTCCTCTCGGATGCGCGAGTACGGCGCCCGCATGATGGCGATGTGGGACTTGAACGTCTGGAACACACAGCCGCAGCATCTGGGACGGCCGGTTGAGATCAACTTCCAGCCGCGAGCCAGCGCCGAGTTGGACTGATCCCGTCAGGGCTCGAGAAACGCGGGAAACCAGTCCTGCGTGATACGGATGGCGCGGCGCGGATCGCCCAGCGGCCCGGAGACGACGAAGCGACCACCCGTGCCAACATCGTACGAGGGGTAGCGCCGCGCTCCCATGAAGCTGTCCTTGGCGAACAACTCCTCGGCCGCGCCGAACGCAAAGCCGCCGTTGGTCTGCACGCGCACTCGGTGCAGCGTGTCGTTGCTGATGAAGTACAGCTCGGAACCCTCCGGGCTCCACTTTGCCAGCCTGCCCCCTTCAGTGGTCACTTGCCAGCGCTGCTCGCCGCTGGGAAAGGGCTTCACATAGACCTCGAAGTCGCCGGATTCGTTGCTCTCGTAAGCGACATACCTGCCATCCGGCGAGAACACCGCGTCGTCCAAAATGAACGGCGCCTCAGGCAGGAAGTCGCGCATCTCCCATGCGCCGCCGCTCATGCGCTCTAGATACTTGATCGCCGTGCGTCCGAACGGGCCGGAGCCCGGTTTTTCTTGCGGCGGGGCGAGACGTTGGTCGGGCGCCTGCCCACGCGCCCCTGCGCTGGCACCGCCTCCACGCACCCCGCGTGATTGGAGCAAGATATAGCGCCCGTCTCGAGACCAATCTAGCGGCGCTAGGCCTGGCTCGTCTCCGTCGTAAAGCGATTGTGCAGGGCTGCCGGCGCCCACCGGCAGGAGTCGGAGGTCCGACGAGCCTCGCTGCGCGAACAGGACGCTGTCACCATCGGGCGACCAGATCGCGCTGCTCTCGTTGGCATCGCCGAAGGTCACTCGGTGGAGCACGGGCCTGTCGGACTCGTGAACCCACAGGTCGTAATCCCGGCCGGCACCGCCCGAGACTAGGACCCGGTCGCCGACCGGCGACAGGCGGGGGCCGACGATCCAAGCTTGCGGTCGTCCAATCTCTCCGATCGTCCGCCCGGTTTCGTCGAGCCAGAGCAAGCCCATCTGGCTGGTGAATCGATTGTCCAGATGCACCATCGTCGCGTCAGCTGCCAGCGAAAGATCGGAAGCGTCTTGCACGACGGCGAAGGCATCTCCGGATACTTCGAGATGCCCCAGCGAGAACTTCACTGCCCAGACCGAAGTAGACATCAGCGAAGGCCGATACAGCAGGTGTCCAGTCTTGGAGTAGACGGGTTCCGCACCCTCGGCCAGTTCGACGGCCGGACCGACTTCGCCCCCTCTCACGCGCCGAGCCATCAGCGCATCCCGATCCGACATGTGCATCGAATAGAGCAGCACTTCCTCGTCTTCGGAAACGCCCACGGCCGACATGCCGGCTACCATTCCGCGGCGTCGCTCGGCCTGCTCGAGAAGCTGCCTCGGAGCGCCGCCTAGGGACGACACGCGCAGCATCGGCCCGCCGACCGGCGCGTAGATGATGAACTGGCCATCGGCACTCCAAGTCGCGGCCGCTACGCCAAGGCTCGATTCGTCCACCAGCATCGTCAGCTCGCGGCCGCGCAAGCCGAACTTGCCCAAGCCAGCGCTGCTAGTAAAGCCCACGAAATTGCTGTCGGGCGACCAAAAGACCAGCCGCGCGCCTTCTGCCGCTTCCACTTGGTAAGGCTCGTGGCGGTTCAGCGGCTGAATCCAGAGCGAGCCGCCAGGGCCGCTGGTGCTGAACGCGATGTTCCGCCCGTCTGGAGAGATCGCGGCGTGTCCGATGGCCTGTCCCTCGCCAAGGCTGCTCGCCGGGCGGAGCGTGAACCGGCGGGTCTCCCGCGGTGTCTCCGCGTCCCCTCCTAACAACGCCAGGCCTGCCGCAAAGGCTGCGGCAATGGCGATGGCGCCGAGCGCGATGGACTGCCAGCGCTCGACGACCACGCGCGTCCAGGGGGCGTGCCGCGCCGGGGCTTCGGCGGGCGGCTGCTCGGTCGGCAGTCCGGATGGCTCGATGGGTTGAAACGCCGTTCGCCCCGAAGATGCGCGCCGCTGCAGCCGTTCGATGTCAACGATCAGCTCGCGAGCGTCTTGGTAGCGGTCGGCGGGGGCCTTCGCCAAACACTTCTCGATGATCCACTCCAGCTCCATCGGAACCCGAGAGCGCAGCGATGTCACAGGTTCGGGATCTTCATTGAGGATCGAATAGAGAATCGCTTGGTCGTAGTGGCCCTTGAACGGCAGCTCGCCCACAACCATCTCGTGCAGCACAACTCCCAGCGACCACAGGTCGGTGCGCGCGTCGACCGGGTCTCCCAGGGCCTGCTCGGGCGACATGTACGCCGTCGTGCCCACGCGGGTGTCGACCCGGGTGAGCTTGGACGCTCCCGACACCTGGGCCAAGCCGAAATCCATCAACTTGGCCACCGGCTTGCCCGCGCGATCCTCGCTGAGCATGATGTTCGAGGACTTGATGTCGCGATGCACGACCCCGGCCGCATGCGCGGCGGAGAGTGCTTCGGCCGCCTGCCGGGCGATCTCGTACGCCGTCTCAAGAGACAGCGGACCCTGTTCGATGCGCTTGTCGAGCGATTCGCCCTCCAAGTACGCCATCACGAGGAACTTCTCCTCTTCCTGGGCGTGAATCTCGTAGACGGTGCAGATGTTCGGATGGTCCAGCGAGGCGGCCGCCTGCGCCTCGCGCTCGAAGCGCTCGACCGCTTGGCTGTCGGCGGCGAAGTCCTTGGGCAGGAACTTCAGCGCGACCACGCGTTTGAGGCGAGTGTCCTCCGCCTTAAAGACCGAGCCCATGCCACCGGAACCGATCGGTTCGAGGATGCGATAGCGAGATCCGGCCCAGTCCTTCACGCTCTAACTGGCCCTGGTTATTGTGGCGTAGACCGATGGCCGTGAGTTACGGACTCCCGCTAGGCGGGCCCGCAAGGTGACAATAGGCGCATGGCGGAACTGAAGACCAAGCCGACCGACGTGGATCCGCTGGCTTTCCTCGAATCCATCCCGGACCCTGCGCGCCGGCAGGACTGCGCCGAGCTCTTCGAGATGATGTCGGAATCGGCGGGCGAGCCGCCAGTCATGTGGGGAGGCTCCATCGTCGGATTCGGCTCGCTGCAATACCGCTATGCCAGCGGCCACAGCGGCACGTGGTTCCGCGCCGGGTTCGCGTCGCGCAAGCAGGCCCTGACCCTCTACCTGATGCTCGATCTCGACCGGCAGGGCGAACGGCTGGCTGCGCTCGGCAAGCATAAACGCGGCAAGGGCTGCCTATACATCCAGCGGCTGGCGGACGTCGACCTAGAGGTCCTGCGCGAACTGATCGCCGCATCGTTCGCACAAGATCGCCACGGTTCCTGCGGCGGCTCGCACTAGCCGCGCTCTGGGAGGGCGGCCTGCCGCCCTACACTGGAAAGTGCGGGGTGCTGGCAGCCCGTCGACGGTTGGTACCCACATGCGCGTAGGAGTCGACAGCGGCGGGACGTTCACGGACTTCATCGCATGGGACGGCTCGCGTCTGCGCAGCCACAAGGTGCGATCAACCCCTGCCGACCCGGCGAGCGCAATCTTGGCCGGCCTGGAACGCTTTGCCGCCAGCGAGCTCGTGCATGGCTCCACGGTGGCCACCAACGCCCTGTTGCAGCGCACGGGCGCGCGCACGGCCTTCGTCGCCACTTGCGGCTTCGAGGACCTGCTGGAGCTCGCTCGGCAGAATCGTGCCGACCTGTACGACTGGACACCAGCGCCGCGCCGCGGCTTGGTCGCCGAAGGCCAGAAGTTCGGCTTGGACGAGCGGATGCTCCACGATGGCTCCGTGCTGAAGCCGCTCGTGCCCAGCTCGCTCGCAAGCTTGCGAGACTCGCTCGGAGATGTCGATTCTGTGGCGGTTTGCTTGCTGCATAGCTACGCCAACCCCGTCCACGAGCGGCTTGTCGGCGAGACGCTGCGAGCAGCCGGCCTGAACGTGTCGCTGTCCAGCGAGATTCTTCCCGAGTATCGCGAGTACGAACGGGCGGCGACCACCGTGGTCAACGCCTACGTCTCGCCTCTGATGGCGCGCTACATCGAATCCCTTGAGGCGTCCCTGCCTCGGACAATGCTGCGCGTCTTCCAGTCCAACGGCGGCTCGATCTCTGTAGCCGAAGCGTCTGCGCAGGCCGCGCGGACAGTTTTGTCCGGCCCGGCAGGAGGGCTGATCGGAGCCGCCGCCATCGCGCGCACGCTCGACATCGAACGCTTTATCAGCTTCGACATGGGCGGAACCTCCACGGACGTGTCTCTCCACGACGAGGCTCCCCTGTTCACGACCGAGGGGTCTGCGGCGGGCTTGCCGGTGTCGGTCCCGATGCTAGATATCGAGAGCATCGGCGCTGGCGGCGGATCGGTAGCGTACTTCGACGAGGGCTCCGCCCTGCGCGTCGGCCCGCGCTCGGCGGGGGCCGTGCCCGGGCCGGCGTGCTACGGCAGCGGCGAAGAGCTGACCGTGACCGACGCCAACCTGCTGCTGGGCAGGATCGACGCGGGATCGTTCCCCGCCGGCGCGATTCAGCTGGACGAGGACCGCGCCCTCGAGTATGCCGGGGAATCCGCCCGCCGCGCCGGGGTGTCAGTGCCGGATCTTGCCAATGCGATCATTCGGGCCGCAAACGCCAAGATGGAGCGGGCGATCCGCTCGGTTTCCGTGGAACGCGGGCACGATCCCCGCGACTACGCCATGATCTGCTTCGGCGGAGCGGGCGCTCTGCACGCGTGCGAGCTCGCCGCAGCGCTCGAAATCCCCAAGGTCGTGGTGCCGGCCCACGCCGGCGTGCTGTCGGCGCTTGGCATGTTGGTGGCCGATTGCGTCCGCGACTATTCCGCGGCCGTGTTCAACGAAGCTCCCGAAACGGCGTTCGCACGCCTGGAGGCTGCCGCTCGCCAAGACATGCGAGCCCAAGGCTTCGAGGCCGCCACCCTATTGCGCTCGCTCGACTTGCGCTACGAGGGCCAATCCTACGAGATCAACGTTCCCGCAAGCCGCGCCGCCGACTTCGACGACATCCACGCCAAGCGCTTCGGGTACAGCCACGCCGGACGGCCCGTCCAGACAGTCACTGCTCGGCTGCGCGCCATCGGACGGACGCCCGAGGCGGACCAGCCAGACCTCACGGCGACATCGGACCAGTCGCGCTTCGCCAGCGTGTACGTGCCGAACGGCTGGAAGCGCCGCGAGACGCTGGGTTCGAATACGATCCTCGAGCGCGCGTGATCGCAGGAACCGCTCAATCGGCGAGCGCCTCGAGATTGTCCACGGCCGCGCGCAATTCGCGCAGCAGCCTGCTGCCCCCAGCCCCGGCGATGGCGTCTGCCATCGCGCGGTAGTACCACAGGGTGCCTTCGCGACCTCCCCCGAAGCGCCACCAGACCGCGTCCCCGATCTTGGCGTGCTCGGAAACGACGGAGCGGATATTGTGCAACTTGTCGGCCGTCAGAACCAAGCGCGCCGAAGCATCCATGCCGGCGACCTTGCTCACTGCGGAGCGCTTGCGCTCGGTCCAAGTCCGGCCCGCGCCCTTGTCCTCGCTACAGGCTTCGACGATCCGGGCCACCTCGGCACCGAACCGATGACGGATCTCGTCAGCCGTCCCGGCTCCACCCTGGTCCTCGACTGCGTCATGCAACAGCGCCGCGATGCACTCGTCTTCGCTGCCTCCGGCTTCCATGACCAAGGCGGCTACCGACAGCAGGTGGGAGACGTAAGGCACGGCGCTTCCCTTGCGCCGCTGATGGCGATGCAGGTCATTCGCATAGGCAAGCGCCGAGGAGAAACGTTCGGTCATCCGGCTCTCTGACTACAATTCCAGTATGGACATAACCCGTCGACAATGGGCGCTGGCCAGCGTGGCGGCCGTCGCGAGCTGCGACTCAGGCGGCGACTCCGCGCCTTCCGCAGCCAGTCCAGACGAATCGGGCGAACCGGCCCGCAGACATGTGATTGACCTGCACTGCGACACGCCGATGCTGCTGCGGGACGGATCGTACGATCTCGGGACGCGCAACACCCGAGGCCAGGTCGACATCCCGCGCATGCGGGACGGCGGTGTCACCGGAGTGTTCTTCGCGGTATACACGAGTCCGATTCGCAACACCGAACTGGAATCCGTGCAGGCGGCGCTCGAGATCATCGACGCTACGCGCCGCGAGGTCAGCCGATTTCCAGATGAGTTGGCGCTCGCGACCTCCAGCGGCGAGATCGAGGCCGCCACGCGGAGCGGCCGCATCGCGATCGTGCTGGGCATCGAAGGCGGACACATGATCAACTCTTCGCTGGCCGTGCTGCGGACCCTCTACGAGCTCGGCGCCCGCTACCTCACGCTGACGCACAGCAAGGACACCCCTTGGGCCGGATCTTCGGGCAGCAACGCCAATCTGGGACTCTCGGACTTCGGTCGCTCGGTGATCCGCGAGATGAACCGCCTCGGCATGCTGGTGGACATCTCGCATGTCTCGGACCAGACATTCTGGGACGTGCTCGACACGTCGGCCACCCCGGTCATCGCGTCCCATTCCTCGGCCCGTGCCTTGGCGGCTCACAAGCGCAATATGAGCGACGAGATGATCCGCGCCATGGCCGACAAGGGAGGCGTGATCCATATCAACTACTACAACGTCTTCATCGACGACGCCTATGCGGCGCGCAGCAACGCATGGAACAGAGCCAACCCCGACATAGAATCGGGTGACCGCGATGCGCGGACTCGAGCCAAGCTGGCAGCCATCGGGCGTCCGCCGCTGGACACGCTGCTGGACCACTTCGACCATGCCATCCAAGTCGCTGGTATCGAGGGGGTAGGGCTTGGATCGGACTTTGACGGCGTGGACGGAGAGCTGCCACAAGACATGGAGGACATCTCGCAGGTACCCAATATCGCCGACGGCCTAGCCCGGCGGAACTACAGCCAGGACGAGATCGACAAGGTGCTCGGCTCGAACTCGCTGCGCGTGCTGCGGGAAGTCGAGTCGGCGGCCTAGGCCGGACCGCCAGCCTAGACCAAGGCGGCGGGATTCGACAGCGTGCCGATCTGCGGCACGCTGATCGTGCAGACATCGCCGGGCTGTAGGGCGGATTCCTGTTCCACGATGATGCCGGTGCCCGTCAGGACCACGGTCGGCGTCGGCACATTGTTGCTCCGCGTGAGGTAGTCAACGAGTTCCTCGCAGGTGCGGCGCAGCTTGGAGGTCGAGACGCTGCCGCTGAAGGTCACCCGGCCATCGCGCGTGATCTGGCAGCTCATCTGGAGCGAGTACGGATCGGGCACCTCGTCGGGCGTGACAAGCACCGGCCCTAGCGAGCAGCAGGCGTCGTACACCTTGGACTGCGGAAGGTAGAGAGCATTCTCCCGCTCGATGTCCCAGGCCGAGACGTCATTGCCGAGCGTGTAAGCGAGAATCGTGCCGCTGGCCCCGATCACGATTCCAAGCTCCGGCTCGGGCGCCGTGAAGGCCGAGTCTCTCCGAATCCCGATCCGCTCGCCCGAACCGACGCATACGCGCGAGGTGCCCTTAAAGAAGATCTCAGGGCGGTTCTCCGGCTTGTGGACGTATGAATACATTCCGTCCCGAGTGCCGAGTTCTCCATCCCGGAAATCCGCGCTCGGAGCATAGGTGCAACCGCACGCCCAAACCTCGGCAGGCTCCAGCGGCAGCAACAGGTCGACATCGTCCCGCCAGCCGTCGGAGGCGGCCTCCGCCGCTACATCCGCCAAAGACGCGCCCGAGGCGTCAGCCACGGCCAGCAACGCGTTCATGGACGCGCTTTCCAGCAGGCGGTAACCGCCGTTTTCGCGAATCGCGACCGCGACGCCAGCGCCGACGCGAACCTGAGCGAGCTTCATTCGAACTGTTCTCCCGCACACATCTTGGCACAATCAGCACGTGCTGCCTCCGACGCGCACATCGCACTTCGCGAGGGCGTTGCGGGCCGCCTAGGAGCGGCCCGCAACCTCTGGTGCCACGGCCGGTGCCACGCCGCTGCCGTACGGCAGCGGCTCGGGAACGCTGGCGAACTTGCCGACCGCTTCGAACAACGGCTGGAAGTCCTTTGCGAGGTTCCCGATCAGGCAGTCCGTTAGATCCCCCCGGAGGTCGGGGCGGCTCTTGAGCAGTTGCCCGAAGCTGAACGTTTCCTCGTAGAACGCATACACGAGCCTGCGCATCGCCTCCACGCCCTCGCACAGGTCCCCGCCGTACGCCGCGAACCGGGCAGCGCGAAAGTCCCCGGCCTCGATCGCGGCGTCTACCGCGTGGGCGGCGCGCTCGCCTCCAAGCAGAGCCAGCAAGACCCCGGAGGAAAACACCGGGTCGAGAAAGGTGAAGGCATCGCCTGCCAGCACCAGACCGTTGCCGGCGCAATATCGCGAGCGATACGAGTACTCCGCCGTGATGCGGATCGGCTGGCAGCGCACGCCTGGCGCCAGATGTTCGGCGATCCAGCGGTTTGCCAAGGCCTCGCGGTCGAAGATCGCTTCCAAGTCCTTGCCCTCGCGATACAGGTAGTCGCGCTCGGCAACCACCCCCACGCTCACAGTGTCCTCGGGCAGCGGAATGTACCAGAACCAGCCCTTGCCGGGAAGGTACGCCACGGTAGTGGCGCCTTCGTCATGGCCCGCATCCCTGAGGGCGCCCCTGTAGTAGGTCCAAATCGCAACCTTGTTCAGCCACGGATCGGGAACTACCCAGCCCAGCTCGGTAGCCGCGAAACCATGCCGCCCGCCGCAGTCGATGGTGACCGGGGCGCGGACCGGAAAGGTCTCGCCGTCGCGCTCGACCAACAACCCCTCGCACCGCCCGCCGTCCATCAGCAGACGCTTGGCAGTGGCCCCCATCAGCACTCGCGCGCCCTTCTCGACCGCGTTGTCCAGCATCATCTGGTCAAATTCGCTGCGCACCACCTGCCACGTCTGGGAGGCCGCGTGGTCGAAGTGCTGGAAGAAGTAGAACGGCGTCGAAATCCGGCCGTCCATGGCCGCGAACTGCACGCTGTACTTCTTGACGAAGCTGGACGCGCGCAGCTTGTCGACCATTCCGATGCGCTCCAGCGGGAAGTAGCAATAGGGCAGCAGCGACTCGCCGACCTTGTAGCGCGGGAACTGCTCGCGCTCCACGACTAGCACGTTGCGCCCCTTGCCGGCCAAGATCGCCGCGGCCGTAGCTCCGGCCGGACCCCCTCCCAGGATCAGCGCGTCCAGATCCCCGTGCAGCGCTGAGCGGTCATGCTCACGCATAGCGAATGGCAGTGTGCTCCGGGAGGAAAAACGCGTGGAGGAGCCGGTCAACCTGAAGCAACCCCTCGCGAGTTAACTCGATCCTGTCCTTGTCGAAGGATAGCAGTCCATGGTCTTGGAACAGGCTCAGCTCGTCCGCCCAGCGGCTCGTCACATCCACTCCGAAACGCCTCCGGAACGGCTCGGCTTCCAAGCTCCCGAGCTTCAACTTCAGCACGAACTGCCGGATCATCGCCTCCTGCGCCGTGATGGGCAGCGCTCGCGAGACTGGCAGCAGCCTGTTGCCCACGGCTTCCATGTAGGGCTGCATGTGCGGCTGGTTTTGGTAATGTACGCCGTCTAGGTAGCCGAAAGCCGACACCCCGAGAGCCAGCATGTCGGCACCGTCCCAGAGCTGGTCGCGATACACGAAGCGGATCCGCGACGAATCCCGCACAGCGGTGTAGGCGCTGCCCACCGTGTAACCTCTGGCCTCGAGCGCTTCAAAGGCCTCGCGCGTCCAGCGACGCTTGGTGGGCCAGTCGGCGACGGGAGCGGTCGTGCTCCCCCCTTCCCGCATTTCCCTATAGATCGTTGTATTGAACGGAATCTCCATCTGGTAGACGGTGACAGCATCGGGAGCCAGCCGGGCGGTCTCCGCCACGCTACGCGACCACTTGGCGTCGGTCTCTCCGATCATCCCGGCGATGAGATCGAGGTTGACTTGCTCGAAGCCGACACGCTCGATCCAGTCCCACGCCCGATAGACCTCCATCGACCGGTGGGCGCGGTTGTTGCCGGCCAGGATGTCGTCGTCGAAGTTCTCGACGCCCAGGCTCAGCCGGTTGACGCCGAAATCCCGGATCACCTCGAGCTTGCGCTCGCTCAGCGTGCCGGGCTCGCACTCGAACGCGATCTCGCTGGGAGCGTCCCACGGCAGCGCGGCGCGCAGGCCCTTCATCAGGCGCGTCAACTGCCGACCGGACAGATAGGAGGGAGTGCCGCCCCCGAAGTAGATGAAATCGAGCGTACGGCCTGCTAGGAAGCCCTGTTCCGACAGCAAAGACGCCTCGGAGGCCAGCGCGTCCAGATAGGCTTCGATCTCGCTGTGGTTCTTGTCGGTGTAGACCCTGAAGTAGCAGAAGTCGCAGCGCTTCCGGCAAAACGGCAGGTGAATGTAGAGGCCTAGTGGCGTGCGCGGATTGCCCGCCGCTTGTAGGCGCTCGGTCGCACTGGCCACGTCGGCTTCGTTCCAAACCGAGAACGGCGGATAGTTGGAGACAAAGTAGTTCCCGGCATGCGTGGAGTCTTGGCCGGACAGCACGCTTTGCAAGTTGGCTACCTGTTGCATGCGCGGAACACTCCAGACCCCCTGTCCATATATCTTTGCACGCCTCCCGAAACAGGGTTTCCGCTATCGCCGCTACAGCCCCGGACAGCCTCCGGAGGCTTCTCCCGAGGCCTTCCCGATGTAGTCGCGCACCCTCTCTTGCAGCATCTCCAGCGGCAGCGGGCCGTTTCGCAAGACTGCATCGTGGAAGTCGCGCACGTCAAAATCGGCACCGTAAGCGTCGCACGCCAACACCTTCAGCTCTGTGATCGCAAGCTGCCCCAACTTGTAGGCCAGCGCTTGGCCCGGCCACGCAATGTAGCGATCCACCTCGCTCTCGTCGCCTAGAAAGTCAATGGCCTGCTGGCGGGTCCAGCCCATTGCGTGCAGGCCGGTATCTACCACCAGCCGCCGCGCCCTGAACCGTTCGCTTTCGAGTGCGCCGAAGCGGCTGGCCGGGTCGTCATACACGCCGAGTTCGCCGCCGAGCGATTCGGCGTACAAGGCCCACCCCTCGACATAGGCGGTGGAGCGGAAGATCTTGCGAAACCGCGGCAATCCCTCCAGTTCCAGTTGGAGGGCGATCTGGAGGTGATGCCCAGGGTTGGTCTCGTGCAGGACCAGCGCAGGCTTGTCAAACCTCGATTGCCTCTCGGGCAGGTAGGCCTTGAGATTGAACCAGCCGGGCCGGGTGCCGTCCTCGGAGGGCGAATTGTAGTTGGACGCTGACACGGCCTCGCGATCCGGAGGAATCGCTCGAATCCCGAAAGGATGCCGCGGCAGCCTGCGGAACAGCCTTGGAAGCCCTGGCGCCACGCGCAGCGCCAGATCGCGGTGGTAGGCAAGCATACTTTCCTTGTCAGTGAAGAGGTACTCGGGTGCGGACATCAGGTGCTGTTCGTACTCCGCAATGGTGCCTTCGAACCCGGCCTCTCGGACGATCGCTTCCATGGCGCGATCGATGCGCTCGACTTCTCGTTTGCCGATCTCATGAATCTCTTCGGCGCTCAGCGGCAGCGTGGTGTGATAGCCGATGAAGTGGCGGTAGATCTCCTCGCCATCCGGCAGGACTGTGACCGCAGGGGCGGTTCGCGTGTGCGGAACGTATTCGGCGGCGAGAAAATCCCTGAGGCGGCGCCAAGCAGGCTGAAACGCCTCTGAGTAAGCATCCTCGGCTTGAGTACGCAAGGCTTCCCGGCTGGACTCGGGAATGCTGGCAGGGAAATTCCGAAACGGACCGAGCAGGGGCGATTCCGAGGCTGTCGGGGCCGCCTGCGCATCCAATTGGCCGATGACTAGGTCGGCGATCCGCCCAGGTTGCACGAGGCCCTTCTCGACAGCCTCGCGCAGGGCGGCGATATTCTGCTCAACGTAGGCGGGAACGGCGCGCAGCCGCGCGATCATGCTCTCGTAGTCGGCAGGCGTGCGGGCCGGCATTTCCCGCATCGTGAGCAGGATGCTGGTGTGCAACCCGAATAGCTGGTTCACCCGGATCAAGTAAGCGTCGTAGTCGATGCCGGCCAGTTCAAGATCAAGCTGTCTGCGAAGCAGCCGCCAGCTGATACCATCCTGCAAGCCCAAGGCTTCCGGGTCGAATCCATCCAGTCGCGACCTGTAGAACTTTACGCGCTCGGTCCATAGCTGGCGGGCCGGACGCGACCAATCGCGCCACCGGTCGTTGTACTCCGTGCGGCCTACTGAGGTCGCTTCCTCGGGATTCTCGCGCAGATAGTCCTCGTAGTAGTCTTCGAAGAGCTCGTGCAGCTCGTCATTGCGTGTCTGGGCGAGCATCGGCACGCAAAGCACGAGCACAACGGCAAGGCAGCGCATACTTCACCCTACCTTACGGCTCCAGACCTGCGGCGGGAGTGCCGCCGGAGTCCTTGAGCTGCATTCCAGCAGGCGCCGGCCGCCTCCGGCGCGGTGGCGCGGGCAGTCCACTAGAATCGAGGGTTGGCGCTCGCCGACCGGCGGAGCCGTCGCGGTCAATCAGGATGAAACGGCTAGCAGGCAAGGTTTCCGTGATCACGGGGGGAGCTCGGGGCTTGGGAGCGGCGTTCGCGCGAGCTATGGCATCGGAAGGCTCGGCGTGCGTCATCGCCGACATCGCCAGCAGCGAAGCCATCGTGTCCGAAATCCGCGCCGCGGGAGGGCAAGCCGAGGAACTGCCCACCGACGTCAGCGACGAGGCCCAAGTCAGGGACCTCGCGCGCCAAGTCCTGGAACGATACGGCGGAGCCGATATTCTGGTCAACAACGCAGCCCTGTATTCCACTCTGCCTCCGGTCCATTGCCTTGAGATTGAAGCTGACCTGTGGGATCGGGTAATGGCTGTCAACGTGCGTGGCAGCTTCCTGGCCGCCAAGCACTTGGCCCCCCAAATGGCCGAGCGCGGGGGGGGCAAGATCATCAACATCTCGTCCGGCACGGCATACAAGGGCCAGCCCACGCGGATGGCACACTACATAACCTCCAAGGGTGCGGTAATCGCCCTCACCAGGGCGCTTTCGCGCGAACTGGGCGAGCACGGCATCTGCGTGAACACTCTGGCGCCCGGATTGACCCTGAGCGACAGCATCTTAGGGAACCAAGACCATCTGGAAGGCGCCAGCGCATCGGTGCTCGCCAGCCGCGCCATCCGCCGCCATGGGCAGCCGAGCGACCTGGTCGGGGCGCTGATCTTTCTCGCGTCGCCGGACAGCGACTTCGTAACGGGCCAGACGATCGCCGTGGATGGCGGCTCGATCAATACCTGATTGCCGGCTCGCTCGACATGGCGTCGCTCAGATTCCGCTGCGGCGGCCTGTAAAGTTCCGTGCCGCCGCCCGTGGCGTGGCGATCTTTGGGCTCCGCCCCGCGGGATTGCCGAGCCGGCCTGCTACGCCACCACACCGGCCTCGAACCGGCCTAGGCAGCGACGGCTCGTCTGCCGAGAACGGGCGATTCGGAAGAAAGCGCTGCAGGCCGTCTGTGGTAGCATTTCGCCGTGTTGTTTGTCGAACAGGCCGCTGCGCGAGAGCATCGGCGATCGGGCACAACGCTAAATGCGGGAGTGCTCAATGCCCCGGCGGGGTCCGGACAGCTCGGCCGTCGAAGGTTTCTGCAGGGATTATGCGGGATCTCGACAGGGAGTCAACTTCTCCCGCTGACAGCTGTTCGGGCTTCGGCGCAAGACACGCAGCAGTTTCTGGCCGCCATCGGGAAGGATCCGCGAATGATCGTCCACGACGCTGAGTCGGCGGTCTTGGAGACTCCTCTCGAGTTGTTGCGGGAGCATCTGCTCACGCCCAAAGAGATCATGTTCGTGCGGAACAATCAACTTCTGCCTGGAGCCCTGACGCTGAGCCCGAATCCATCCGACAGATGGAACCTCGAATTGAGCGGTCTCGTAATGCCAGCGCGGACGGTCAGCTTATCGGAATTGAGCCGGCTCGAGCAGACTCTGACGGTTGCAGTCCTGCAGTGCGCAGGTAACGGCCGCGCCTTCTACGCACGATCCGCCATGGCATCGGGCACGCAGTGGCGGCGCGGCGGCATGGCTCAAGTCTCGTGGCAAGGGGTCCGCCTCAGAGATTTGCTCGACTCGCTCGACTTGCGAGTGAGTGCAAACGCCAGCTTCCTCGCAGCCGAGGGGCTTGATCCAGCGGCGACGCCCGCGGGTGACGACTATGAACAGAGCGTCCCGCTGGAGGATGTGCTGAACACAGCATTGCTTGCGACGAGCATGAACGGCGAACCAATACCGGCCATCCACGGCGGTCCGCTGCGCCTTGTGATCCCGGGCTACTACGGGTCCATGAACGTGAAGTGGCTGAGTCGGCTGCGGTTTGAGGAAGGGCGTTCGTCGAGTCGCCACCATGCGCAGAGATACCGCACGTTCCGAGATCGGATCGAGCCGGGGACTGCGCCGGACGTGACTGAAGAGACTACCAGCTCGACTTGGCACCAGAAGATCAAGAGTGTCATCTGGGCGCCTGTAGAAGAAGAGCGCCGTTTCCCCGGGCCCATCAATATCGGCGGCGTCGCATGGAACGACGGGCGGACGGAGATTGTCGCTGCAGAGCTGTCCACAGATGGCGGGAATACATGGTGCCGAGTGAATCTCGAAGCTCCGCTGAGCCCTTACGGCTGGTATCCATGGCACGCGACGCTCTGGTACGGAGGGAATCGGCAGCTCGCGTCGGGCGGCACATTCCGAGATCTCCGCGTGCGAGCGTTCGACGCCTATGGGCGGTCCCAGCCGGACAACGGTTCGGTCCATTGGAATCCGTCCGGTTACGAATGGTACGGGGTGGATCGAGTCAAGATCGACTTGCACTGAATGCGCATTCGGATTGGTGGCTAGCCTCGAGCCGGCGCATCGATGGCCGACCTCAGGCTGTATCCCGGTAGCGGCACTTCAAGTAGTGCGGCGGTTAGGCGTACACGGAAAACCAACAGTCCGATTTCCCGGCTGCCTCCTATACAATGGGCTAAGACTGCCAACGGCCCAGTCCTCCGGGCTAGTGGTGATTCGGTGAGTGAGTTGTCTGGAGCAAGCCGGCGACCCGCAACGTCTGCAGCGCGCCTGCTGCCGCTGCTGATCGCGGCAGCAGTGCCGGCGTACCCGGAGCCTGCGCGCGAGATCTCTTTCTCGTCCGCGCAGCGCGCCTACTGGGCTCTCCAGCCGGTCGAGCGCCCAAGCCCGCCGGTGCTTTCCGGCACGGCGTGGATCCGCAACCCGGTGGACTCGTTCGTACTGGCCCAGCTCTCCGACGAGAACCTGGCGCCATCGCCGGAAGCCGACAAGGTGGCTCTCATCCGACGGGTCTTCTTCGACCTGACCGGCCTGCCACCCCCGCCCGAGATCGTGTCCGCATTCATCGCGGACACTTCCCCGCGAGCGTACGAGAGCCTGGTTGACCGTCTCTTGGCGTCGCCTCACTACGGGGAGCGCTGGGGCCGCCACTGGCTCGACTTGGCTCGCTACGCAGAGAGCGGTGGCTTCGAGCAAGACATCACTCGGCCCAACGCCTGGCGCTACAGGGACTATGTCAGCGACGCCTTCAACGCGGACAAGCCCTACGACAGGTTCGTGCAGGAGCAAGTCGCGGGGGACGAGCTGTGGCCGGAGCGAGCGGACGCCCGGATCGCCACTGCCTTCAACCGGAATTACGCCGAAGAGCCGAACCAAAAGGACCTTCTGCTGGCGCGGCAGGAAACGCTGCACGACATTACCAGCGTCGTTGGATCCACGTTCTTGGGCCTCACCTTTGGATGCGCCCAGTGTCACGACCACAAGTTTGATCCGATCACGCAGCGCGACTACTACCGCCTGCAAGCGTTCTTCGCAAGCGTGAACCACGTCAATTCCTTCCCTATGGTGCCCGCGGCCGAGTACAAGGAGTACGAGCGCAAGCTGGCGATCTGGGAAGACAGGACTGCGGCGATATGGCAGGAGATGTACGAACTCCTCGAGCCGCTGCGGAAATTCACCCCGCAACAGTTGCTCCATCGCTACCCGGATTTCGTAATCGAGGCCGTCGAGACCCCGGCGGACCGGCGGGATCCGGAACAGGAGTGGATGGCCAGCCTGCTCAGCACAAAGGTCTGCGGAACCTGTCCGATCGAGCCCAAGCCGTACCTAGACCCCGGCTTCCGGGGCAGAGCGAGAAGGGTCAAGGGGGAAGCCAAGCAGCGATTCGAAGAACTCGAGGCCGAACTGGCGAAGTTCGCACACCTCAAGCCAGCCGAAGTGCCGCGCGGCACGGGCATCTACGACGTCAGTCCGAACGCGCCGGCGACCTACGTCCTCGGCAACGGGCTGTATACGAACCCCGGCGAAGAGGTGCAGCCCGGGTTCCTCTCAATTCTCGATCCCGCGCCGGCGACCATCGTCCCGCCGCCAGAAGGCCAGTCCACGGGCCGGCGGTCCGCTCTTGCCAAGTGGCTGACCGACCCCGCCAACCCGCTGGTCGCGCGGGTGATGGTGAACCGCATCTGGCACTACCACTTCGGACGCGGGATCGTCGCGACTCCGAGCGATTTCGGGACGATGGGCGGGAACCCCACGCACCCCGAGCTGCTCGACTGGCTGGCCTCGGAATTCGCGGACAGTGGCTGGAGCGTCAAGCACATTCATCGGATAATCTTGCGCTCCAGCACGTATCGCCAGGCCGCAAAGCCCGGCCCGGCCGGGACATCTGAAGGCCCTGCGGCTCGGGCCGCACGGGCCGACCCGTCCAACAGCCTCCTTTGGAAGTTCCCCGCGCGGCGTCTGGAAGCTGAGGTCGTGCGGGACGCGGCCCTGTCCGTAGCCGGGCTGCTGAATCCAACCATCGGCGGGCCGAGTGTCGTTCCGCCGTTGCCGAAAGGAGTGCCCAAGCCCACAGGCGGCTGGAACGTGACCGAGTCGGCAGCCGACCATCGCAGGCGCAGCGTCTACGTGTTCGTGAAGAGAAACATGCCCCTGCCCTTCCTCGCGAGCTTCGATTTCCCGGACACGCACGAGTCCTGCGGCAGGCGCTACCGCACCACGACCGCTCCCCAGGCGCTCTCCCTGCTGAACGGCCACGAGCCGTCCGAATGGGCGCGGGCGTTCGCCGGGCGGGTCTTGGACTTCGCCGGTTCCGACACGACGAGACAGGTTGAGATGGCGAACCGCCTCGCCTACGGGCGCATTCCAAGCCCCAGCGAGAAGGATGTCGCCCTCACTTTCTTGGAGCGCCAAGCCCGGATCATCGCTGGCAGGCCGGAAGCTGCCGAGCCGGCGTCGGTACCGGACCCGCTTCCCCCTGAGGTGTCGGCGCAGCAGGCAGCCGCGCTCGTCGACTACTGCCTGATGCTGCTGAACTCCAACGAGTTTGTCTACAGTCTCTGATGCCGATTGTCCCCGCACAGACCGATCGCCCGCGGAGGGATGCGACCCGGCTCTCGCGACGCGCGTTGCTGTCGCGGAGCGGGAGCGGCTTGGGCGGCATCGCACTGGCGCACCTGCTGGCTTCCGAGGGCGTTCTTGCACCGGCCCGAGCTGCCGCGGCGCCAAAGCGGGCGCATCACGCGCCGCGGGCAAAGGCCATCATCTGGCTGTTCATGGAGGGCGGTCCCAGCCACATCGACCTGTTCGACCCGAAGCCGGAGCTCGAGAAGCTGGCCGGTCAGGTCACCCCGAGCTCGTTCGACCTTCCCGTTACGAGTGCGACAGGGTCGCATCGCATGCCGCTGGTAGCCTCGCAACGGAAATGGAGGCAGCACGGCCAGAGCGGGCTGTGGGTCTCGGACTGGTATCCGCACGTCGCAGAACACGCGGACGATCTGGCGGTTATCCGGTCATGCTGGTCGGACGGCGTGAACCATGTCGGCGCCAACCGACAGATGAACACCGGTTCGATCCTCGCAGGGCGGCCTTCGCTTGGGGCATGGACATCTTACGGGCTGGGCTCCGCCAGTCGCGACCTTCCGGCATTCGTCGTGCTGACGGACGACAAGGTGGTAAGAGGAGGCCCGACGAACTGGAGCTCGGGCTTCCTGCCAGCGACCTACCAAGGCACGCACCTGCGGAAGGACGGCCCTCCGATCCTGCACTCGCAGCCCCCGAGCAATGTCACGGATGCGCAGCAGCGCAGCCGCCTGGAACTGCTGCGGGAGCTCAACGGTATCCACGCGGACAAGTGGCCGGCAGAGGATGAGCTAGAGGCTCGCATCGAGTCCTACGAGCTTGCCTACCGCATGCAAGCGTCGGCCCCGAAGGCCGTCGACCTGAACAAGGAATCCGAGGCGACCAAGCGCCTGTACGGCATTGACGAGGATGCGACACGGCAGTTCGGAACCAATTGCCTGCTCGCGCGCCGCTTGGTCGAGCACGGCGTCCGATTCGTAGAGGTCTACTGCGGCAGTGGCAGCGGCTGGGACGCTCATACCGGTCTCGAGGCCAATCACGAGAAATGGTGCAACGTATCGGACAAGCCGATCGCGGCCTTGCTCAAGGACTTGAAGGCTCGCGGGCTTCTGCAAGAGACTCTGGTGGTCTGGGGCGGCGAGTTCGGGCGGACGCCCTTCACCGATTCGAACTCTCTCGTCTCGGCCCCGGAAGAGTACGGACGCGATCACAATCCGTGGGGCTTCACCATCTGGATGGCAGGCGGCGGGATTCGCGGCGGGCGGGCAATCGGCGCGACTGACGCGATCGGCTTCCGGGCGGTCGACAAGCCGTACCACGTTCATGACATTCATGCCACGATGCTGCACATGCTGGGCCTAAACCACCTCAACCTGACGTACTTGCACAATGGGCGCGCCGAGCGGCCGACCATCAATGGGGGCGTGCTGATGAAGGAGGTCCTTTCCTGACGCCGGCGTCCTCGGGTCAAGGGCCTCGCTCCATGCTCTGGCAGCGGCTGCGCGGCAGCCAAGCGCTCACAGCTTGCCGGCAAGCGTCACTCGCCGCGCATCAATAGTTGACCCACATCGGGCTGCCCCAGGCTACGTTGCCATCTGCCTGCTCAACCCGCACGTAGTAGTACTGCATGCCGCGACCTTCGCGCGCGTCTTGGTCCAAGTACTCGAACTCGGCCGTCGGACCCTCCGGCTCGTGCACGTACACGACTTCGCCATCGCGCAGCACGCTGACCTTGTCGAGATCGTTCGTGCCTCGCACCTTCACGGACATCGGCAGCGGCTCGGGCGCGAAGAACTCGTCTCCCATGAAGTGCTCGCCCATGCGTACCTCGAGCACGATGTTGTCCGTCGCCCCGTAGGTGTGGCGGCGACGGATCGCATCGAGGATGCCTTCACGAGTGACCCTGTCCGTGTAGACCATGGTGTACGAATAGTGGGTCGAGCCGTGGTCCGAGCTGACCGTGGTGCCCAGCCGATATCCCTTGTTCCATGCGTTGCGGACCACGCCGATCGGCGCATAGCCGCCCGGAGCGTCCGCCGGCTCGCCGCTCTTGGCAGACAGCGGCGCCCCAATGTATTCGTAATTCGTGCGCGCCCCTTGCATAATCTCCACCACCGGCTCGATCGCGGGATCGTTGTCGCGCCAGTCCGTTCCCATCCGTGTGCCTGACGTGTGCGAGATCGCAATTCCGCCCATGCGGCGCACCTCGTCGTAGAGGTGCTTTGTGTCGTCGCGCACCACGTTGCCCGATGCGACGCCGGACATGTCTCCTATCGGATTCCGGCCCAGGGCAAAGCTCGCGTGATCGCGCATGATGAATGGCGTGACTCCGCCCGAGCGGTCCGCGAAGAAGATGTTGCGATGCCCGTTCGGTTGGGTCACGCTGCGCTCGTAGCCGAAGATGCTCGTATAGGCCCCGGGCACGTGGTGCATGTCGGTCATCTTCTGCGAATACCACCACCAGTAGTCGTAGGCTCCGCCTTGGTGGTCCGTCGACGCGCCGAAATCCATTGCCGCAGCGTCGATCATGTAGCGGTAGAACTCTTGCAGGTTCCCGTCATTGCCGCCGCCACCATCCCAGCTCAGCTCGGTGTGGCGGTGAAAGTCGCCCCTGACGATCTGCACGGTGCGCCCGCGGACAGTGGTGCGGTGTCCTCGAATCGCGTCTAGGTCCGCTGCCTCGTTCGGGTGCCAAGGCTTGACTTCCACGCTGTCCAATTCGAATCCGACCAAGCTCGGGGCCGGTGCGGCCCCCGCCGTCCTGAGCCGCCCGACCCAAGTCTCGCCTCGAATCGGCCTGTGCGCGTAAGCGGTGGTGCGGTTGTCGGTGGGCCATGCCAGCCACAGGTCGCCATCCGCGGCGTTGGCGAGGCTGATGCGGGTGCTGGACCGCCCGAGGCTGTGCGGAACCGGTGCAGCCTCCGTCCACGACGAGCCGTCCAAGCGAGTCAGCCAGTATTCCCAGTACCCCCGAGTGCCCGTGCTCTCGCTGCGGTGGCGAATCAGGCGCTTCGCAGCCACCCGCACGTTTCCGTTGGCGTCCACGAACACATGCGGATGGTAGGTCCACTTCGGCGTGCCTTCGCCGCGCGCGAAGACAGCCTGCAGCGGCTGGGCCGTGGTCTCCAGCCTTCCGCCGGCGTACGCCGCGATATTCACTTCCCGATCCGCTCCAATGACGACTCCCGGCTGTCGCGGCCGGATGTTGTATCCCGTATCCTTGCCCCAATTGGCACCGCCGGATTCCCAGGCCACCCAGACGCGATCATCGCCATCCACCGCCACAGTCGCCTTGACCTCGTGGCGGCCGCTGGCTGCCACCGCAACCTCCGGGACCACGATCGCTCCCTCGCGCACGCCGGTGAGAAGCACGTCGTAGTTGCCGCTTGCGTAGCTGTCGTAGGCGACCCAGACTGTCCCGCCGGAATCGAACGCAACCCCGGGCTCCCAGTGGTTCGCGGGCTGCCTGGTGATCTGGATCGGATCGGACCAGCCGCCCTCGCCCGAGCGCGTCTTGAGGTAGATGTGCGAGTGCCGGCCGCGGAATCCCTGCCACACCAGCGCCAGCTTGCCCTTGCCGTCGCCCGCCATGCGAGGGTTGATGTCTGGCAACGGATGGTCTGTCAGCCGCACCAGCCGCCCCCAAGCCTGCTCGCCCGGATCGTACGAGCGAGCATACATGTCCCAGTTCCCGTCGAGCATCTGCGTCCACGCGACCCACAGGCGGCCGTCCCCGTCCACGCCGGCTTGCGGCAGCCAGACATCGCCGCTGGTGTTGGGCACGTAGCGCAAGTTGCCCCAGGTCCCGTCCTGCCACCGCCGGATCGCGATCTCGTCGCGCCGGTCCGCGTAGGCGAGCCACACCTTCCAGAGCGAACCGTCGGGACCGGCTGCGAGCGAGGGCAGGTCGTCCTCGCGCATCTGCGATCCTGCCATGGTGACGTCCGCCAAGTCCTGGGCCGCGAGCGGAACGTCTGTGAAACCGTACAACAGGATTCCAAGAGCGAGCAGGCAGTTACGAGTCATGCAAAGTTCCCTCCATCTCGGTCGGAGCATTTCCGTCCGAACCGCATTGAGTCTAGCGCGGGACCGCGAGGCGGCCTAGCGGCACCGATCTCGAGGGCGGGCGGGACTCGCCTGGGCGAGCTGCCCGGCTAGAACTTGCTGCTCCGTTCCACGGAGCGGACCGAAGCCGTGTCGGACAGCGCAGACTCGACCCTGTCCAGCTGCAGCTTGTCGGCGACTTCCACAACGAAAGCGATCGCCACTTGGTCGTCGCGCCGGCCGTTGTGAGACTCTATCTTGACGATGTTCAGTCCCTCGTTGGCGACGATACTGGTCAAGTCCTTGAGGATCCCTTGGCGATCATCGACGAAGGCCGTCAGCCTCACTTGGTACGTCGAGCCTTCCTTGGGGGCCCACCGCACGTCGATCCGGCGCTCAGCATCGAACAACAGGTTCTGGACATTGGCACAGGAATGGGAATGCACGCCCACACCCTTGCCCCGCGTCACGTACCCGACGATCGGCTCGCCGGGGATTGGATTGCAACAGCGCGCCCGGTAGATCAGCACGTCATCGATTCCGCGGACTTCGAGCGTGCCGTCGCCCTGCAAGGCCAGGCTGGCGTCCAGGTCCTCGGGCACGGGCGGCTTTTTGCGCAGCTGCGACGGGTCGGGCACCGCACCTTCCGGGAACAGCTTGCGCAGAACCTGGCGCACCGAATAGCGCCCGAACCCGAGACGCGCGTATAGCGCATCCGTGTTAGAACAGCCGTATTCGCGGCATACGGCCTCCAGCCTGTCGGCGGTGATGCGCCGCAGCGGCACCTTGAAGATCCGGGCCTCCTTCTCCAGCAGCCGCTGGCCGACCTCAATAGCTTGCTGGCGACGCTCGGCATTGAGCCACTGCTTGATCTTGTTGCGTGCCCGCGACGTCTTCACGAAAGACAGCCAGTCCTGCGCGGGGTGGCTGCCCGGCTTGGTCAGCACTTCCACGATCTCGCCGTTGGTGAGCGGGCGCTTCAGCTGCGCGATCTGCCCGTCCACCTTCGCGCCCACGCAAGTGTGGCCGACCTCGGTATGAATGGCATACGCGAAGTCGACCGGCGTCGCGTCTCGGGGCAATGTAATCACCTTTCCCTTCGGAGTGAACACATAGACTTCTTCGGGGTAGAGCTCGACCTTCAGCGTGGACAGGAAATCCGTGGAGTCGCGCATTTCCCGCTGCCACTCCACCAGCCGCCGCAGCCAAGCCATCTGGCCATCGGCCGTGTCCGGCCCGCGGCGCCCCTCCTTGTACTTCCAGTGCGCGCAGATGCCCTCCTCGGCCATTGCGTGCATTTCCTCGGTTCGGATCTGGACCTCGAAGCGCTGGCCGTCCTGCGTGACAACCGAGGTGTGCAGGGACTGGTACAGGTTCGGGCGCGGCATCGCGACGAAATCCTTGATGCGGCCCGGCACCGGCTGCCACTGCCCGTGGATCACGCCCATCGCCGCGTAGCAATGCGTCTTGGTATCTGTGATGACGCGCAGGGCCAGCAGGTCGTAGACCATGTCAAACGTTACGTTCTGGCGCTCCAACTTCTGGTGGATCGAATAGGGCCGCTTGATGCGGCCCTCCACCCGCGCGGGGATCCCTGCCTGCTCGAGCTTCTGCTCGAGCTCCGCCTGCGTCTCCGCCAGGAATTCCTCGCTCGACTCCCGTCGCGACTCGATGTGGGCGAGGATCGTCTCGTATGCTCGCGGCTCCAAGTACGCGAATGCCAGGTCCTCGAGTTCGCTGCGCATCTTGCCCATGCCCAGCCGCAGCGCCACAGGAGCGTAGATTTCGCGCGTCTCCAGCGCGATCCGCTGCTGTCGCTCAGCGTCGAGCGCGTACAGCGTCCGCATGTTATGCGTGCGGTCGGCCAGCTTGATCAGGATCACGCGGATGTCCTTGACCATGGCCAGCAGCATCTTGCGGAACGTTTCCGCCTGGCGCGCCTCGGAGGAGTGGTAGCGTAGCCGCCCGATCTTGGTCACGCCGTCCACGCAGCGCGCCACGCCGTCGCCGAATTCGCGGCGCAGCTGCGGCACCGTTACGGGCGTGTCCTCGACAATGTCGTGCAGCAGTCCGCTGGCAAGCGCTGCCTGGTCCAGCCGCATGTCGGCCAGCATGTGCGCTACTTCAAGCGAATGCGCCAGATAGGGATCGCCGCTCTTGCGCTTCTGGCCGCGATGCCGCTCGGCGGCGAACGCGAAGGCGCGCCGCAGCAATTCAGGATCTTGGTCCGGCCGCTGGTCGAGCAGCTTGCGCTCCAGTTCCTGGTAGCGCCTCGACATCGCCGCGGGGACCGCGTCCCCTTCCGGCTTGATCCGGCTCGTGGCGGGCATGGTAACGCTCCGGCTTGGCGCTTCCCGGCAAGAAAACGGCCCGAGACCCGACGGGCCTCAGGCCGAATTATAAGACGTGCGCCGCGCCGCGCGCTGCGGCACCGGCACCTATTCGTCGGTCGTGAAGGTCTCGATCGTGCTCTCCTCGGCCTTGCGCTTGCGGGTGTCCAGAGCGGTCTGCACCCACTCGTCGGCCTTCATCAGCAGCTCGTCGTGCTCATCCTTGGTCTCTGCGAAGTCCGCCTTCTCGCGGTAGAGCAGGTTCACGTAAGCCATCGCGTCGTCATAGTCGGGATCGATCTCGATCGCTTTCTCCAGCGATGTCAAGCCCTCGTCGATGATGGGCTGGATCTCCTCGCTGAGGCCGGCATACTCCTCGCGCTGCGAGCGGCTCATGCGCCCTCTGAGCACGATCGGCCCCTCGTCCTCTTGCTTCATGCCCACGTTGGCGCGGAACTCCAAGCGCGGCTCGTAAGACTGAGTCCACGCGATGACGCCAATGGTGTAGTACGACTCCTTGTGGTCGGGCTCGATCTCCAGCACCTTGCCGTGCCATTCCTTGGCCAAGTCCATCTTCTTCATGTTGAAGTAGAGCGACGCGATGCTTTGCAGAGCGGTCGAATTCTCCGGATCGTCCTGCAGCACCGCCTTGAACCCGTCCAAGGCCCTGTTCGCGATGTCGATGTTCTCTTGGTACTCGGCGCCTGGCTGGTACTGCATCATCACCGAGTAGGCACTGTACACACGGGCCGCCTTGAGTTCCGGGTCAAGGTCGGCCGCAGCCTCGAAATAGTCACCGGCTCGGACGAAATCGCCGGCCGAGAACGCGCCCACGCCCTTGTTCAGCGAGTTCCGCGCCTGCAACGCCGCGATGCTGGTAACGCCGTACTGTTGCATCAGGAACAGCAGACTGCCTACCAAGACGAGCACCACGACCAAGACAATGCCCCCGATCTTCAGGATTTTTTGCTTATCGATTTCCATTGTTCACTCCGTTGCCTAGGTCGCGACTACCGCCGGGCGCTAGGCCTGGCGCCATGCCGCAAGCACTAGACTACTCGATCTGCTCCGTCAGCAGGCCGATCTTGTCCACGCCGGCGCCCTTGCCGAGGTCGATGATCTTGGCCACGTCTTGGTAGTCCAGCTGCGGCGCCCCGCGCACGAACATGACGCGCTCGGCGCGGGTCTTGAAGATGTCCCTCAAGTTCTCTCCGAGCGTGTCCAGCGTCGAGGGATCGCGATTGATCATGATGCTGCGATCCGCGTTGATCGAGACCACGACCGTGCGCGCGTTGGGCTGAGACTGCTGCTCGCCCTCGCTTGGCTGCGGCACCAGCGCCTCCAACCCCTTGGGGGTGATCGGCGTGATGACCATGAAGATGATCAACAGCACCAAAAGCACGTCGATCAAGGGTGTCATGTTGATGTAGGGTACGGACTTTGAGCCGCCCGACCCGCCAACCGCCATTCCCATGGTGAATGTCCTCCTGTGTGTAAGTGTGCTCGAGAGTCGCGACGCTAGCTGAAGCCGCCCGAACCCTCTTCCTTCTCTGTCAGCAACCCGACCTGGTCCACGCCGGACGTCCGCACGGCATTGACTACTTCCACGACGCGCTCGTAGCGCGATCGTGCGTCGCACTTGATGTAGACCGTCTTGTCGATGCGATTGCTGACTACGTCGCTGACGCGCGACGTGAGCTCATCCAGAGCTTCCAGCTTGGACGTGCCCAGGAATACCTGGCCGTCGCGAGTCACCGCCACGACGACGGCATCTTCCGCATCCGCTTCGTCCATCGCAACCGGGTTGCGCGTGCGCACCAAGTCGACGCTGACGCCCTTGCTAAGCATGGGCGTGATCACCATGAAGATGATCAGCAGTACGAGCATCACGTCCACCATCGGCGTGACGTTGATCTCGTTGATGGCGGCCATGCCGCCGCGGGTGCCTTTCTTGACGTCTTCCTCTTTGACCTCGATCAGGCCCTTTTCTTCTTCCGCCATACTGGTTCCCTCGTTCCCAGGCGGTCGGTCGGCAGCGCGCCCTCCAGGGCCACCGCCGACCAACCGCTACACGATACTACAGCCGGTCAATCCGCTGCGGCTTTGCGCCCGCGAAGCTCAACCGCTCCTCTTCAGGAAGTAGTCGATCAGCTCAGAGCTGGCATTCTCCATCTCGACGTCGAAACCCTCGACCTTCGAGTTGAAGTAGTTGAACATCCACACGGCCGGCAGCGCGACGAACAGGCCGATCGCGGTGGCGACCAGCGCCTCCGAGATGCCGCCGGCGACGGCGCCAAGTCCGGTGGATCGCTCCTGGGAGATGCCCTGGAACGCGTTGATGATGCCGACCACGGTGCCGAAGAGGCCCACGAACGGCGCTGTCGAGCCGATCGTGGCCAAGCCGCTGAGCCCGCGGTTCAACTCGGCGTGGGTGATCGCCTGAGCCCGCTCCAAGGCTCGCTTGGAAGCGTCGACCGTGCGGCCCGGGACATCGCTGCCCACGTCGTGCGACTTGAACTCGGCCAGGCCGGCCGAGACCACCTTGGCTAGGTGGCTCTTCTTGAAGCCTTCGGAGAGCTTGATGGCCTCGTCGAGCTTGCCGTTGCGCAGGGCGCCGGCAACAGCCGGGGCGAATGCCTTGGACTGCTTCTTGGCGGCGAAGTACGCCAATCCACGGTCGATCATCACTCCGATCGACCACGCCGACATCAGGAACATGACGATTACGACCGCCTTGGCCGCAAACCCCATCTGGTTCCACATCGACATCGTGTCGAATCCGACTTCCTGCTGCAGCAAGAAGGCGGTAGTTGCGAATTGCGAAAGCATGTTGCTTGTTTTTCCTCCTAAAGAGACAACGGAATCCGTTGACCAACTGTTCGTGCCGAACCGTGCGGGCGGCAGCCTTCCGCCGCCCTGGCGGTCCGACTCCCCGAAGGGAGACTCTAGGACGCCAACCTCAGCCGCTGAGAGTGAAGTTCACGTCGATGTTTGTCAGCACCTCGACCGCCTCGCCGTTCAGCAGCGTCGGCTTGTAGCGCCACTGCTTCACGGCCGCCAGCGCGGCCGGGACCAGGAGCGGGTGGCCCGACATCACCTCCAGCTTCTGGATCGAGCCGTCCTTGGAAATCACGGCCGAGAGCTTCACCGTGCCCTGAATGCGCGCCTGGCGGGCCAGCGGCGGGTACTGCGGGCGCACCTGGCGCGTGAGGCGGGCCTTGGCGACGTTGCCGCCTACGCGAATGCGCTTGGGGGGCGCCTTCTTCTTGACC